>JAISRX010000193.1 GCA_031273395.1 Bacteroidales bacterium | reverse complement strand
ACCGGTACTTGAAATCATCGGCGTCTCCCCTGCGGATATGAAGCGATAACTTTTTATTCATCGACCGCTTTCCGTCTTATTTAAGGGAAGCGGTCATTTTTTTATCATCGTCATTTTTAATTCGTAATTGTACACAACATGATAGCCATTATTACAGACAAGGCAAGTATCGCCCAACAGATTGCTTTAAGTTTGAATATAGATGTAAAACCCGAAGGTGACGGCTATTTTCAAGGTCGCGGGTTTACACTGGTATGGACTAACGGGGAACTTGTCCGCCTTTCCCCACCGGAGGATTACGGGAAACCCCGTCTGGCAAAAGAAAACTTGCCTTTCATCCCCGAACCGCTTGCCTGCTCTGTCCGCAAAAAGAAAACCGCAAAGGGAGCGGTTGTGGACAAAAGCGCAATCAGGCAACTGAACATCATCAAACAGGTCTTTGACGAGTGCAAAAGCATCATCGTGGCAACGGACGCCGGAGAAGAGGGGGAATGGATGTTCCGCACTGTTTACGCTTACCTCGAATGTGTAAAACCGTTCAAACGCTTGTGGATAAACTCCCTGACAGCCAAAGCCATCCGCGAAGGCTTTAAGAATCTCGGCGAAAGCGCTTTATACGACAATCTTTACGCCGCCGCCGATTGCCGGGCAAAAGCGGATTACCTGATCAACCTCAATGCCGGCTGCGCGTTTTCCCTGGCAACCGGAATGGTTAATCATCCGCTGGGCAGGCTGCAAACGCCAACACTTGCAACTATTTGCACACGTTTTATGGAACACCGTAAATTCGTTTCCACCCACTTTTTTGAGTATCACATCACGCTTGAAAAAGACGGGCAATATCTCCGTTTTACACTTGACGGAACAGCAAAAAACAGGCGGAATGCAGAAAAAACCTACACTTACCTCAAAACTTTCCACACGGCTCAAATCACAAAAACGGATAGACAAAACCGTATTCAACCGGCGCCCATGCTTTACAGTCTGACGGCTTTGCAAAAGGAAGCAAACATCCGCTATGGCTTTACGGCAGCTAAAACGATGGAAATTGTACGGAAACTCCATGAAGAAAAATTGGTGTCCCATCCCTTGACCGATTCCCGAATTGTTCCCGAAGAGGTTGTTGAAATCCTCCCCAAAATCCTCCGGCAAACGGCGGTTTACTGTGGCATGTCAGACTGTTTATGTACTATGGACTGGGAAAACCTGAACCGCCGCAGCGTGGGCAAGACGGCTGTTTTCTGCCATCATGCCCTGATCCCTACCGGCATTTATCCGGGATACCTCCCCAAAGACGATAAAGCGGTTTATGCAATGATTGTCAGCCGGACACTGGAAGCCTTCGCACCGGATTGCAGGGAGGAAGTGATACGGATGGAAGCCGCTGCCGGCAAGTTCATTCTTGAATCAAAACAGGTGCGGATTGTTGTTCCGGGTTGGCGGGTGATATTGGACAGGGGAGAAGGCGAATTAAAAGATACGGCTGTTTTTCCGGTATGTACGGAAGGAGAACCCGTCCGTATTTCCGGATGGAATCTTTTGACGCGCAAAACCCTTCCCCCGCCGCTTTATACCGAAGCAAGCCTGTTAGCGGTAACGGATGAAGCCGGATTGGGGACGGCGGCAACACGCGCCCATATGATAGAAACGCTATTCTCCTGCGGTTATATCGAACGGCGGGGGCGAAACCTTGTACCCACCGAAAAGGGACTGGCCGTCTATCACTGTGTGAAAAACAGGCCTGTTGCCGATATGGAAATGGCGGGAAGCTGGGAAAAGACGCTGACAGACATAAGCAGGGGTGAACAAAGTGCGGAGACTTTCATAAGAATGATTGAAATCTTCACAAAACAGGTGACGAACGAAATACTGTCCCTGAATTTAACCAAAGACTTTACGATCAAGTTAGACCGCCCAGAACCCGGTCGGAGAGAAAAAAAGTAAAAAATCACATGAATCTAAAGCGAAGAAAGAAAGGGGGGGCGGAAGTCCCCTTTTCTTTGGGCAAAGGTATCGTCCTGCCTTTTCGGGCTTGTCAAGGTCAAGCCGCTTCGCGGTTTGAAGGAAAATCTCCACCCTTCGGGTCGTATTTCCCTTCAAAACCTTGACAATCCCGGCAGGACGATTCTTTTTGCCCGGAAAAGGGAACTTCCCTGATCAATAATGAATGATTAAAACAACAAAGTCATGCAAAAAGCAATTTTCCAAAAGACAGCCCGGACGGTCATCATCGTCCTGCTGCTCATGTGTTGTTTCTACTGCCTCAGGGAAGCAGGCATCCATCCGTTATGGGCATACATCGCTATCCTTTTTCTAAGGGGATTTATCCGGTTTGTTTTCCGCCTGACGGTCACGCTGGTATCCATCGCTATCACCCTCTTCTTATTTGTCGCACTTTTAACCTGTCTCTGACCATGAATGACAAAACAAGCAGTGAAGCGTTGACGGTATGCGAAGTGAAAATCAGCTACCGGCCAGCGGTCAAGCCCTCCGAAAGACCGCTTTTAAACAACTCCTCCGGCATCTACAAACTCCTTGTGGAAAACGAAGTCTTCGACCCTTCAACCATCGAATACAGGGAGTTTTTCAAAGTCCTGTTGCTCAATAGCGCCAACAGGCTGCTGGGTATAACACATCTGTCGGAAGGGTGTATCGACCAGACCATTGTGGATATACGGCACATCATGCAAGCGGCTATCCTGGCCAATGCAACCGGGATAGTACTTTGTCACAACCATCCTTCCGGGAATTTGCAGCCAAGCCCTCCCGACGACAGCATGACAGAAAATGTAAGAAAAGCCTGCAACATATTTAGTATCAGACTGACAGACCACCTGATCATCTCTTCCGAAAACTATTATTCGTATGCCGACGAAGGACGGCTGTGATGACATGATAACAAATAAACAAACCATTAAAACAGAATAAAATGCAAACTACAAAAGAAAATTCAAGTACAAAGAGACCGGATAACCACCATGCCGTCTGTTATCATATCCGTAACCTGATGGGGACTTCTTACGGACAGCCGGTTCATCTCCGGTTTTACCTCCATCCGCTAATGAATGCGGGCGGAAAAACAGACAGGGAAAAGATTGTCGAACTCTTTAATGCCGAAAATTATGGCTAATATCTGTACAAACAAGCTCTATCTTTCTACGAAGGATAAGCATTTACGCGACGCCTTAGGGAAGTCCATCCGGCAGTCATCGGATTCAACATATACGCCAACGGCGAATGGCGTGATAAATTCGCCGGTAAGTAGTCAGTATTCATCAATTAAAAACAAGTGGTATGAAACAGAAAATTTCAGACAAAACGAAAATGGGGAAAGAAAACAAACAGGCAAATCCCGCCGCAGTAGAGAACAAACCGGCAACGCCTGAAGTCATTCAACACATCTGCCTTTCCCGGATTGTGTGCAACTCCTTCAATCCGAGAAAATACCGGACGGAAGAAGATTTGGACGAATTGACAAAGAGTATTGTCAATTTCGGCATTATCCAGCCCATTATGCTCAGGGTAAAAGATGAAAAGTACGAAATCGTCTGCGGCGAAAGGCGTTACCGGGCATCGCTGATGGCGGAACGTTCAACCATTCAGGCAATTATCAAGGAGTATTCCGACGCCGAAGCCATGGAAATTTGTATCCTTGAGAACCTGCAACGCCGCGACATCAATCCGGTGGAAGAAGCCGTTTCATTCGGCAAACTGATGGAAGTCAGGGAATATGCCATTGAGGATTTGGTCAAGCAGTTCGGCAAGACGGACAAGTACATCCGTTCCCGCCTGCAACTGCGCAACCTGACAGACGAGATTTCCCGCCTGCTTGTAAAGGAAGAAATCACACTGTCGGTAGCCCTTGAACTGGCCCGTTTTTGTCCCGATATCCAGAAGGATGTATATGAAAAGCATTTGTCGGCAACCGACAGCTATTCGTGGAAACACTTGCAGGCAAAAGAGTTCCGCCGGTTGCTCGAAAACGGGTACAGCGCCGACCTGTCCAACTATGAATTTGACCAATCGGACTGCAAGGCCTGCCCCTTCAACTCATCCGTTTATGACCTGTTCGCCGACGGAAACTGTGGCAATTGCCAGAAAATAGACTGTTTGCGCTATAAGCAAGCCGAATACATGGCGACGGAAGCGACCAAACTGCTCAGTGAAAGGGCTAATACCGGCGTCTGCGTTGTTCCCAATTCCTTTGCCTCGGCAGAAGTCGTTGGCCATCTCTCGGATGCGGGACATGAAATTTATGAAATGGTGGCCAGCCGCCTGCCTGTCGAACCCCAAAAACCCGAACCGGAACGGTTTGAATCGGAAAGCGACTACAAAATGGCAGAAGCCTCATACGAAGCAAGTTTGCAGCAGTACAGGAGTCATTCCGAACACATCGAAACCATGCTGGAACAGGGTAAGGCGCAACTGCTGGTGGATGTAAGCCGCCGGAAACCCGAACTCTGTTACCGTGTTGTTCCTGAAACGGAAAGCCGGCAGGCGGAAGAAGGAGATACCGTCGAAAGACTCCGTAACCAGGACAGGCGGAACAGGGAAATCGCTATTGAAAAAGGAGTGGAAGAAGTCAAACGTTATGTAAAAGAAAATGCTATTCCCGCAAAGGATTTTTCACCCCGCGAACAGGAATTGCTTTATTTTATCATGCTTTCCTTTTTGCGGAAAGAAAATTACGGGAAATTCGGTATGAATACCGGACAAGCGCTTACAGATGAAGAAAAAATGACATTGATAGCATGCCGGTCTATTGAGCAGGAAAATGCCATCCGTCGTGATTTTATCATTCACGGTCTTTCCCAAGCATCCGGTAACTGCCTGAGGTCTCATTTATTGCTCGAATTTGCAGCAATCCATTTTCCGGACAAGGTCACTCAGGTTAAGATGCAATACAATGAAACGTACAAAAAACGGCATGAAAAGATTGAAGCAAGAATCCGTGAATTAGAACCGTTTAACAACGAAAATACGGAAGAAGCCGTAACCGTACCGGAAGAACAGCCGGCAGAACCCCGCCCTGTACCGGAACCTGTCGTAACAGAGGAAGAAGAAACCGTTACCCCCGGAACATTCGACGATCCGGATATGGACGATATCCCCCTGTATCCCGGACTGCCGGAACAGGCAAGAATCGGAGAAATCCCAGAAGAAGAGGAAGATCTTCCGGACATTATATATGAAGAATTTGCCGACTGATTGACTGTTTTATGTTGAAAATACCCTGTGGCAGTTCGCAAAGATTGCATGCAGGGTATTTTCAAACAAATTTAAAGAGTCATTTAATTGTCAAATTCACAATTTATCCGTACTTTTGACGGGTATTCAAGAGCTATTTGTCGTCATGTAAAATACAGCATATGAAAGCATTACAAACGTTACTTATTCATTACCTGTTTTTTGATGAGTGATGTGTTTCAATTGATTAGCTTCCGATACTAATTTTGATAAAAAAGTAGTTGTGGACGGCGCGGGTTGCTTGTCGTCTGGTTAAGTCGCTGCTCTTGGAAAACGACACATCAAAAACCGCCGTATCGCCAAAGGGGATGTTACTGGCGATGA
>JAISRX010000083.1 GCA_031273395.1 Bacteroidales bacterium | reverse complement strand
TTCCTGGTCTTTTTCGACCCGCAATAAGTGCAAATTTTTTACTCATATTTCAAAATGACGCAAAAATATGAATTATAGTGCCTTATAAGAATATCAGCCTAAATTTTGTCCATTAACCCAAAAATATCAGTGTGTTATAAAAACAAGATATTGAAAGTGTCAAAGTCAGGAAGAATTTGTCACCGCTGGCAGGGTATTCTGCAAGCCCCTATCCACAGGGACTTTCCGAGTGCATCCCCCGAGGTATCGGCTCTTATTATTGGTGATTTTATGTCCTCAGGCTGAGGGCTGACAAGATATTTTACAATCACTTTTTATCATTGTGAATTTGGTGCGGTTGCCTTAACCCAAGCCGGTGGCGGTACAGGTAATTTCCGGAATATTATTTTTTCAATTCCACTACCGCGCTGACGGGCAAATGGTCGGACAGTCGTATCCGGTGTGTGGTTGCTTCAATGGCGTTCCATTTCTCCTGCGGACGACAGAAAATATAATCGATCTGATATTCGGGAGCATCAGAGGGAAAAGTAGCTTCCATCCGGCATACCTTTTTCCATGCCTTCATCCCTTCGCTGATTTCCCCGGCGTCGGGAGTGGCGTTAAAATCGCCCGCCACAATAACGGGATACGGCTTTGCCGACAATATCCCGTTCAGTTTTTCCACCTGCATTTGCCGTTCTTTCGTGTCGGTATGATCCAGATGGGTACAGGCAAAAGTGAAATAGCGCCCTTCCCGAAATTCCACGTCGGCAACCAGCACTGCCCGCTGTTCCTTGCCGTTTTCTATCATGGGCAGGTAAATCCGCTCAACGGACGCCATAGGATATTTGGACAAAATCCCGATGCCGTAATAGCCGCCCGCGTGCGGAATGGTTTTGCCGTATGCCGCCAGCAATCCCGTGCGGAAACCGAGTTCGGTAATGAAATCCTTTCCGTGCTGCCGGGGAGTATCGTTGCGACGGGTGCGGCAATCCACTTCCTGCAATGCCACCACGTCCGGATCCTGTTCCCTGATAAATGCCGCCAATTCCTCCAGTGAAGCCAGTTTGCCGGCATACAGGTTGTAGGAAAGCACCTTTACACGAACAGGAAATTCCTGAGCGTATGACATGCACCAAGTGCCGAGTGCAAGCAGAAAAACGGCGATTTTCGGTTTCATTGTTGCCGGGGAAATCATATCTGCGGTTTACAGGCGATTGAGTTCATCTTTTCCGATGACCGCGAAACGGTTGTTTTTCACAACGTCTAACGCTTTCGAATGATCGTCGGCGCGCAACACGATGATCGACTTTTGTCCCGAAGAAAAGGCGTATATGTATTCGACGCTCAACTGCGCTTCCGAGAGCTTTTTCAATATGACGGCATACGAAGCCGTTGAGGGCGATACCTGCAAAGTAACCACATCCGTCAGGCTGACCCTGAAGTCGCGTAGCTTCAATAATTCATACCCTTTTTCGGGGTCGGATACAATCAGCCGCAGAATGCCGTATTCCAACGTGTCGGCAATGGTGAGCGTGATGATACGGATTTGTTCGTTATCCAGAATTTCCAATACTTCTGTGAGGCGTCCCGACTTGTTTTCCAGAAAGACGGACAATTGTTGGATGGTTGTCATAATGGATCGTTTTTTAAGTTTATTTTATATTTTTGCAAAGATAGATATTTTTTAAAACAATTTGATCACCGTTTTGGCTTTGTCCGACAGTTTTTTTATTATCGCTTCGTCATCGCCGGCAGGTTTGCGGATCACTACCACGTCATACGCTGCCTCCAGTACGGACGGATCGGAGGTAAACCGCAGTTTGTCCGTTTTCAGGTAACAATGATCCGCCAGGGCAATGGCTTCCGGGTTGGCGTCAAACCCTGTGACGTTTATCCGTTTGTTTGTCAGAGCCACCCAGCAGGAGCAGAATCCGTAGCCGCATCCGTACTCCAGCATGGATTGTTGCCCGTCGATGGCTTCGCTGAGGGCGGAAAAGTTACCGGTACGTTTCATCTCGGCGTGCAACCTGCGTTCTATCGCATAGCCTTTGTAGCGGTAATTGTCCTTGAGGGTCTGTTGCGGGGCAGGTTGCCCTTTTCGCCGCAGCAGAAAGGCAAGCGCAACGGGAGCTTTGCCTTTTTCCGCCCGTCCGCTGATCAGGAGTGAAAACAGGAAGGGCTGGAGTGAATAAGCAATCAGAATGGTAGCCACCATGCCGGTCAGGGTGGACATGCCGATGGACGCAATGGCGGGATGAACGGCAAAAAGCAGGGAAATCACCACGATCACCAGAATGGCGGCAGAGAAAAGTATGGCTGTCTTGTGATACACCAGCAACTGTTCTCCCGTGCGGTACTTTGCCAGCAATCCGTCCATGATGAAAATGCTGTAATCCACGCCGATGCCGAAAATAAAGGACGAAACAATGATGTTGATCAAATTAAATTCGATACCGAAAATAGCCATCGTCCCCAGCACGATGTACCAGCTAAGCCCCATCGGGAGGAAAGCCAGCACTGCAAGGACAATGCTTTTGAAGGAAATCAGCAGCACGATCATGACAAAGAGGGAAGATATGCCCAGTATGATGTTGAAATCGTCGTGGATCACTTTCACCATGTTGCCGGTGTAGTACATCGGATCAATCACTACCGCGTTCGGATCGCCCTTCACAAGGCAGTCGCCCGTTTCGTCCAGACGGGTTCTGTCCATCCGCACGGGAATGAATACCAGATACCGACCGTCGGTGTATTCGATGATGTTGTCCGCTATTTCTTCGGGAATCACGCCGGCGTCATACAGCGAAACCGGTTCATATTCCGCGTCAAGCATGTCGAAAAACGGATCGAAGGTATGGGCGGTAAATCCGTAGCGAAGAGCGGCGTCCATTACTTTTCGGCGGATGCCGGCTTTCCGTTCGTCCGTCCAGTAGTCATTCCAGCGGTCAATCCGTCGTTGCTGCTCCTTCTGGGTGACAAAGAGGGAAAAGACGGCGGAATATCCTTTTATCCGTCCGTGTGCCGCCAAGGTATCCATCTTGCGGCAAAGCCGTTCGGCGGCAATCAGCGCCGTGTCCAAACAGTCGGATACGCCTGCAAAATAAACGGTGGACAGTTCATCGGACGTTTTCAGCGACAGGAGTTCTTCCGAACGCACGATTTTCTCCTCGTGATACCCGATGTTCCGCAAGTCCGAATCGAACCTCACCCGCCCGGAAAAGATATAGCATACCGCACTGATCACTATGATCCCCGCGATCAGCCATTTTTGCCTTTCAAAGGGAAACGAATTGATTTTTTCGAGCAGCATGAAAGCCGTCTTCGACTTTCTGCTGTTTTGCAGGTGAAACAGTTGCGGCAGGAAGAGCAGGCAAAACGCGGTGGTGCCTGCCAGTCCCAGCGAGGCGAACAGCCCGAAGTCCCGC
The DNA here is from genome assembly GCA_031273395.1 of Bacteroidales bacterium. Classification (GTDB taxonomy): domain Bacteria; phylum Bacteroidota; class Bacteroidia; order Bacteroidales; family UBA4181; genus JAIRLS01. Next base: position 10,572 of record JAISRX010000083.1, on the reverse strand, counting down.
AGCAATTCCGATTCGGTCAGCATCAGGCTCAGGAATGCGCCGATGGTGGTCAGCGCGCCGAGTATCACCGGAACGGTTTGGTCGATCAGTATCTTTTCGGGATCGTGAACGTACTTGTGGTGGGTGATCACATGCAGGCAGTAGCTGAAAGCCACCCCCATCACGATCGCCCCGATGCCCACCGCCATCAGCGACATGCTCCCCTTGACAAACCAGATCACCGTCATCGAGAAGAGTACGCCGTAGATTACCGGCAGCACCAGATACAGCAGGGTCGATTTGTTTTTGAAACAGCCGATCAGCAGCATGCATATCAACGCCAGCGAAATGGAAATCGTCAGGAGCAAATCCGCCTTGATGCGTTTGGAGTTGTACACGCCGCGAACCGGCAATCCGTGGTACAGTATTTCCGTCTCCGGATGCAGGCGTTCAAACCGGTCTATTTCTTCTTCTATCATTGCCGCAAGCCGAATGTTCTGCTTGGAATCAAACGATTTGAAGTTCGGCGAGAGGAAAGCCACGACTACGGAGGAGTCGGCGGTAACCACATGACGGTTGAAAAAAGCATAGTTGCCGCCCAGTCCGTTGCTGATGTTTCCCATGCCGGAAATAAAAAGTTTGCGCAATGCAACGGGATCCTGCACGATCATGTCCTTGAAAGTCGTTCCTGCCGGCGAGAGCAGCATGGAATAGTTTTCCTCCATCTGTCGCTCCACCTGTTCCTTTTCCAGCAGAGAATCCAGTTCCCCGTACTGCGAACCGTCCAGAAATACGGGAAGATGTTCGTACAGGAACGTTATTCCGTCCTGAAAAAGGTCTTCGTCAATCTGGTGGAGAATGTTGTTGATCAGGTGATGAACGGTATCCTTTGCGAGCAGTTGCTCCACAAATGCGTCACATGTTTCCGTCAGCGCCTCCGTTTCCACGGCGTCCGAACGCGAATGAAACAGGATGAATATTTTTTCCTTCACCTTGAGGTTGGAGAAAACCAGTTGCTCGGCGCCGCCTTTTTCCGCTGCGGGCAACAGTTTGGAAACGTCTTCTTCAAAATTGATTTTCAGACCGAACCATGCAAAGAAAACCGCAGTGGACAGCAGAACGGCATAAAACAGCTTCCGGCGCCTTCTGAAAAATCGGTATATGAAAATAGTGAACCTTACCACAATATCAATGAATTAAAATATATCTCCGTTCAAAAAAACCGCGCGACTTCGGCGATTTCGTATTTTTCAGTCATGAAAAGTCATGTTTCGTTTTCCATGATGTTCCATTTTTTCTTCCATTGCCGGTAAAAACCGGGAACGGATACTTCAAAAATGCCGTCTTCGGTCATGAAAAGCTGTATGGTGGACGCTTCCGCTACAACCGACCTGTCGTTCTGCTGATAAATGGTATAATCGAACATCAGTTTCGCCGAATTGCAAGGCACGTAACGTGTTTCTACCGTCAGACGGTCGCCTAGCGCTGCCGGTTTCAGATAACGGACATGCAGGTCGGCAACGGGGACAATGTATCCGTTGCGATAAATATCCATGTATTCCAGCCCGAACTTTTTGCCGAAAGCCTCGCGTCCGTTTTCGAGATATTTTACATAATTGCCGTGCCACATAATGCGTACCGCATCAATGTCATAAAAATGGACTTCCACTTCCGCGCTTGCCGTCAGCGTTTCTTTCATGATGCTCCCCTACGGCACGATAGCGTTAAGAATTTTGCTGAAAGAACCTTTTTCGCCGCGAATGTTTTCCCAGCGGAGCGCGAGATAGACGGTCTTTCCTCTCTCTTCCTCGGTAAATTTGAGGATAAAGGGAGAGCGTGTGTCGAAAGTGGAATTAACCAGTTCTTTCGTGCTTGCGGGGGGATTGGGAAGCACTGCCCAGCGCATCTCCACTCCGTGTACTCCGTGCGGCTTTACGCTGGTACTGCTGCCTTCGTTGCGAAAATTGACGGTTAGCTGCCGGGGCGTCGAACTGTTTATGTTCGCTTCCGGACGCTTGGAAGGCATCGGCGTCGGCACCTGATTGCCGCTGCGTCGGGGGAGCCCCATCGCCAGCAGGTCAATGTCGGAAACCATCGGGTTGTCTCTCAGGAAAACACGGTATAATTTCCGGTACAGCGGCGTAAAATGTTTCCTTGCATCATTCACGGCGGCAATTTTCTCGGGGGTGCGCGTTGCCGGATTCACCCACTCCGCATAGGTTGCCTCAAGGGCATGATACGCCGGAAGAAAGGTATTGTCCATCCACGTGGCTATACCGGCAAGCCCCATGCGCCTGTTGTTCTCGGTATCGTTCGCATAGGTCAGTGTTTGCGTTGCCGTCTGATACAAATCTTCCATTTTTTTTGGAAACCAATCTTTTGTCATTTTCACCTGTTTTTAATGTGACCTAATATTGATCTGCTTTGCGGTTTCCGTCCCGTTCGTATCGGAGGCGACGTTATGCCGTTCAAAGAAAATCGTACAAATTTACAATATTTTTTTTATAAAAACAAAAAAAATGAGGCTAAATCTTTTTTTGAGGCGCTGGAGAAAAATACCCGGCAGTACTATGGAGGAAAAAATCCCTGTCTTTCAGTCCGCAGTTTGCGGAAACAAACCGATGTAATTTACCATTCAAATTTTCGGCTCCGCCATTAGTTAAACCGTGCCTGAGACAGTTGATTATTTCCGATTCATGTTTGCGGATCATTTTGACAACGCTCTTAAATTTACCGATCGGCGTTACCTGTATATACATTTTTAAGCCTTTATAATTTGTAAATATTTCATCAATAATTTCCTGTATTTCCATAACCCGGCAATCGCGGTTCTTTTGCGTGTCCCACATCTCAAAATGTTCCAAAATATGTGCCGGAACAGGCATTGTCATCGCCGTAGAAAATAACTTTTCTACCGTCTCCCGTTCTTTCTTTTTACGTCCCGTTTCTGTGATATTTTTTATTACAACAAATGTACTTGAAAAATTCACAGTTCCTCAAAAAAAGGATTTAGCCCAATTGAAGGGTTGTCTGAAATGCAAAGCGGCAAAACAAGTGTTTTGCCGCTTTTTTGCGCCCTGCTGCTCCATCTGCGTGGCAAGCCCTCTCTTCCGACCATCGGGAAGTCTTCAATAAGGCAGGTTGTCCTGCTTTTAGGAATTGTTAGAAAATAAAGGTTGCAATTCTCAAATCACCGACACGTTGTTGCGAACTGCGTAGTACGAAGCGATGACGAGATAACGCAATCATTATTTTTTCGACGGTTGCTTACAGGATTCCCATCCTCCGCAACTCCCAGAAACATTTTGCCGTAGCGGTAATGTCCACGGCGGCATTGTGCGCTTCGTCGAAGCCTGTCCGGAAAAGCCTGTAATGCAGTTCGGAAAGTTTAGGCCATTTATATCCGTAAGGACCGTTGATGGCACAAAAGTTCGTTGTCTTTTCCATCGTGCAAATTCTCTGTTTCGTCGGTATGGGATTCGTCATTCCGTTGCGCAGAAATTCCGCTCCGGCAATCTTTTCGTCGAAAGCCATGTTGTGCGCCACCAGATAATCTGCCTGCCCTATCAGCGCATCAAATTCTTTCAACACCGCTTTAAGTTCCACTCCTTCCCGAAGCGCACGCTCGGTGGTGATCCCGTGTATTCTCGAAGCTCCGGCGGGAATGGTAAAACCGTCGGGACGGACGATATGGTTTCCGTCCGAAATCCTGTTTCCGTCGGCGTCGTACAACAGAAATGCAAGCTGAACAAGTCTGGGCCAATTGTCCGTGTCAGTTACCGGAGCTTTCCAGTTTCCGGGTAATCCGGTGGTTTCCGTATCAAAAAATAAATACATCGTTTTCATTTGTTTTAAACTATTTTGCCTACTCTGTCCGGTTTTCGGCGTCCCCTTTTTGCAATTGCTGCAAATCGGGTGCAAAGTTATCCGTTTTTTCCGTTTTTCCGCGTCATGCGGCATTAAAATTGTCGGCTTTTTATGATTTTATTTATAGTTTTGTACCTGATTATTTCACACACAATCCATCCGTGCAAATGGAGAAAAACGACCGGTCATGCCGGAAACATTCTCTTTCGGGAAATGACGAAGCATCTCACCGGAACGGAAGCGCATCGCCGCCTGCAAATCCCTGCCAATCCGTCGTCAGCAGAAGATCATTCACTACAGGTTCATGGAGGAGATGAACATTGAGAAATTGCCCCGACTGCCGGATATTTGTTACCCGTCGATAGTCGACATCATCCGGCGTTCACCGAAGAAGATGCGAAAATACTACCGGAATAATTGACAGTGGCATGTACGATAAACCGTCTTTCCCTGCGTCGGCAACCGGCAAGTGCGTCAGCCCGCTCTTTCCGTGATTTTTTCAAACAGGAAGGCTATCCTGTCGACAGCATTTTCGGCGGCTTTGACCACCTCGTTACCGTCGTTCACGAAATCGACGGCAAAGTGATGCGCCTGATTGGTAATTACCGAAACGCCGAACACACACATGCCGCAATGCCGCGCTACAATCACTTCCGGCGTGGTGGACATTCCTACGGCATCGGCGCCGATGGTGCGGAAAAAACGGTACTCCGCGGAGGTTTCAAAGGAAGGTCCCGTGCCTGCCAGATAAACGCCTTTCCGCAAGTTGATGCCGGCGTCGGCGGCAATATCTTCCGCCATACGGATCAGTTCGGGGTCGTAAGGGCGCGTCATGTCGGGAAAGCGCGCGCCAAATTCGTCCATGTTCTTCCCGACGAGGGGATTGGGCAGGAGGTTGATGTGGTCGCGGATCAGCATCAGATCTCCGACTTTGTAATCGGAATTAACGCCGCCCGCCGCATTGGACACCAGCAGGTTCTTGACGCCCAACAGCCGCATTACCCGCACGGGAGAAGTCACTTCCCGCATGGAGTATCCCTCGTAGAAATGAAATCGTCCCTGCATTGCCAGCACTTTTTTTCCACCGAGCGTGCCGAAAATCAGATTACCCTGATGCCCGGCAACAGTAACAGGCACAAAACGGGGGATTTCACGGTAGGGGATCACCACCGGATGTTCTATTTTTTCGGCTGCCGCGCCAAGTCCACTGCCGAGGATCATTGCCGTTTCAGGCTCCCCGTTGCCTATTCTTTGAGCGATATAGGCGGCAGTTGTCCTTAAATCGTCCATTTGCGCGTTCATTTGCCTTTCCCGTGTCTAAAATTCGTTAATCTGTGCGCGGCGGCGCCTGCATGGCGCATGATTTCTTCCTCGCCCGGCACATGATGATTTTCCATCAGTATTTTTCCGTCACAAATCACCGTATCGACGCAGTTCCCATAGGCGGCATAAATCAGATTGGACACGAAATTGAAATCGACGGCAAACGGCGAGGAGCGCAAATCAACAAGACAGAGGTCTGCCAGGCGTCCCGCTTCGATTTTCCCGGCGTTGATGCGCAAAATGTCGGCGCCGTTTTCCGTAATGCACTTCAGGGCGTCGCCCGCCGGCATTGCCGTGGGATCCCTGCGCCAGCCCTTTTGCAGCAATGCCGCAATTTTTGCCGCTTCCGGCAGGTTAAGGTTGTTGGACGTTGCCGCCCCGTCCGTTCCGATGCCCACGGTAATTCCCGCGGCTTTCATTTCTTCGTAGCGGAAAACGTGCCCCGAACCCAGTTTCAGATTGGAATTGGGATTGTGCACCACTTTCACGCCGTTATCGGCAAGCATTTTTATCTCCTCGTCGTCCACGTACAGGCAGTGTGCAAGAATCAGGTGCGGCGCCAGTATCTTCAGACTGTTCAGGTAACGCACGGGCGACAATCCGAAATCCCTTACCGAATTGTCGTATTCCGTTTGCGTTTCGGCGAGATGCAGATGAACAAGCCATCCGCCGGCTTTCGCCAAATCGCCTATCCACCGGAGCATGGCGCCGGAGACGGTATAAACGGCATGCGGCGCAAGGGAAAACGAGATTCTCTCGCTACGCGGCAGGCAACTGTCTTTCTCCACCTGTCGTCTGGCTTTTTCTGCAAGATCGTCGCGAAAGAAATCAAAAACCGTCGAACCGAGCGTCGCCCGAAGCCCCATTTCTTCCACAGCCTTCAGAACGGGCGGATAGTGCATGTACATGTCGTTAAAACAGGTAGTGCCCGTTTTAATCATCTCCACACATGCCAATTTTGTTCCCCAATACACATCGTCTTCAGAGAGACGTTTTTCGCAGGGCCATATTTTTTCTCCCAGCCATCGCTCCAAAGGCAGATCGTCGCCAAAACCGCGAAAAAGCGTCATCGCCGAGTGGGTGTGTCCGTTAATGAAACCCGGCACAACCGCCTTGTTGCTTCCGTCAATCACTGTGGCAGCTTCTTCAGACAACCTCTCTCCTACCTTCTCAATGTACCTTCCGTTGATAAAAATATCAACCGGCTGCCCGTCAAGCCGGACATTTTTGATCAGCATACTCATGAAAATTTCATCATTGACTTAACATTCCGCGGATGACAATCTGTTTTTTTGCGTTGCCATTAAAAAACACAGCCAGAAAGCAAAAGGTACGACTCCCTTGGAATTTGCCAGCACGGTTTCCGTCCAGAAAAACAGGATGTAAACGGTGATGAAGGAAAGCAACAGGTAATCTTTTCCGCGCACAGCCAGATACAATATCCATCCGATGAGCGCCAACAAAAGCAATGCACCCGGAATACCAAACTGAACCATTGTTTCCAGATACTGGTTGTGGAATTGATTGAACGGATATGGAGCCTCTCTCCCTAATCTTTGTGCTGTTTCTTCCGCTTGAATCAACGGCGCCACATATCCGGTTCCCCATCCGAACAGCGGCTTCTCCCTGATGGCGTCTGTAGCAAGCGTGCGTAAATCTTCGCGGATGGGATCTTCAAACTGTTCATCTGCCTGCGGAAACTTATGGATACACCACACAGCGACAACAATGCCTGCCAGCATCAGTCCCCATTTAAATACGGGCTTGAGTTTACAATAAAACAGATACGCCAAACCCAATAAACACGGGACAATCACTATTCCGACCCGCGCCCCTGTCAGCAAGGTAAAAAGAACCGGAAACAGAACCCCCAGACACAACTCAACAACGGAAACATGCTTTTTCCCCTGAAATCTCAAAAACAATACTGCGGGGATTGCCATCAACAAAATGGTACTGTCAAAAGACGGCTGCCAATGGGCAGGCCACATGGTCAGGAGCGGGAAATATTGTTTGTGGTCGCGCAAAGCCATATCCCAATCGAAATCGGGAATGACAGCAGCATAAGACAACAGGGAACATCCGCAAAACGCAATACATACCCACACAAAGAAACGCAAAAGCAGCAGCACATGTTTTCCGGAAAATTGAATTATGCCGAACAGTACAGGGAAAAAGATCAACGGAATATTGCTGTCTAATCGTTTAACTCCCAGATAGAGATCATCCGTATATAACAAACATATTACATTGATTAAATAGGTCGCACACAACATGATGAAAATCGGTTGCCACTTGAAAGTTCGCGGTTTACAGCGAATGAAGGTAACGATCATGATTAATGCTATAATACCCATCGCCCAATTGGTATAGACGATTTTGAGCGGAAGGGTGGCAAGGAACAAAGCAACAGCAAATATAACAAAACGACGGGGAAAGGTTAAACGATAGAAGAGGAAAAGAAGGAGAAGAAAGACAGCAAGTAAAAAAACGCGCAAGACGAGTTGGAACCCGACAAGGCGCGGCTGATAAAAAGATGCTATTCCGACAGGAAAGGCGCCATATCCATCTTTGTCCATGCGACTGCTGACAACATTTGACGCGGTGTCCAAAGAAAAGGAAAGTCGATCCTGCCACCAAAGGGTTTCCATGATGTCTTGAGGATAAACGGCAACATGTCTGTTCAACAGAATGGACGATATGCTGAGAATAGTGTCCGCACAATGATGAACAGTAACGGACAATGCGGAAATATTCCGGATAAGGCTGTCGGGAAGCGGAATATCCACCCTGCCGCGTTTGGCGTCTGCCTCGGAAAGCGTTGCACCGCCAACCGGCACATACTGTGTACCGTATTTTGAATAAAGCGCTACGGAAAGACTGTCCCCCTGCTGCAAATTGCTACAGATTGATAGCTCGGAAAGTCGATGACTGCACGATGTTACGAGGAACAGTAAAAGCAGAAGACAGGGTGTGGCTGTTATACGACGGATGGTCACTGAGTGGTTCGTTTTATAAGACGATTTCATACGTTTCCTAATTGGTAAATTTTGAATTAAAAAATATCAACGAAGTATTTTCCAGTATCCACCCTTGTCAGTACCGATTCGTTCAAATAAGCCTTTGACTTTTAGTTTTTCCAAATCTCGATGGACCGTCATTCCGGTTATATTTAATTTTTTTGACAGTAAAAATGTCGAAATTTTATTATCCATACGAATCAAATTGAAAATTTGAGTTTTCCTATTTTCTGTAACATTATCTATCCAATTTTTCTTCGCCTTCTTTAACAACAGCAGAGGCAATTACTCGAAAAGCGTGCTGAAAATTCTCAAAAACCGCTTCCGGGGAACCCATATTCCTTGAAAATGTTTCTGACACGCCTAATTCCGGAACCATATCTCTCTATATTGTTTCAACTGGATACCAAGTTGGTGGACAATTGGTGTAGCTAATTGTCCCACAAGTTGTGGGATAATTGTAATATTTTGATTATAAAACAGATAAAACCGTTTCATATATCTGGCTTTGACGGATGCGCAACTTCAAATCGCTTAGCCACGATTTGTATTCGCAGTTTTTTATTACATGATCGTTCATCGTTGTACGCAAATTTCATGGTTTCTGTAAACATTCATTGCAGACTTCTCCGCTTCTGCAATTTGCCGACAAATTTTGGAAACACCGATGAAAATTATTTTACAAGGCATATTTTCACATTTTTCAAATATCCTTCACCTGCCAATACCCGCCCTTATCGGGTCCAATACGCTCAAGAAAACCACGAGCCTTGAGTTTTGCGATATTTTTAATGACGGACTGTCTGGAAATAGACAAGATTTCCGATAATTCGTTAATGGTTGTATTGGGGTTATTATAAATGATTTCAAGAATTTTCTTTGCATTTTCAGTAAACTTTTCAGTAAACTTTTCAGTGGCTTTTTGCGGGATATTTTCCAATTCTGTGGTTATTTTTTGTTCGGTATAGCTGAACTCGGCGATAAAACCACTGCCAACTTCGTGAAATTCAAAGAGCATTGTCGGATATTGAGTAATTTCTTTCCGCACACGTAAAAATCCACTGCCATATTTTTCAATATCGTGCGTCAAATAAAATGCTTCCGCTATTTGCTTGTTTCTTGTACTTGCATGATATGAATCCGTTTGCAATTCGGCTTCGGTAAGGTCTCCATACAAGCCGCCCGGATTAAAAAATGTGATTTTACGGTCAAATATCTTTATCTGTATATCGGTAGGGCTGGTATAATCTCTATGTATTATTGCGTTGAGCAGTATCTCACGAATAGCCTCCAACGGGTACTCCGGTATTTCCGCACGCTGCGTTGTCCTCCCTTTAATTTCAAAGGCAAAATTCAAATGCCCTATGATCGTCTGCATGGATTCTTCAACCACATCGTACAAATTGCCGTTGATCATTTTATCGGCGATAATCAGCGATGGCGTTTTAAAACGACCGATGTGTACATTATACAGCAGGTTTTCCTTTGAAAACAAAATCATGGCAGCATTGGTCGGCGTTTCGTCTTTTATCATTCGCAATTTACGCAACGCCGCTTTCGGATCTTCGGGCAATCGAAAACGTCCGATGGTATTTACTTTGGCGATGAACAACCGTATCTTTTCATGATTCAAATGTTCAAAAGTTGCTCCGCTATAGGGATATGCATCCCACGAATACTGCATTGTCCGCATATATACATCCGAAATTTCGGAAGTGGACAGCTGATGATTTGCATTTTTCACCCGTTTGAAATACCGTCCTTTCACCGAAACCGGTTTCACCGGAAATTCCGTAACCGACAATGCAACAATCTGTTGTCCGTCAATTTCAACAACATCGGCTTCGGGAATGATAGCGGGTTCGGTTTTGGTTTTCACCTCATTGATCCATTGCTGTACGGTTTCCGTACCTATGGACACACCTTTAACACTGCCGGTATCCGAAACGCCGATATACACCACGCCGCCTTTGGTATTGGCAAACGCCACCAAAGTATTGATGGTTTCCACATTGAAAGAGGTTTTAAACTCTACGTGCAAGCCCTCGCCCTGTTGCAATATTTCTTTGACTGTCGGCATAATGTATCGTTCTCCTATCGAGATTCAAAGTTGCCTGATACTTTTACTAAAAATTACGAATTATTCCGATACAAATGTGATATTATCCGTTTGCGGATGCAAAAATTCATACTTGAGCGTTCGTTCCAATCCTTCGCCTAACGAATATGGCGCTTGGAATCCTGAACTGTGTGCAGCCTTTGCATCAAACTTTGTAGTGGCGCAAAATTTCTTTACGCGAACGGAACTAACAGCTAATTTTCTTCGGGTGATGAAGGCTAAAATATCAAAACAATACCCGCCAAACATGCCTAACCAATAAGG
>JAISRX010000075.1 GCA_031273395.1 Bacteroidales bacterium | reverse complement strand
AATTTGTAATTTTGTTTCTAACTATCACAAAATTAGCAAATTATATCGAATTATCACTACTTTTTTCTGTTTTTTTATCCTTGATTTACTGGGGTTTGAAGGGTGGGAAACTTAAATTTATATATTTGCGTGAAATATAAAATTGTCGGGCTATGGCGAAAAGTAGAAAGAAGAGCAAGGGCAACACCGTTTCGGCAAAGCAAAAGTTGCATTATGCGCAGTACAGGAACGAAGTGATGGACAAGCTTCGTTTTCTCTGCACGATGATTGACGGCAGTGCGTCGCTTTTTCATCTCCTGCCTGAGGGAAACAGGGAGGGGATTTTTCAGATGCGAGGCACTTTGCGCGTGATCAGCGGCGAAGGGAAGAAGATACAGCGGCGGCTGGCGGAAGTAATGGAGAAAGGCTTGAAGGACAAAATGAGGGAGGTAAACATCGAGGTCATCAAAGGTTCCGGGCGAACGATCTCCCTTTACGATTTCATGCTGGTGGGCATGCCGCTCTACCTGATGCTCCGGCAGGAAAACTATTTTAAGGGAAAGGCGCTGTTTGAACCCTTTTACAACAGCGACGACGACGTGCGCGCCCGCTTCATCGGGGAGGTGGAAAAACACGTCCCGCTCTATTGCGAGTTCTATTCCGACCTGAAGCGCAACGTCCTGTACGATTATTGGATGGACACCAAACGATACATTCCGGTGGGCGGGGAAACGATCTCCGTTTTCCGCTTCTGCCTGCAGGTGATCATCGAGCCGTTCAAACTTGCCGTGAAGTCTTTCAAAATCCAAAACGAAACGCATCTCGGCACCGAACTCTGCCGCTTCTATTACGACATGAGGCAGAACGACACGTCGGGACTGGCTGAGATTTCCGTAGCGCTGAAAGACATCGAGCCGGGCACGCGCTTCCCCGACTTGCGCATGCGCGTTTACATACAGCAGCATGCCGTCGAGCGGCTGATGGAACGCACTTACTGTCCTTTCCCCAACTGGATTTTCACCTATCTGGTACGCGCCATGCTGGACCCGAAGGTGATACGCCTGAGCGAGGACAGGTTCCTGTTTGAATACCACATGGTGGACATCAAAATAGGCTATCTGGCGGTGCAGAAGGTGGAAGGCGAACTGCTGATACGCACTTTCCTTTTCATCACCAACAACGGAACCCCCGAAGGTCGGAAGCTCGAAGAACTTACCGGGCTGCAAAAGGAAGACAAGAAATACCTTTCCATAGACAACCTGCGAACCTTAGCCAATTCCGACATCGAGCAGAACGAAACCATCCACGACATTTTCCTGAAAGCCGGCTTTGCGCCCATACTGGAACTCTGCAAGCGGGTGAGGGAAAACGACAAAAACTTCCGTTGGCTGATGGACGGGAAGTCGGAGCAGAAGGCTTCGCTGAGCCAACTCATCATCGAATACCTGAAGCCGGACGCCGACAACGACGAATTTGTGGAAATAGAAGACCTCTCGTGAACGGGGGAGGGGAAGGTAGCGCTGTTCGCCGTCCTGTGCGGCGTTCTGTTCCGCATTTTTCGTTTTCCGCTTTGCATGGTTAATTTTTATTATCTTTGCCGTCCGAAAAGATTGAATATATCCGTGAAACCAGCATCCGTTTCTTCCTCCGGCAGCGGGGGAGCGTCCATGTCCATACTCCTGTATCTGAGTTTGGCGCATCTTTTTAATGATACTTTCCAGTCGACCGTTGTTGCCGTTTATCCGGTAATCAGGGACAGCCTGTCGCTGACGTTCGGGCAAATCGGCCTGATTGCGTTCGTATATCAGATATGCGCTTCGGTATTGCAGCCGGTGGCGGGCGTGCTGTTCGACAGGTACCCGAAAACGTGGTACCTGAGCGCCGGCACCCTCTCCACCATGACGGGGCTGCTGATACTTGCCTTTTCGCAGTCCGTTGCTTCGGTGATGCTTGCGGTGGTGTTCGTCGGGTTAGGCTCGTCCGTCATTCATCCCGAAGCCTCGCGGCTCACGCATTTTGCATCGGGAGGACGGCACGGACTGGCGCAATCCGTTTTTCAGGTGGGCGGCAACTTCGGCGGGTCGATAGGACCCCTGCTGGCTGCCGCCATCGTTGCTCCTTACGGGCAGCGCTATCTTGCGGTATTTGCCGGAATTGCAGTAATTTCGCTGCTCACCAAAAGCCCGGTCGTCAAATGGTACCGCGAGCGGTTGCGGTCGTTTCGTTCCGATACGCTGAAAAAGGAAGTGATCCACAGGGTGCGCCTGTCGAAACGGAAGATTTACTTTTCGCTGTTTATCCTGCTGGTGCTGATGTTTTCCAAACATGCCTATTCGGCAAGCCTGAGCAGTTTCTACACGTTTTACCTGATTGAAAAGTTCGGCGTCACCACCCAGCAGTCGCAGCTTTTCCTGTTCGCCTTTCTTTTTGCTTCCGCCGTCGGCACGTTTCTGGGGGGACCCATAGGCGACCGCGTCGGACGGAAATATGTCATCTGGTTCTCCATACTGGGAACGGCGCCCTTTTCGCTGTTGATGCCGCACGCCAACCTGCTGTGGACATGCGTCCTGAGCGTGTGCATCGGCGTTGTCCTCTCCTCCGCATTTTCCGCGATATTGGTGTATGCGCAGGAACTGCTTCCCACCAAACTCGGACTTGTCTCCGGGCTGTTTTTCGGTCTGGCGTTCGGGATCGCAGGCATCGCCGCCGCCATACTGGGAAGTGTGGCAGACGTCAGGGGGCTGGAGTATGTTTACAGGTTGTGCGCGTACATGCCGCTGCTGGGCGTGGTGGCGGTTTTTTTGCCTCACGTGAAGCCGGTCAGTCGTCGGACGGGCGGATAAATTCGTAGCTGTTGCCCGTCCATTCCATGTATCTCCAGAAATCCGCCGACCGCAATACCAGACTTACCCTGTTGTCGTTGGGATGAAATGACATTTTGGTTGCCTGTTGCAGCTGGTGGTCGAAAAACACGTGCACATGCCTGCCGGCGTCGTTGATCAGTCCGAAAGGCGACACCGACCCCGGCTGCACTCCCAGGTACTTCGCCATGCGCTGTTCGGATGCAAAACTGATCTTCCCCTGTTTCAGCCGTTTTTCCAGATCGTGGACGTCCAGCGTCCGCGTACCTTCCAGTATCACCAGATAATGCCTGTTGCCCTTGTGGTTCCTGAAGAAAAGATTTTTGCAGCAGGCGGCTTCCATATCCTGCCGGTACAGTTGCGCCTCCCTGATGGTGGGGGCAGGCGGATGCGGGTAGTAATCAAACGGTATGGACAATTCGTCCAGTACCCTGTACACTTCCGGTTGACCGATGTATTGCGCCGCCGTCATTGCGGTTTCATTCAAAAACCCGGTAGGCGGCAAGGATGCCCTTCATGACGGCTGAAGAAAAACCGGCATGTTCCATCTCGTTCAGTCCCTTGATGGTGATGCCTTTGGGCGTTGTCACCCTGTCTATTTCCTGTTCGGGATGATTGCCCGATTCGGCGATCAGCGCCGCAGCGCCCGCCATCGTTTGGGCGATCATGGCTTGGGCGACGTCGGGGCGGAAGCCCGTTTCCACGCCTGCGGCAACGGCGGCGCGCAGGTAGCGGAGCGCAAATGCCGTTCCGCACGATGCGATGACCGTGGCGGCGTTCATCAGCGATTCGTCTATCGAGATCGCTTTGCCCACAAGCCCGAAAAAGTCAAGCACGGTTTGTTGCTGCCCCGCGTCGGCGTTGGCGGAAGCCACGCAGGTCATTGACCGGTTCACCGCCATTGCCGTATTGGGAATGACGCGGAACAGCGGACGTTTTCCGGCGGAAAGCGTCAACTGATCCAGCGTAATCCCTGCCGCGAAGGATACCAGCAGGGCGTCGTCCGCAAGCGAAGGCAATATCTCCTTAATGACCGCGTGCACTAAATAGGGCTTCACGCACAGCACAACCAGACTTGCGGATTTCGCCGCTTCCCTGTTGTCCCGCGTGACGTTCACTCCCTGTGAGGCAAACGCGGACAGGGCATTTTCGTTGACGTCGGTTAAAACAATGTCCGCAGGGGCTACAGCCCCGCTCCGCAGCAGTCCGGTAACTAATGCCGAACCGATGTTTCCCGATCCTGTGATGGTGATTTTCATGGTTTTTCTTTCGCCGCTTTGGATAAGCTCCCTTGTACTAATTGCTGTCATCATACAAACTTTTTGCAAACATACGCAGAATAATTAAATTGACAAAATCATCTTCTCCATTATAGTCCCGCCCCGCATTTCATACGGGGTTATCAAGAGGCAACTCCTACGGAGTTTTACGTCCATGCAGGGCTGTGCACAACCCCGACAGGGGTTGCCTTTTGATAACCCCGTACAAGCAAAGCGCAGTGCGGGGTGCGAAAACTCAAAACTCAACCGAATGCAGTATAATAATCACTCGCAATGCCGTGATACCGCAATCATATTTTTTGACGGTTCCTAAAGTAACCGGCATTGATTTTCAATTACTCGCGTTCTTTTGCCGTTTCCGTTCGGTTTCGGTGAGCTGTATTTTGCGTAAACGGATGTGGAGCGGGGTCACTTCCACGTATTCGTCTTCCTGAATATATTCCAGCGCTTCCTCAAGCGAAAATTTCACCGCCGGCGCTATTTTCATCTTCTCGTCCGAACCGGTTGCCCGCATGTTGGTCAGTTTTTTTGTTTTGGTGATGTTCAGTCCGATGTCCTCGGAACGGTTATTCTCTCCAATCACTTGTCCTTCATAGATTTCTTCGCCGGGATCTACAAAGAAACGCCCGCGGTCTTGCAGTTTATCCAGCGCGTATGCTATGGCTGTGCCGGTTTCAATGGCAATCAGCGATCCGTTGATGCGTTTCTCCATATCTCCGCGCATTGGGGCAAATTCCAGAAAACGGTGCGTTATCACGGCTTCTCCGGCAGTGGCGGTCAGCGCCTGATTGCGCAATCCGATGATGCCCCGCGACGGAATGGTAAATTCAAGATGAATACGGTCGCCTTTGGTTTCCATTTTCAGCATGTTGCCCTTTCGACGCGACACCATTTCAATGACCTTTCCGGAGGAGTCTTCAGGCACATCCACCGTCAGTTCCTCAATCGGTTCGCATTTTACGCCATTTACCTGCTTGATGATCACCTTCGGCTGCCCCACCTGCAACTCGTACCCTTCGCGACGCATGGTTTCGATCAATACCGACAGATGCAAAATCCCTCTTCCGTACACGATGAACGAATCGGCGGAATTGCCGTCTTCCACGCGAAGGGCGATGTTTTTTTCCAGCTCTTTGTCCAGCCTGTCCTTGATATGGCGCGAGGTCACATATTTTCCGTCCCTGCCGAAAAACGGCGAATTGTTGATGGTGAACAACATGCTCATGGTGGGTTCGTCAATGGCAATGGTTTCCAGTCCCTCCGGATTCTCCCAGTCGGCAACGGTATCGCCGATACCGAAATCGTCCAGTCCCACCAGAGCGCAAATGTCGCCCGAAGAGACCGATGCGGTTTTCTTTTTGTTCAGACCTTCAAAGGTCAGCAGTTCCTTTATTTTCGAGCGGACGACACTTCCGTCGCGTTTCACCAGAGCGATGTTTAATCCTTCGTGCAACGTGCCGCGATGCAGCCTGCCCACGGCAATACGTCCCACGTAGCTGGAATATTCGAGCGAAGTGATCAGCAATTGCGGAGTGCCTTCCAGGGTGACAGGCGGCGGAATATGTTCAATGATGGCGTCGCACAGGGCGGTAATATCGGTGGAAGGATTGCGCCAGTCGGCAGACATCCATCCCTGTTTTGCCGAGCCGTAAATAGTGGTAAAATCCAGTTGCTCCTCGGTGGCGTTGAGGTGAAACATCAGGTCGAATACTTCTTCCTGCACCTCATCGGGACGGCAATTGGGCTTGTCCACCTTGTTGATGACAACGATCGGTTTTTTGCCCATCCCAAGCGCCTTCTGCAACACGAAACGGGTTTGCGGCATGGTTCCTTCAAAGGCGTCCACCAGCAGCAACACGCCGTCAGCCATGTTCAGCACACGTTCCACCTCTCCGCCGAAATCGGCATGTCCCGGCGTGTCGATAATATTAATCTTCACACCTTTATATTCTACCGAAACATTTTTGGCAAGGATGGTGATACCGCGTTCGCGTTCCAGGTCATTACTGTCCATGATCAACTCTCCGGGGTCTTCGTTGTCGCGGAAGAGTTTACCGAGTTTGATGAGATGATCTACTAATGTGGTTTTTCCGTGATCTACGTGTGCAATAATCGCGATATTTCTTATTTCGGGCATGAATAATCTTTAATTTTTCGGGACGCAAAGATACAGTATTTTTTGGTTCCGAAACATTTATAGAACAAAATCGGCTAAATCTTTTTTTTGAGGCGCTATTGATTTCATCAAATGCTGTTTCATGTTCCGTTAGGAACGGCGCTTTCTGTTGCGGCATAGACCGTAGTGGCAGGTCTTGCGCCTGTCCTCAATGAAAACGACCCAAGGGCGGGAGCAAGACCCGCCCCTGCGATTGCCGCCTCCGTTGTGCTGTTTACCCGTCTCCGGCGCATGAAAAAAGGTCTTTCCCTGTCGGGATTGACCTTTAGCGAATATTTTTGCGGTATGGTTTATTTACACTTCAACACCGTTTCAATCTGGTATTTTGCGTTGGCTACGTATGGGTCGGATTTTACCTGTTTGAACGCTTCGCAGGCTTTGGCGCTGTCTTTCTTGCCCAGATAGGCGTTGCCCAGTTCAAAATAAATGCCGTCCTTTTCGCCGTCCGCCTTGTATTGCAGGGCTTGTTCGGCATGGGTCACCGCCAAATCCCAGCTTTTCTTGACATTATAGCATGACGCCGTGCGGTAGTATGCATCCGAAAATGTTTCATCGGCTTCTATTGTTTTGCCGAATGCCGTAATGGCGGCGTCGTATCTTTTTTCCTGCATTGCCTTGATGCCCTGATTGTAGAAATACCGGCTAAGGGCGTCTTTGGCGCTCTTGGCAGTCTTTTTGTCGTTGGCGAGGTCGGCTTTTTCAACAGCCAGCCTGTAATTTTCGCTCATTTGCGCTTCATTCTGCTGTTTTTGATAGATGGCTCCTTTAACATAGTATGCTTTGGCATAATCCGCATCGCGCGCGGTAGCCAAATCCAGGTTTTTAAGGGCTGTTGCCGCGTCGTTCTTTTGGAAGGCGGTGGCGCCGATGGCATAATATATATCCGGAAGCGGTTTCTCCGCCTTTTTCTTTACATCCTGATTGTTGTATTTTTCCGCTACGGCAATCACTTCTTCAAATGCTTTCAGAGCGGCGTCATAATCCTTTGTATCCAGTATTTTATCCGCCTTCTGCAAATACAGACCCGGAATGGCTAATTCTGCCGTTTCCCTGTTTTCATCCGCTTCCGTACCTGCCTGTTTACTGATTTCGATACACTTTTCCAACTCGGCAATGGCGCCTTCAATATCGCCGTTGCTCATCAATTCCGCACCTCTGTTCCGCGCTTCGATCGACTCCTGAAGAGTTTGAGCGGACATTTGCAACGACAATCCCAATAATACGATAGCTAAACTGCACAATTTAAGACATTTCATGATGGTAATCTTCATTTAATTAAAAAAATTCAACATTCAATTTTATTTCGCAAATTTATGCAATAATTTATAAATAAACAAAATTGAAAAAAAAATGTTGGGAAAAAATATCCCCGATGCGGACGGATACATTGATTTACTGCGCATAGCGGTAATTATTTTTCGGGAAAATGATCCGGCGCCTTGACGCTTACCTTGCCGGTTGCCGCCCATTCCGCACCTCTCAAAAAAGTGACTATAAATCCGGGACATTCTATGGCAGGATGTTCCGCTTCATTTCCCACGTGACCGAGTACCGTGTGGAATATCCGTCCCTTGCCCCAGCTGACGGTCATCAGCACCGGTTCGTCGCGTCCCGTACCGCCCGTTGATTTGTCGGAATAGGCGGTGGCGAGGATGGTCATGTTGCGGGCGGGTCCGCGCAGCCGGTCGTACAACTCGTCTTTTGCATGCGTCCATTTTGCGGGCAAGCCCTTCATGATAGGGTGTCGGGGGGTGTGCGAAACCACCGTATATTCATGTTGCCTTCCGTGACTGCCGCCTGCGCCGGGGCTTGAATCGCGAACTTCCTTCCCGTCTGCAAAATAAACATAAGGTCCGTCTTTTTCGTTACGTCCTTCCCAGCCGCCCAAACCTGTGATCTCGTTGTATTCCTTCCATTGGGGAAAAGCGTTGTCGGCAGCGTGGTAAACCACCACTCCTCCGCCCTTTTTCACATACTCCAGAAACGCGGCATTGGCTGCTTCCGACCACGAGGCGCCGTTATAGTCCAGCACTACCGCCCCGTATGCCGAAAAATCGGGAAGGAAAGAGGACATGTCTTCTCCCTTTGGCGGAGAGATGACGATATCCGCCTGAAATATTCCGCTTTCATTCAGGTATTTTTGCAGGATGACACTGCTCGCCTGCCAGTTGTGGTTATTCTGTCCGGTGACGATGAGCGCCTTTATCGGGTCTTTCGCCGGAGCAGCGCTGCCATGTAAAAGCGCCATGCACAGACACAGGATGATATTTATTTTTTTACACACATTTTTAATGATTACTTGATTGCGACAAAAATAGAAATAATTTTTGTCCGTTCATCACAAAATAAAAATATCTTTGTAAAATTTTAATGAGATCGTCATGAAGAAAAAAATATTTGCTTTCGGTCTGTCATGCATCGTTTTGTCCTTTGCGGCAAGCGGGCAGCACAAGCAGGTTACCGCGTCGGGCGCGCGGGTGGAAAAGCTGGCTGAGGGTTTTGCCTTTACCGAAGGTCCTGCCGTTGACCGGCAGGGGAACGTGTATTTTACCGACCAGCCCAACAACCGCATCCATATATGGTCGGTTGACGGGCGGTTGTCCGTTTTCCATGAAAACAGCGGACGCGCCAACGGGCTTTATTTCGACAGAAACGGCTGCCTGCTTTCGTGTTCCGACATGGACAACGAGTTATGGAGCATCGACGGGGACGGCAGTCACACGGTGCTGGTGGCGGACTTCGCGGGAAAAAGGCTGAACGGTCCCAACGACTTGTGGGTGCATCCCAAAGGCGGCGTTTATTTCACCGACCCGCTGTACAGGCGCAGTTACTGGACGCGCGATGCCGCCATGCAGCAGGACGGCGAACACGTTTATTTCCTGTCGCCCGACCGCAGGCTCACAGTGAGGGCGGCTGCCGGTCTGAAAAAGCCGAACGGCATTGTCGGCGCTCCGGACGGGAAACGGCTGTACGTGGCGGATATCGGCGAAAACAAAACGTATGTTTACGATATTCAACCCGACGGTTCGCTGAGCAACAGACGTCTGTTCGCTCCGCTGGGATCGGACGGAATGACCATAGACCGGAAGGGGAACGTTTACCTGACCGGTCGTGGCGTTACCGTTTTTAATTCAAAGGGCGAACAGATCGAACACATCCCGGTGGAAGCAGGCTGGACGGCAAACGTCTGTTTCGGAGGAAAGGACATGAAAACACTCTTTATCACCGCTTCGCAATACCTCTTTGCCGTGCGGATGGATGTGAAAGGCGTCAGGCAGACATCACGGCAAAGATGGTAGAATTTATCCTGTCGCTTTACCGTTATTTTTCCGTCCGCAGGGTTGCCCTCTGGGGAGGGTTTGCCGTGCTGACGGGCTTGCTGGCATACGCTTCGTGGGGCGTTCGCTTTAAGGAAGACATTTCGGGTTTTTTGCCCGAAGGCGGCGCCGGCGAACGGATCAGCAGGGCATACCGGTACGCGGGGATTGCCGACAAACTGACGGCAAGCGTCTGCATGACCGATACCGCCGCTGCGCCCGACATGGAACTGATTATGGCGGCGGTCGACCGTTTTGCGGAACAGCTGACGGAAGCCGACACAACGGGCTGCATCGCGAAAATGACATACCGGACGGATCAGCGCCGGATGCAGCGACTGTCGCAGTTTCTGACGGAGAACATGGCTTATTTCCTGACGGAAGCCGACTATCGGAACTTGGATTCGCTGATGACCGCCGACCATATCCGCCGCCGCCTTGACGAGGCAAAACGGTTGCTGGGATCGCCCGCCGGCATGATCCTGGGGCAAACCATCGCTGCCGACCCGCTGAACATGGCGGCGCCGCTACAGGCGGGACTGCGCGGTTTTCAGGCAGACGACCGCTACCGAACCTTCGATGATTACCTCTTCACAGCCGACAGGCGCAAGGGAGTGATCATCATTACATCGGCGTTTCCGTCAAGCGAAACCGACAACAACGAAAGACTGACGGACATGATCGACCGCGTTGCCCGCGACACGCAGGATGCTTTCCACGGCAGGGTGACCGTGAAATGCTTCGGAGCGGCAGGCATGGCTGTCGCCAACGCTCGCCGGATCAAACAGGACAGCATGATTTCAATGGCGCTGGCGTTAACACTGATTTTTTCCCTGCTGATTTATACCTTCCGGAACATGCGCAGTATTCTCCTGATCCTTGTTTCCGTACTTTTCGGATGGATATTCGCTTTCGGGATGCTGGCGCTGCTGAAGACGGAGGTGTCGCTGATTGCGGTGGGGATCGGCTCCATCATTGTAGGCATAGCAATCAACTATCCACTTCATTTTCTGGATCACTGCCGGCGCGAACCGAACGTGGAAACCGTCATCAGGCGCATCGCAACGCCGCTGGTCATCGGCAACATCACCACCATGGGCGCTTTTCTCAGTCTGGTGTTCATCAATTCGGAAGCCATGCGCGATCTGGGGCTTTTCGCCGTTTTCCTGCTGGCGGGCGCCATCCTGTTTGTACTTGTCTTCCTGCCCCATGCAGGTTTGCCCATGCAAAACGGGCGCACGGAAACGCCCACATTCGCCGCGCCGGCAGCGTGGAAACCCGAACGAAGCAAATGGACTGTCCGCACTGTGGCGCTGCTCTCCGTCGTGTTCTGCATCCTGAGCCTCGACACGCAATTTGAAACCAACATGCAAAACATCAACTACATGACTTCCGACCAGCGGGAAGCTTTTCGGGAAATGATCGAATCGGAAGGGACGGAAGAAGAAACGGTGTATCACGTTTCGGAAGGGATAACGCCGGAAGAAGCGCTCAGGGCTTACGAAACGGCAAAACCGCAAATAGACGGGCTGCTTGCTTCCGGCGCCATATCACGCATCGGCGGCGTGGGCAATTACCTGCCTTCCAAAGCCATGCAGGAGCAACGCCTCCGCCGCTGGAAACGGTTTTGGGACGAACACCGGGAGGTATTGCCGATGCTGGAACAGTGCGGTGCGGAACTCGGATTCCGGCAGGGCGCTTTCAGCCGGTTTGCCGAAATCGTGCAACGCGACTGCGCGGCGCGGGAACTTGACTTTTTCGCCCCGCTCACCGAAACGCTCGCGGAGAACTACATCGCCGGCGAACCCGGACGTTTCATGGTGATCAGCATCCTGCGCGTGCCGAAACAGGAAGCGGAAGCGCTGGAAAACCGGCTGGCAGGGGAGGAACATTCCTTCGCCTTCGATGCGGGAAGCATCAGCCGGACGATGGTCAACAGCCTTGCCGGCGATTTCAATACCGTCCTGTACATTTGCGGCTTCATTGTTTTCGGATTCCTGCTGCTCACCCTGGGCAGAACGGAACTGACCGTTCTCGCCTTTCTCCCGCTGATAGCAGGATGGTTTTGGATACTCGGCGTCATGCAGATAGCCGGCATCCGCTTCAACATCGTGAACATCATCCTTGCCACGCTCATCTTCGGGCAGGGCGACGACTACGCCATCTTCATCACCGAAGGGCTGATGTACGAATACGCCTGCGGGCGAAAACTGCTGGCGTCCTACAAAAACGGCATCTTCCTTTCGGCGCTGATCACCTTCGCCGGCGTCGGTTCGCTGATCATCGCAAAACATCCCGCCCTCCATTCGCTGGCGGTGGTCAGCATCATCGGCATGGCGTCCGTGGTGCTGATGACCTTTGTCATCCCTCCGGCAATCTTCCACCTGCTGACGATGCAAAAAGGCAAAAAACGCCGGATACCCGTCACCCTGCCCGACTGCCTGTCCGCCATATATGCCTTTGCCGTGTTCCTGCTGGGAAGCGCGGGCATCACCCTTGCCGGATTCTTCCTGCTGGGCGCCGGCAGGAAAACCGACGGACGCCAACTGCGCTACCACCGGCTGCTGTGCCGTGCGGCGCACTTCACGGTGATGAACATCCCGCGCGTAAAAACCCGTTACGAAAACCCGACGGGAGAAACATTCGACAAACCGGCGGTGATCATCTGCAATCACCAGTCGCACATCGACCTGATGTGCATCATGATGCTCCATCCCAAAATCATCATACTGACCAACCAATGGGTGTGGAAGTCGCCCTTTTACGGACGCCTGATCGAATATGCCGGATTTTACCCCGTTTCCGACGGCATCCACAGCGTGATCGACCCTCTGAAAGACGCTTTCCGGAAGGGATATTCCATCATGATCTTTCCGGAAGGGACGCGCTCGGAAGACTGTTCGGTGCAGCGCTTTCACAAAGGCGCATTTTACCTTGCCGAACAGCTCCGTGCGGATATTCTCCCGGTGATGATCCACGGGGTAGGACACGTGCTTCCCAAAAAGGAAGCGGCGCTGCGCAGGGGCGAAATACATATCCGCATCATGCCCCGCATCACCCCGCAAAACAGGAGCTTCGGAACAACCTTCGGGCAACGGGCAAAGGAAATACGCCGGTATTACCTCGAACAGTACGCGCAAACGGCGGCGCGGGTGGAAACCACCGCCTATTACAGCCATGCGGTGCACTGCAACTACATTTACAAGGGACCGCAGATAGCGCGAAGCGTAAGGGCGGAGATGAAAAAACACCGCAATTTTGCCGAAGCGGTAGAGGCGCTGTCCGCATACCGGCGGATACTTGTCCTGAACTGCGGATACGGCGCCTTTCCCCTGATGCTGTCGCTTGTCCGCAAAGACGCGCAGGTGACGGCTACAGACCCCGACGAAGACCGCCTTGCAGTAGCGGCAAACTGCCCTTCCGTGCCGCACAACCTCCGCTACGTGGCGTCCGTCCCGGCGGAAGAAACCTACGACATCATCATTGAGCATCGGCAAAGCAATTGAAAATTGAAAATGTATGGACGGGGGCGTACAGGCGTATTTCCTTGATGACGACGCCGGAACGGATTTCTCCTCCCTGCGCCTGACAGGGCTGTCCTCCTGTTTTTGCGCATGCGCCGAGACATTTTTCGCATACTCCGAGACATTTTTCGCATGCGCCGAAACATTTTCCGCATGCGCCAAGACATTTTCCGCATGCTCCGAGACATTTTTCGCATGCGCTGAAACATTTTTCGCATGCGCTGAAACATTTTTCGCATGCGCTGAAACATTTTTCGCATGCGCTGAAACATTTTTCGCATGCGCCAAGACTTTTTTCGCATGCGCCGAAACATTTTTCGCATGCGCCGAAACATTTTTCGCATGCTCCGAGACATTTTTCGCATGCGCTGAAACATTTTTCGCATGCGCTGAAACATTTTTCGCATGCTCCGAGACTTTTTCCGCATGCTCCGAAACATTTTTCGCATGCGCCAAGACTTTTTTCGCATGCGCTGAAACATTTTTCGCATGCGCCAAGACTATTTTCGCATGCGCTGAAACATTTTTCGCATGCTCCGAGACTTTTTCCGCATGCTCCGAAACATTTTCCGTAGAGTGCATTTACTTTCGATGAGGGCTTCGCCGTTCAAACTGCCGCATGTATGGATAATGTGCAAAAATCCCGCAAGAACGACACCATGCATCACCACAGGTGGAGTGTAGCGTAACCTGCGGACAGCACAAGCCCCATACGGTAAAGTCCCGCAGGGGCGACACTTTATTAACCGCAGGGAGCGATTGCCTTAAAAAATTTCATAATATTTTCCATATACATGGAAAATCTTTGTACTTTTGTACATTTTTAAACCTAATTTAATATAATCAAATCACATGAAAAAAGTTTTTTTTATCATTCTTTCGGTTGCGGCGCTTCAGGCTTGCAGCCAAAATCCGGCAGATTATGCGCCGCGCACGCCCAATACGCTCCGGGCGCCTGCCTTTCCGTTGGTAACCATCGACCCCTACACCTGTGCGTGGTCGTTTGCCGACAAACTCTACGAAGAGCCTGTCAGACACTGGACGGGCGAAAAATTTCCGCTCATCGGCGCACTGCGCGTGGACGGCAAAATCTATCGCTTTATGGGCACGGAAGAAGCGCCTTTGACCTCGGTGGTTCCCTCTTCTGAAAACGGCGGCTGGACGGGTAAATATACCTTCTCCAAACCTGCGGCGGGATGGACGGCTCCCGAATTTAGCGACGCCGGATGGAAACAGGGCGAAGCAGCTTTCGGAACGCCCGACGAAGCCACCGCCAAAACGCGCTGGACGGGAAACAACACCGAAATATGGGTGCGACGCGAAATAAATACGGAAACCGATTTATCATCGGGAAAGATATGGCTGGAATATTCGCACGACGATGATTTCGAACTGTATGTCAACGGCGTGGAAGTGGTCAATACGGGTTACAGATGGAGAAAAAACGTGCTGGTAGCCTTGCCCGTGGAAGCGGTGCAAACGCTGAAAGCCGGACGCAACGTCATTGCCGCCCATTGTTTGAACCGCACGGGTGGCGCGCTGGTGGATTTCGGGCTGTATGTGGAGGCGGACATACCATACCGGCTGGAAACCGCTGCCGAACAAAAATCGGTAGATGTACAAGCCACCCGGACACATTATTCGTTTACCTGCGGACCGGTTGAGTTGGGACTGACTTTCACCGCGCCGCTGTTGCCGGGACAGCTGGAATTGATTTCCCGTCCGGTGAATTACCTCACATACGCCGTAACCCCCACCGACGGCAAGCCGCACGACGTGGAAATATATTTTGAAGCCTCCCCTGCATGGGCGCTGGACAGAATAACGCAGGAAAGCGTCAGCGAGGCGTATGTGAAGGACGACCTGCTGTTTTTGAAGACCGGCAGCAAGTCGCAGAGAATACTGAGAAAACGCGGCGATAACGTCCGCATAGACTGGGGCTATTTTTATCTGTGCGCCGGCAAGGACAACACCACCTACGCCACCGGCAGCGAGTTTGCCCTGCGCGAACAGTTTGCCATCGACGGGACGCTGGGAGAAACCGGCGCGGCTGCCGACGGGCATGACAAGCTTGCGCTGGTGAGGTCGCTGGGCGCCGTGAGCAAAACAACCGCCGGAAAAATCATGATAGGCTACGACGACCTGTATTCCATTCAGTATTTCGGCGACAACCTGCGCCCGTACTGGAACAGGGACGGCAACAACAGCATTGAGGCTGTCTTTGCGCAAGCCGACAAGGAATATGCCCGGTTGCAGCAGCAGTGCAGCCGCTTCGACGACGAGATGATGAGCCGCGCCGAAAAAGCCGGCGGAAAGGAATATGCCGAACTGTGCGCATTGGCGTACCGCCAGTCGATTGCCGCGCACAAGCTGGTCAAAGCGCCCAACGGCGACTTGCTGTTCCTCTCCAAGGAAAATTTCAGCAACGGGTCCATCGGTACGGTGGACATCACTTACCCGTCGGCGCCGCTGTTCCTGCTCTACCATCCCGAACTGGTAAAGGGACTGCTCAACCACATCTTCTACTACAGCGAAAGCGGGAAATGGGCAAAACCGTTTGCAGCGCACGATGTAGGTACCTATCCGCAAGCCAACGGACAAACCTACGGAGGCGACATGCCGGTGGAAGAATCCGGAAACATGCTGATAGTGACCGCCGCCATCGCCAACATGGAAGGCAATGCCACGTATGCGGAAAAACACTGGCAAACGCTCACTACATGGACGGATTATCTGGTTGAAAATGGTCTTGACCCGGAAAACCAGCTCTGCACCGATGATTTCGCGGGACATTTCGCACACAACGTGAACCTGTCCGTCAAAGCCATTCTCGGCATAGCCTCCTACGGGAAACTTGCCGACATGCTGGGCAAAAAGGATGTCGCGGAAGAATACACGGCAAAAGCCCGCCGGATGGCTGAAGAATGGGTGAAAATGGCTGACGACGGCGACCATTTCCGTCTGACATTCGACCAGCCGGGAACATGGAGCCAGAAATACAATCTGGTTTGGGACAAGCTGCTGCATCTGGACGTCTTCCCGGAAACGGTGACTCAAAAGGAGATACCCTATTATCTGACCAAACAGAATGTCTATGGCTTGCCGCTGGACAACCGGAAGAACTACACCAAAGCCGACTGGATTGTGTGGACGGCGACAC
Source organism: Bacteroidales bacterium (assembly GCA_031273395.1). Taxonomy (GTDB): domain Bacteria; phylum Bacteroidota; class Bacteroidia; order Bacteroidales; family UBA4181; genus JAIRLS01. The sequence goes on along the minus strand of JAISRX010000075.1, from coordinate 6,215 downwards.
TCGCGCCCGACAAAGCCACCTTTGAAGAGTTCATCCGCCCGTTGCACCGTTTCATGAACGAAACCACCGACCGCATCCCCATGTCGGACTGGTACAATACGGACAGCAAAACGCATGTAGGGTTCCGTGCACGTTCCGTGGTGGGCGGGTATTTCATCAAGATGCTCCAATAATCCCACCATCGCTTTCATCCACAGTTTTAACCCCCAATCGCTTTGCGTCATTGGGGGTTATTCATGTCGAACGCTTTCGTGTTTCACCGATTCGTCCGATCCTCTGCATCGAAGGGAGTTTGACCGGATTGTTCCTTTAAAGCGTGTACCGCTTCTATAACGGCACAATCCAAATCCCTGAGCAAAAGATCGCCCAAATTACCAATGTTTTTGTTTCGCTAAAATTCAGAACTGCCTGTCGTTGCCAATAATGCCCGATAACCTGTCTTGAGTAACTGTAGATTGTGATAATCCGGTAAATCCGGACATACCCCCAAATGAATAACGGCGCCGATACCGGCAGGTTCCGTAATAATGCCTTTTGATTTGTTGGGATATTGTTGCAGATGCTCGACAAATTCCCATGCCCGTGCAGGAGTGTTTTCCCTGTTAGTTATGTCGTAGCGCCAAAATTAGTGAAAATTTTCCAAACGGCAAAGCGTTGCAAATATTTATTTGATAACGTTTTGCTTATTTTTTAGGAAAATTATTTGCGGATTTAAGGAAGATAATAAATACTGCTCAAAACCGTCCCATACTTCTCAGTGATGTCGATTCTGTTATTGCCGTCTGTTTATTGCCGGAAATATAGCCGCTCGCAATAACGTACCGTCGATCCGAAATCACCCCTTTTATTTATAAATATTTCCTGCGTGAAATTAATCCCTGACTTCTTTACCGTCAATTATCCACTGTCAGTTGTACCATGTCAATTCGTGTGTTTGCCATTTTCCGGATGACAAACGCGTACCGTCCGATGCGGATTATTTCGCCAGCTGCGGGAAAATTCAGATGATGGTACAGGATGAAGCCTGCCAGCGTGTCGTAATCATCTTTTTCGGGAATGTTCAGGTGATAGGTTTCATTGAGGTACTCTATCTCAAGCCTTCCGGAGAAAAGATATTCATTATCGCCGATGCGGTGTTCCACCATATTGTCCTTATCGTGTTCGTCTTCTATGTCGCCGAAAATCTCTTCGATGAGGTCTTCCATGGTCAACAGACCGGATGTTCCGCCGTATTCGTCCACCACAATGGCAATGCTGCGGTGTTCCTGCATGAAAAGCTGCATCATCTTGTTACCCGACATGGTTTCGGGGACAAAAGTCACCCGGCTGATCATGGACTGCAGCGAACCGGGATTTTTGAACAATTCTTTCGAATACACATACCCGACAATATTGTCAATGTCGCCACGGTAAACGATGATCTTGGATACGCCGGTGTCGATAAACTTCTGTTTCAATCCGGAGATGGACGTATTTTCATCCACCCCCACAATATCCGTGCGCGGAATCATGCAATCACGTATTTTGACCGACGAAAAGTCCAGCACGTTTTGCAGTATTTTTATTTCGTGTTCCGTATCCTGTTTTTCCTTGGTAACGGTGGCTTCTTCCTTCGCTATATGCATCCGGTCTATTCCGGCGGCTGTTGCGTTATCGTCATTTTCCGGCAGATCGACTTTCGTGAATGTTCGCAGCAGGAAACGTGAAACGCATGTCACAAGCCATGCAACCGGATGAAGCAGTACGTAGAAAATCAATGCCGGTACGGCAAAAACGTCCAGCATGACATTCGGGTTGATCCGGAAGAGAATTTTCGGCAAATATCCGGCTGCGAAGAAGAAAACAGGGAATGAGAGCGCTATTTGCAGTGCCATCATCCAAAAGTCCGATGACATGGAAACTTCCGTGTGCGACGAAAATTCCCATACAATCGCAACGCCGTACAATATCAACATCAGGCAATAGCCTGTTGTCATGGCAGACAGGTAACGACCGGAACGATCGGTAAAAATCCGGATGATGCTCGAAGGAAATTTCCCCTGTTTCCGGCTCAACTCGAGGCGCAATTTGTTCAAAGAAACAAAAGCCGTTTCCATGCCGGAAAAAAACGCGGCGAAAAGCAGGGAGGCGACGATCATCAATACATGGCTCATGATTTATGGATTTTGTACCGCGCCGTTAGCTTCATCCTGAAACATCAGGGTTGCATTGCTGCTCAGAAAGGTCCATTCCGAAAAGTCCTGTTTGGCGTGCATTCCATTGCGTCCGATAGCAGTATTGCCTGTTTCGGAAGTATATTTGGTGAATTTTCGCGAATACACTATGCCTTTTTCCTGATCCCAGAACATTTGTTCGCTTTCCAGTTTTTCTCCCTTATCGTTGGACAGTACCACGTTGCTCCGCGCTTCCCACAACTTTTCCGCATGATCATGTATCGCCCAGTTGGCGGTTATTTCCGCTTTCAATTCTCCCGTTTTTTCGTAAAATCGTACATGGATACCTTCCGGAAACTCGTCTCTGGGTTTCTGGGCGCTGGTAAACTGTTTTACAAAGGGCGTTACGAATTTCATTTGCAGGTATGCCGAATCCGAATACAGCATCTCTACGTTGTATGCCGTCATGTCGGGTTCTTCTTCGGGATCAACAATCTTATTGATCATTGCCATGTCGTTGGCACAGGAAAAACTCCCCCAAAGGATCAGGATCACCCCTCCGTATTTATGGAATGTTCGCATGGCGACATGTTTTTACCCTGACGGGCGGTCAAAAGCGCGCTTTTGTGGGTTCATTGATCCAACAACCGACCGTAACCGAAGAGCCTTCCGTGATACTGCGGAAAAATGCTTCTTCTTTTTTGGGGAAATATTGCGAATATGTCTTGATCGACGAATTGACACGCTCGCCATAATCCGGATCTACCGTCCTCGCCTTGATGAGTTTATCCACTACTACCCAATAAACCTGCGCTTTTTCAAAATCATCCTCTCCGCATTTGGGTCCGGCGACATAAATGTTTGCCAGCAACACGTAAGGCTCGCCCCAGTCGGGACGCAACTTGGCGGCTTCAAGCGCTTCCTTTTTGGCTTCCGCATATTTGTTGTATTTCGACAACAGGATTTGCGCTTTCTGACAATGGTAGTCGGCTCGTTTAACGGTGACTGTTTCGTGTTCTATGGCGTTGTCGAAATATTCAAGCGCCTTGTCGAAATTTTCCTTTTTATAAAACAGTTTTGCCATATTGAAGGCTGCCGCAGCGGAAGGCTCCAGGGCAAACTGTTGCTCGGAGGCCTGTTCAAATAACTGGATGTCGGTACATTCGTTTCTGTTTAGCAAATGGGTTAATTTTCGCAAAAAATCCAGATCGGTTTTACTGCTCTCGAATTTAGTCCCGTATATCTTGACCAGATTTTCGCAACTGGCGGCAGAACTTTTGGCAAACCCGTCGTCAATCATGTCGCGCACTTTTGCCAGCTCTTCGGTGGACGTCTTTTGGAGGGCTTTTTCCAGAAGATCACTCACTTTGGTATAATTTTCCACCAGTTTTTCATCGTTCAATACTCCGTCGCTGTTAAGCTGCAACGTTATGCTCATGTAGTTGGCATAAATGATGGCGGAAGTGTTTTCCCGATCCACTGCCATACATTCTTCCAGCAAATCCAATATTTTCCCCTGATTTTCAGGAGTATTATCAAGATATTTCATCATATCCTGCGCCATTGCACCTATGTATTCTCCTCTCTTTTGCGGACGCGATGCTATTCCGATCCGGTACACCTGCATCAGCGTATCGACCAAAGCCGCCTTAACTGTCGGATTCAATTCCTTCGCAATGAAATACTGGTACATGCTGATGCCGCGCGGAACATTGTTTACCGAAGATTGCGGACAGTTTTTGAAAACATAACGCCAGTTGGTGATGGCAGAAACGTAATCCCTGTTTTTAAAATCCTGCTGGTACAGCGATAAACTTCTTACACAATCAATACTGTCCTGCCCGTGTCCGAATTTTGAGTTGGAAGCAGTTCCCGTCTGGGCGGAAGCCGTCATTGTCCACAAAAAAAGACCTGCCGGCAATACGGCTATCCATCTATAAACACTTGTCTTCATGATCATTTAAATTTAATTTAACTATCTTTTCCAATCCGATATGCACCAGATTTGGTTCGGCAAAAATAACTGTTTCTAATCTATCTGCAAAAAAATTTATATCTCCTCCTGTCATTACAACAATCATTTCCGGATCATGTTCCTTGAAATGACAGATATAATGTTTCATTTCAAAAACAATACCATTTTGTATTCCCAATATGATGGCGGAGTGTGTCGAGTCTCCCATCAGCCTGCCATCCCTTTCCGGTTCCAGCAGTGGCAATCCTTGGGTATAGTCATGCAATGCACGGAAACGCATCTGCAATCCCGGTGAAATATTACCGCCCCGGTAATTTCCCGTGTCGTCCAGAAAATCGAAAGTCAGTGCGGTACCGGCGTCAATCACCAGCACGTTTTTTCCGGGATACAGTGAATATGCGCCTACCACGGCTGCCAGACGATCTTTTCCCAGCGTATCCGGCGTCCGGTAAAGGTTACGCACCGGTATCGGCGTTTTGTCCGTTAATTCCATGCAAAAGGACGTCCGTGACGCTAAACATTCCATGATCTCTGCGCCCGGACGGTTCACGCTGCATATAATACCGCCTTCTGCAAAAGGCAGCAAACGGATATGCTCCCGCAACGCGCCGACATCGTCAGCAGGAACAGCCGCCAGCGAGTGTACCCTGGCCTGCTCCACCAACGCTACCTTGACAAAGGTATTTCCCGCATCAATACAAATAACAGCCAATGAACAGATTATCTGACAGAAAACTGATAGACGGTTTGTGTATGATAGATGCTGCCCGGCTGCAATATGGAGGACGGAAATGCGGGTTGATTGGGAGAGTCGGGAAAATGTTGCGTTTCCAGACACAATCCCGCACGTTTTTCATATTTGACGCCTCCTTTTCCCGTCAATGTGCCGTCGAGAAAGTTTCCGGCATAAAACTGTACGCCCGGTTCGGTGGTGAATACCTCCATACAGCGTCCGCTTTGCGGTTCATATACTGTGGCTGCAAGCGCCATGGAGCCGTTGTCGTTGCGCAATACCCAGTTATGATCATATCCGCCGCCCAGTTTCAACTGCTCGAAATCGGCGTCGATCCGTGCGCCGATGGGGTATGCCGTGGTAAAATCCATCGGGGTGCCGGCTACTTCGGGCAAATTGCCGGTAGGGATCAATCCGCCGTCCACTTCGGTATATTTGTCGGCAAGAATAGTCAGTTCGTGTCCGGCAATAGTCGGTTGCAGACCTGCCGACAGATTGAAATAACTGTGGTTGGTCAGGTTGCATGGCGTGGCTTTGTCCGTGGTCGCCATATAGCTGATTTTTAATTCATTGCTATCGGTGAGAATATAGGTTACCGTGACATTCAGATTGCCCGGGTAGCCTTCTTCCATGTCCTTGCAGGCATAGGTGAGTTCAAGTGCGTTTTCCGTTTCCCCCTCTATGGGATTTGCCTTCCACACCACTCTGTTGAACCCGATGTTGCCGCCATGCAGATGATTTTCGCCGTTGTTGGTTGCCAGCGTATATTCTATTCCCTCCAGCGTGAATTTTCCTTTGGCGATCCGGTTGCCGTAACGCCCGATGATTGCGCCGAAATTAGGATTGTTGCTTTCATACTCCGGACTGAGGTATCCGTCCAGACGGTCGAACCCGAGTACCACATCTCCCAATTTCCCGTCTCTGTCGGGGACGTGCAATTCTGTGACCGTCCCTCCATAGGTGCTTATTTTCACCACCACTCCCTGGTGGTTGGTCAGGGTATATAACGCTACCGGCTCTCCCTTAAACTGCCCAAAATCCGATTTTTTAATACCCGCTTCGGACTGTTTGTTTCCTCCGCACGATACGACTGCTAATACGGCTGCTAATACGGCTGCTATCGCAATGCCCGTTATTACTTTAACTTGTTTCATGGTCATCTTTATATTTAAAATTTCACATGCAAAAATACATAATAAAATATTACCCGACAAATTTTATTAAACCTTAAATCCGGGTTAATGGACAAAATTTAGGCTGATATTCTTATAAGGCACTATAATTCATATTTTTGCGTCATTTTGAAATATGAGTAAAAAATTTGCACTTATTGCGGGTCGAAAAAGACCAGGAA
>JAISRX010000282.1 GCA_031273395.1 Bacteroidales bacterium | reverse complement strand
TAGATGAGAATAGTGAAGACTTGTTAATTGTTGCGTAAATTGCACCTGATAATCAGGAGATTATAATATCTCGCGACACTATTAACGGGGAAGATTAGGGGTGGGAAACTTCAATAATAATACAAATTTTACGCAAATGAGCAAATTAAGTTTTTTATGGATGATATTTACATGCGTCACTCTTTTAAGCGCGTGTAAAAAGGATGATGAGAAGTTGTCGCTTAAAAATGTGATCGAAGGATCATGGGAGGTTTCCTCTATCCAGATAGGGGGAGCGCCTCTGCCGATGACACAGCCGGTGGAGATCGAATTTACCGGCGATCAGGAATTTAAGGTAGGCGAGCTGACCGGGGATTACGAGGCGTCGGATGACGAATTGCGTTTGATCTTCACCGGTCAGGATATAAAGTTGAAGATGCAGATCGACAACAAAGACCAAATCAGGATAGTAGAGGAATTTCGAATGAATTTGCTGTCCATTCTCAGCCTTTTCCCCGAATTTTCGAATTTTGCGTCAATGCCTTCTTCCCTCGTTCCCGAAGGTACGGTCGTACACATTATCTTTCAGCGGCAGTAATATTTTTTTTGTATTTTAACAGGCTCAAAATAACCTTGTTCCGAATGAAGTTGCATTTATTTTCAAGAAATATTTGTGATAATTAAAAATAGTTCGTTACCTTTATGGGTTCAAAAACGGATGAATTTTTAAATCAAATATTACCATGATGCCTCAAATTACGGGAGAAATCATACAGGTGATCGGGCCTGTTGTAGATGTCAGTTTTGAAAAATTTTCGGAAAATCTGCCGCACATCCACGAAGCGCTGGAAGTGAAGAGACCCAACGGGCAAGCGATTGTCCTTGAAGTACAGCAAGACATCGGGGAAAATACCCTGCGCACCATTGCAATGGATTCTACCGACGGATTGCAGCGCGGGATGCAGGTAAACGTGTTGGGCGGGTCTATTCGCATGCCCAAGGGCGACAATGTTCGCGGCCGGTTGCTCAACGTCATCGGCGACGCCATTGACGGGATGGAGCAAGTGGCAAAAGACGGTTACGGGATACACAGCGAACCGCCCAAGTTCGAGGATCTTACCACCCAAACGGAAGTCCTTTTTACGGGGATCAAAGTCATTGACCTGTTGGAACCGTATGCCAAAGGCGGCAAAATCGGGCTGTTCGGGGGTGCGGGCGTCGGTAAGACCGTGATCATCATGGAACTGATCAACAACATTGCGAAAAAATATTCGGGCATGTCGGTATTTGCCGGCGTAGGCGAACGCACGCGCGAAGGCAACGACCTGCTCCGGGAAATGATTGAATCGGGCGTTATCAAATACGGAGAAGCATTTCAAAAGTCGATGGAAGAAGGCGGCTGGGATTTGTCGAAAGTGGACAAGGAACAGTTAAAGGATTCGCAAGCCACGCTGGTGTTCGGGCAGATGAACGAACCGCCGGGAGCGCGCGCCAACGTCGCCTTGTCGGGATTGACCATTGCCGAGTCGTTCCGCGACGGCGAAGGAACAGGAAAAGGACGCGATATTTTGTTTTTCGTGGACAACATTTTCCGTTTCACGCAAGCCGGTTCGGAAGTTTCCGCCCTGCTGGGACGCATGCCCTCCGCCGTGGGCTATCAACCCACGCTTGCCACCGAAATGGGGCTGATGCAGGAGCGCATCACATCCACCAAAAACGGTTCCATCACTTCGGTAGAAGCCATCTACGTTCCTGCCGACGACCTGACAGACCCCGCGCCCGCAACAACATTCGTGCATCTGGACGCCACCACCGTGTTGAGCCGCAAAATATCGGAACTCGGCATCTATCCGGCTGTAGATCCGCTCGACTCCATGTCGCGGATCCTCACGCCGGAAATTGTGGGAAAGGAACATTACGATACCGCCCAGCGTGTGAAAGAGTTACTGCAACGCTACAAGGAATTGCAGGACATCATTGCCATACTGGGGATGGACGAACTCTCGGAACAGGACAAAATTGTGGTACAGCGGGCGCGCCGGGTACAGCGTTTTCTGTCGCAACCCTTCCACGTTGCCGAACAGTTCACGGGACGCCCGGGCGTGTTTGTGGACATACGGGATTCCATCAAGGGATTCAACATGATCATGGACGGGGAAGTCGACCGCTATCCCGAAGCCGCATTCAGTATGGTGGGAACCATCGAGGAAGCCATCCGGAAAGGCGAACAGTTACTCAAAGAATCCAGATAATTTTGTATCACCCATAAATCAACGGTTATGTTTTTGGAAATCATGACGCCCCAAAAGGTCGTTTATTCGGGAGAAGCAACTCTGGTGAAGGTACCCGGAAGCAACGGGTCCTTCGAGATATTGAAGAACCATGCAGCCGTCATCTCCACCCTGTCCCCCGGCGAACTGAAATTCAACATGGAAGCCGGCGAAACCGTGCGTTACCGGACAGGTAACGGCGTGGTGGAAGTGAATAACAACCATGTCATTGTTTTGGTCGATCTTATTGAACAGCAATAATGACTATGATTTGGATACGCAAATTATTGATTGCATCTCTGGCAGCGTCTTTCCCGATATATGTCTGTGCGCAGCGCAAAGTTACCTTTACCGCTTCGGACCATCTCACCGTGACGGCGGATTTGTACCGCTTAAATAAAAACGACCCCTACATTATCCTGTTGCACAGGGAAAACAGCAGCAGGGGAGAATACAGGGATATTGCGCCGAAATTGCAGAAACTCGGCTTCAACTGTTTGGCGGTGGATCTCAGATACGGCAAGGAATGTAATTTTGTGCGGAACGAAACAGTGATGCAGGCGCAGCAAAAAAATGCGGCGACAAGCATGCTTGACTGTGAAAAAGACATTGCGGCAGCCATTGACTATATCGTAAAAACGGCAGTCAATAAGCGATGCATCCTCCTGGGCAGTTCATTTTCGGCTTCGCTGGCAATGAAAGCAGCCAACCATCACCGCGATGTAACGGCGGCAATCGCTTTCAGCCCGGGCGAATATTTCGGCTCTACCGTATCGGTAAAAGACTGGTTTGCGGATTACGACAGGTTCCTGTTCGTTGCCACCACCCAACACGAATATCCGTTTGTTACCGACCTGTTGCAAAATATACCTTCCTCCGCGCGGCTGACCCGTTTTCAACCCTCGTCGGAGAGCAGCGTTCAGGGAGCGCCCGTTTTATGGAACGAGGAAGCCTCATCCGACGAATACTGGATGTCGCTGATGCTGTTTTTGAATAAGGTAAAAGAAGCAGAATACCAATAAAGTTTAAATATAACCGAATATGAATGAGCAAACCTGGAAACTCATTGCCGAGGAATTTGACGTGCAGGGACAAATAAAATCCGTGCAACCGCTTGGAGCGGGACATATCAACGACTCCTACAAAGTGGAAACCACCCCCGCAGAAGCGCCCGATTATGTCCTGCAACGCATCAATCACGGCATTTTTAAGGATGTGCCGGCATTGCAGAACAATATTTTTCGCGTCACCGGTCACATCCGGAAAAAACTGACCGATGCGGGCGTCAGGAACGTTGAAAACAGGGTGCTTCAACTGATTCCGGCAAAAGACGGAAAACTGTTCCGCAGGGACGACGAAGGAAATTACTGGCGGGTGCTGTATTTCATACCGGACAGCATCAGTTACGATGAAGTAACGCCCGAACTGTCGGAGCAGGCAGGGCTTGCTTTCGGCGATTTTCAGGCGATGCTTGCCGACCTGCCGGGCGATCCTCCGGCAGAAACCATTCCCAACTTCCACAATATGGAAAGCCGTCTGGAAACCTTCCGTCAGGCAGTGAAAGACAACAAAGCCGGACGGTTGCAAAAAATGCAATACATGGTGGACGAAATCGAAAAACGCGCCGGCGAAATGTGCCGTCCCGAACAGTTGCACCGCGAAGGGAAACTGCCTAAACGCATCAATCATTGCGACACAAAGGTAAACAACGTATTGTTTGATCGAAACGGCAGGGTGTTGTGCGTGGTGGACCTGGACACGGTGATGCCGGGCTATGTTCTCAGCGACTTCGGCGACTTCATGCGTACGGGAGCAAATACCGGGAAGGAAGACGATACGAACCTGAACAATATCTCCCTGGACATGCGCATTTTCGAAGCATATTCCAAAGGCTATCTGGCGAAGGCAAAATCCTTCCTGTTGCCCGTTGAGACGGAAAACCTTGCATTCGGCGCCAAGTTGCTGACATACATGCAAACCGTGCGGTTTTTTGCCGATTATCTTGACGGCGATCTGTACTACAAAATACATTCGCCCGAACATAACCGGATACGTACCCTCGCACAGTTCAAACTGTTGCAGGACATGGAAGGCAAATACGACGCCATGCGCCGCGTCATTGCCGAAACAGCGAAGTAATTATTTTTCAAAAATCCTTTTCAGCGATTTCATGCTGTCGTAACAGGTCATGTCTATCTGTACGGGGACGATGGATATGTAATGACGGCTCAATGCCCATTCGTCGGTATCTTCCGCATCCGGTTCCTCATTATAAAACTCGCCGGTCAGCCAGAAATATTCGCGTTGGTTGGGATCCGTGCGGCGTTCAAATTCTTCCCGCCAGTATCCCCGCGCCTGACGGCATATCCGCGTGCCTTTCATGTCGGAAACCGGAATTTTCGGTATGTTTACATTCAAACAGGTACCCTTGCGCAAACCGTGTTGCAACACCTTCCGAATGATGTTCCCCACCTGTTCCAGATACGGCGAAAAATCGGCATTGGGAGCATGATCCGACAGGGAAAACCCGATACCGGGAATATGGGACATGCACCCCTCCATGGCAGCCGCCATAGTGCCGGAATAGAGAACGCTCGCCGATGAATTGCTGCCGTGGTTGATGCCGGCAAGCAACAGGGAGGGCGGACGGTCAACCAGTCTGTTGAGGGCTATTTTTACGCAATCAACCGGCGTTCCGGTGCAGACGTACTGCACACAGTCCGGTGCTGCCGAGCGTTTTTCCAGACGCAGAGGCGTTTTTACCGTCATCGCATGCGACATGCCCGATTGCCCCTCCGCAGGCGCCACCACCAGCACTTCGCCGAAAGGCAGCGCCGTTTCTATCAAAGCCCGGATGCCTCCCGCACGATAACCGTCGTCATTGGTAATCAAAATAAGAGGTTTCATCGGGCAAAGATACAACTTTATTTAGTTTACTTCCAACTTCTGCCGTGCGGGGAATTTCGGACAAAACACAAAACCGGAACGCAACTTCCTGTCATGAAGCGATAAACTTGTATCCGATGCCTTTCAGTGTCTGAATGTATTTATCGCCTATTTTTTCGCGGAGTTTCCTGATATGCACGTCGATGGTGCGGTCGCCCACGATGATGTCGTCGCCCCAGACGGCGTTGAATATTTCGTCGCGTCCGAACACTTTTTCCGGCTTGGACATGAGCAGCGCCAGCAATTCAAATTCCTTTTTGGGGAGCGTCAGCTTTTTCCCGCTTTTGATCACCACAAACCGTTCCCTGTCGATGACAAGCTCATCGTCGGCGGGTTTGTCGTCCGGCTCGCGGCAACGTTTCAGCAGCGCCTTGATGCGCGTTTGCAGCACTTTGGGTTTGACCGGCTTATGGATGTAATCGTCCGCGCCCGCTTCAAAACCGGCAATTTGGGAATAATCCTCCGCTCTCGCCGTCAGGAAGGCAATCACGCAGTTGTCCAGTTCGGGATGCGCGCGCAACTCTTCACAGGTTTCTATTCCGTTTTTGTGGGGCATCATGATGTCCAGCAATATCAGGTGCGGTATTTCCTTCAATGCCGTTCGGATGGCGCTGTCGCCGTCTGTGGCTGTAAATACCTGATACCCTTCCTTATTCAGGTTATAGCTCAAAAATTCGAGGATGTCCGGTTCGTCGTCGGTTAACAGGATTTTGTACTTTTTTTGCATGGTCGTTCTGTTTTTGATGGGAAATTATTTGCAAAACACTGTTGTGGCTCCGTATCCGTATTCCTTAAAGGAGGCGTCCTGATAGCGGAGACGGGGATACTGCCTGTCCAGCGTTCTGCGGATTTCAAGCCGCAAGCGTCCGTTGCCCACGCCGTGAATGAATACGATATTTTTTTGTTTGTTGCGGATAGCGCCTTCCAGAGCAAGTTTGAACCGGCTCATCTGCATGTCGAGTATTTCAACCGGCGACAGTTGCCCCGCATGATCGGTCAGTTGCTCAATGTGCAGGTCTATTTCCTCCGGCTTTTCCTGTTCCTTCTGCCTGACGGGAAGCGGCGCCGGCAAATCCGTCCGTTTCTTCTGCCGCTCCTGTTGGTCGAGCGAGTGATGTACCGCTTCTATTCCGGCAAGGAGAAACTTCTCGGTGAGGTGGTATATCAGGGCTTTTTCTTCAAGATATCCGTTCGGATGATAATTGGCGGGGTCGGTCAGATAAAACTCGTCGATGTTCCACCGGTAACTCAGCGGTTCTTGCGGCACAAAACGTCCCTTTTTGAAAAAAAGTATGTCGAAATGCAGACCGGCGATGTTTTTCAACTCTTTGTCCGGCAGTTCGGTCACGTGTATCGAACTGTTGTTTTCGAGCGTGCCTGCCTGTATGCCGCGCAACACTCCTTCCTCAAGCGCGGACGCCACGTACATGAGCCGGTAGCTGCAATCGTTGATCAGATAGGCGTTATAGGTGGCGTCTCCGTTTTTTTTGCGGTTCGCCGTCCAGCCCAGCAACACGTGAACGCCTGCATCCATACGGGCGCTTTCCTCATCGCCCGACAAATCCATGTATTCGAGCGGCTCAGCCTCTGCAGGCGGCGCGCCGGATGTTTCCGGAACGTTTTCCGAAGCCGGCGTCGCAACGGTGAACGGGGTTGCCGCCTCGCCGGGAACTTCCGCTTTAAGCAACTGCGACGCAACGACGGGGACCTCAAAACCGTCGTCGTTCAGTACGTGTATACTGTTGCCTTCCACACGGGTGACGGTCCCTCCTCCTACATCGTTCAAAAACTTTACCTTATCTCCTTTTCGGAACATCATCATTCTCTTTTTAAGAATGACAAACTTACGGGATATTTTGGTTTGTCAAAAATTATTTTGAACTTATTTTTAACCGCACGCGATTTTTTTTGGCAATCGGTTGCGGAGCGCGCCTGTGCGCGCGTCTTTGCCGGCGCGTATCCGTTGCCGCTTCCTGTCGCTGAGGTTAAGGTTTTCCTGTCGGAAATAAGGTTTTTCCTCCGGCATTTCTGTTTGAGACCGTCTCCTGCAATAAAAATCACTCCTCCTCTGTTAAAAAAATCGCTGTTTCAAAAAAAACATTTATACTGCATTCGGTTGAGTTTTGAGTTTTCGTACCCCGCACTGCGCTTCGCTTGTACGGGGTTATCAAAAGGCAACCCCTGTCGGGGTTGCGCACAGCCCTGCATGGACGTAAAAC
>JAISRX010000280.1 GCA_031273395.1 Bacteroidales bacterium | reverse complement strand
TAGATGAGAATAGTGAAGACTTGTTAATTGTTGCGTAAATTGCACCTGATAATCAGGAGATTATAATATCTCGCGACACTATTAACGGGGAAGATTAGGGGTGGGAAACTTCAATATATAAATTTTTCGGACAAGCCGCACGGAGGCGCACATTATGGCAAATGACGCCCTGCGGACGCGCGTTTCGGTTATTCAATAAAAAATGCCTACCTTTGCGGGAAATATCAAAATAAAAAAGCAGGAAAATGAGCAGGAAAATACGACAAAACGCCGGGGAACGGCACAACTCCCATCCCATAGACGGCACGGCATGAATTTCGTCCTGTGCCTGACAAACCATCACCGGTGGGGATACGTGCTCACCCCGTACATGGCGGAGAATGTGGAGGGGGAAGACTACCTGAGCATCACGCAGCGCATTACGGGCGACAGGCTGGCGCATTACGCCGGCATGCTGACGGACACGCAGCGCAAATTCGTACAGTGGACGGATCAGTATTCGGGCAGGGAAATGGCTTACGTCCTCCGGCGGAAAAAAAACGTGCGGGAGTTTACCCGCCTGCTCACCGACGAAATAATAGAGCGGGAAGTCCGCCCGTACATCGAACGGCGGCTGCTGCACTGCTTTGACGCGCTGCCGGGAAGCAACACGCGCCTTTTCCTGCAGGACACGCCCGACCGCATTTACCCGAACCGGGAAATATTTTACGACAGCCAGCCTTCCGAAGCGGTGTTCAACTTCCACTATTCCCGCGCCGACGGGCTGCGCTATTTCCTGTCGGTGCTGCACGCCGGAAAAGACATTTCCCTGAGGGGAAAGGAACTGATCCCGCTGGTGGGGCAGCCCTCGGTGATGCTGATGGACCGCCTGCTGCTGCGCTTTACGGACATCGACGGCAAAAAACTTTCGCCGTTTACGGAGAAGGACTACATCAGCGTCCCGCGAAGGATAGAAGAAACCTATTTTGCAGGGTTCGTCACGGACAACATCCGCAAATACCACTCGCAGGTAAAGGGCTTCAAGGTGACGGACGAACCGGCATGTCCCGCGGCAATCCTCTCGCTGGAGCCGGATTTGGGCTACCGCCCCGCGCTGCTGCTGCAATTCGACTACGGCAACGGGCGCAAACCCTTTACCGTCGCCCCCACCAACACCGAAGCGTCGCTGCACGGGAACGCAGAGGACGGCTACGAGGTGAAACTCTTCCGGCGCAACTGCGACGCCGAAAGACAATACGCGGCGTCCCTGCGCGAAAACGGATTTTACGAAGGAAACAACGGCATGTTCTACGCCGACAAAACGTCGTCGCAAGGCACGGGGGAAGGAAACCTGAACGCGCTGCTGGAAAAGCTCAACGCACTGTCGGACGCGCTGCACGACAACGGCTTCCACATCCGCCAGAACTTCTTCCCGCAGAAATACTACACCGGCACCATCCGCCTGAAAACGGAACTGAAGCAGGTGAACGACTGGTTTGACGTCCACGCCACGGTACACTGCAACGGGTTCGACATCCCCTTCGCCTCCTTCCGGCGGCACATCCTGCACAGGGACAGGCATTACCTGCTGCCGGACGGCACGGTGATGATCCTGCCGGAAGAATGGCTGGCAAAATACGCGCAGGCAATGCTGATGTCGGAAGAACGGGAAGGCAGGCTCCGGCTGGGCAAACGCTACTTTGCGCTGGCAGGCGACGTTTTCGAGCAGCCGGACGACAAATATTTCCACGACATGATGCTGCTTTGCCGCGCAAGCGAAATACCCCCCGAAGCGCCGCCCGACCGCATACGCGCCGTCCTGCGCCCCTACCAGATGCAGGGCTTCGCATGGATGAAAACGCTGCACCGCCACGGGCTGGGAGGATGCCTTGCCGACGACATGGGGCTGGGAAAAACCCTGCAAACCATCTGCCTGCTGGACTGGGCAATGAACGAACAGCCCGCCGCAGGAAGCCGGCAGAAAACGGACGTAAGCCGGAAGCCGGAAGCCCCGCGGCAGGGTGGGAGAGGGGAGAAGTACGTGCAGCGGTCGCTCTTCGACCCGCCGGAAAGCGACGGGAAGCCAAGCGCAGGCAGCGAAGAAAGGGAAACGGCAGGCGACGGGGAACGGCAAACGGACGGCGAAACGCCCGAAACGGAAACCGCCGGCAAACGGACGGACGCCTGCCTGATTGTGATGCCCTCGTCGCTGGTGCACAACTGGAGCAACGAGTTTGCACGCTTCGCCCCGCACATGAAAACGCTGCGCTACACCGGCGCGGACAGGCAGGAAAAAAGCCTGGACGCCTGCCGGGTGGCGCTGACCACCTACGGCGTGCTGCGCAACGACCTCGACGCGCTGCGCCGGCGCCGCTTCCGGTACGTCGTCCTCGACGAGGCGCAATACATCCGCAACCCCGAATCGGCAACCTTCCGGGCAGCCCTGCAACTGAACGCCGACCACTACCTGACCCTCTCCGGAACGCCGGTGGAAAACTCCCTGACCGACCTCTGGGCGCAAATGAACTTCCTGAACCGCGGGCTGCTGGGCAACCTCAGCTTCTTCAGGGAACACTTTGCCGTCCCCATAGAAAAAAACCGCGACGAGGCAAGCCGCATCAGGCTGCAACGGATGATACGCCCCTTCCTCCTGCGCCGCACCAAGCAGGAAGTAACGCCCGAACTGCCCGAACTCACCGAACAGACGCTCTACTGCGAAATGAACGAACCGCAGCGGCGCCTCTACGAAGAAGAAAAATCAAAGGCGCGCAACGAAATTTTCAGGATCATCGGCGAAGGCGACGCCGCGCGCACCAGCATGTCCGTCTTCCGCGCCCTGAGCCGCCTGAGGCAGCTTGCCATCCACCCGGCAATGCTTGAGGCGGAGTATGCGGACGGGTCGGGCAAGTTCGACCGCATCGCCGGCATCCTCGACAACCTCCACGGCGAAGGACACAAGGCGCTCCTGTTCTCCTCCTTCACCAAACACTTAGACCTCATCGCCGCCCGTCTGGACAGGGAACGCATCCCCTATGCCATGCTCACCGGCAGCACGCAGCGGCGCGAAGAGGTGATCCGCCGCTTCAACGAAGACCCCGGAGTGCCGTTTTTCCTCATTTCGCTCAAGGCGGGCGGGGTGGGGCTAAACCTCACCGCAGCCGGCTACGTTTTCCTGCTCGATCCCTGGTGGAACCCCGCAGCCGAACGGCAAGCCATCAGCCGGACGCACCGCATCGGGCAAACCGAAAAAGTATTTGCCTACCGGCTGATCTCTTCGGAAACCATCGAAGAAAAAATGCTGCAACTGCAGGAAAAAAAGTCGGCGCTTGCCGGCATGTTCGAGCAGTCAGCCCACCCCTTCGCCGGCATGAGCGCCGAAGACATCATGGAACTGTTCCGGTGAAAGGGCGCGGACGCTTTTTTTGATGCGCAGGGACGCAGTGCGAAAAAAATGATTATCTTTGTGAAAAATTATTGAATGATGGCAAAATATTTTAACGTAGCAGGACCCTGCACCGAAACGAAGCACTATATGATAAACGCCGCGTCGCGATTGACGGGAATAGCGGAACTCATAG
>JAISRX010000267.1 GCA_031273395.1 Bacteroidales bacterium | reverse complement strand
TGTTAATTTAAAGAAATTCAAATTTCACGGTGAATGGAATTATCTCATAAAACCCAATAAAATGTAAATGTTATTTGCGGACATTTCCTAATTACAGTGCTGGAACTGAACCGTATTGCACGGGAAATGCAAAGCGCATGAAAAACCTTCCCGCTTGAACGGGCTGTCGGGATATGCCGCCTCGCCCTCGCTCCCCCTTCCGTTTCCTACACTGCGCGTATGATTTTCCCCGACGGGGTTTCCCTGAACGACGGGACAAAACGGATACATTTGGGACACTCGTAGGGGGGAAGATGCTGTCTGATCCGGGCGATGAGCGCCTCCTGCTCCCTTTTGCCCCATGCACGGTCTTCAATCACCAGCGCCACGCGCTGCCCCAGGCGCATGTCCGGTTCCCCCGCGATAAAAAAGCGCTTGGACAGGAGGTGCGCGAGTTTGGCTTCGATGTTTTCCGGCGACAGTTTTATGCCACCGGAGTTGATGATGTTGTCGAAGCGTCCCAGCCACCGGAAACGGACAGGGCTGCACAGCTGCACCACGTCGTTGGTGACGAAGCGCTGCTGTTGCAGGTGGGGTGCGTCGATGAGGAGGCAGTCCCTGTCGTCCGCGTCGAAACGGACGCTGCCCAGCGCGGTGTAGAACGGGGTGGCGCCGCTCCCGTTGAGGCGGCGGAGGGCTACGTGCGACATGGTCTCGGTCATTCCGTAGGTGGCGTAGCATGCCGCAGGCAGGGAGTGCAGCCGTTCTTCCAGCGGAGGGGGGACGGCGGCGCCGCCGATGATGAGTTGCCCGACCTGTGCCAGCCGCTGCGCGCTTCCCGGAAAGGAAAGGGAGGTTGCCACCTGAAGCGGCGTCATGGCGGCGAAATCGACGGGGCAGTCGATCGCGGCAAGCGGGTTGCTGCCGGGGGCAACCGCCAGCAGACGGGCGCCGGCGGCAATTGCCCGGACTATCATCATCTTCCCGGCAATGTATGCGGGGGAAAGGCATAAAAGCAGGACGGAACGGGAGGTGACGCCGAAATAGCCGTTGGTGAGGGCAGCCGAAGCCAGCATGTCCCGTTTGGGCAGGGCAACGGTTTTGGGGGCGCCGGTGGAGCCGGATGTGCGTCCCGTGACGTATTCGCCGCCGTCGAACCATTCCCTGAGGAACGCCGCCGTTTCTGCCGGAAGGCACGGAGGGAGGGAGGAAAGGTCGGTGCAGCGAACGTGGTTGATACGGATGTTCACGGGCGGCGGTTAAAAGGTAAGCGACTGCAGGTCCCATGCCCCTTCAGGGCGGAAGGCGAGCGTGCTTCCGCGCTGTAGCAGGGGGGAGGGGATGTTGTTGCGGTAGAGCTGTCCCGTGCCAAGCCCCTGCGGGAGGACGCTATGTTTGGTGGCGCACCACTGGGCGATGGCGTTCAGCCCGACGTCGGATTCCAGCGCGGAGGTGATCCACCAGCCTGCGCCACATTCCCCGGCAAGGGCGATCCACTCGTCGCAGGCAGCGAAACCACCCGCCAGCGCAGGCTTGAGGACGATATACCGCGGGGCTGCCGTTTCCAGCAGGCGTATCTTTTCCTTCCGGGAAGTGATCCCGATCAGATCTTCGTCCAGCGCCACGGGGACGGGCGACTTCCTGCACAGCGTCCCCATTGCCTGCCACTGCCCCGGACGGACGGGCTGTTCCACGGAATGAAGCTCGTAGCGCGCCAGCTGTTCCAGTTTCCGTAGCACCTCGCGGGGGGTAAAGGCGCCGTTGGCGTCCACCCGCAGCTGCACCTCGCCGGCAGGGAAACGCGAACGGATGAGCCGCAACAGTTCCAGCTCGTCATGGAAATCAATACCGCCTATTTTCAGCTTCAGGCACCGGAACCCCGCTTCCAGCTTTTCTTCTGCCCGCCGCATCATCTGCCGGAGGCTGCCCATCCACACCAGCCCGTTGATCTCTATCTCCCTCTCCCCCCGCGTAAACGCCGACGGGAAGGGCGTCCGCACGCCCCCGTTGCGCAGGTCGGCAAGTGCGGTTTCCATGCCGAAGCAAATGGAACTGTGCGCCCGCCATTCTTCCGGACGGAAGTCGTTGATCCGGGCGCAAGCCTCCTTCAGGCGCGTTTCGTAGCCGGAAACCTCTTCGGCGCCAAGCCCCGGAAACAGGGCGCACTCGCCCAGCCCGAAGCGTTCCGGGCATGCCTCGTCCCACACCTTCACAAACCAGCTTCCCTTTTCCATCATCACGCCGCGGGAAGTAACGGCGGCTTCCTTAAAGAGAAGCGTTTTCTTCATGTACACTGCCTTGAGCATCTGTATTCAACATATAATTTTACGCCCCGCGGCACGGAAATGCGCCGTTCCCCGGAGCCCCCCCCCGCAGGAATGTCCCGCAAGGGGACTGCCGCAGGTAACGACTGCATGATCCGCGCCGGCGCGGTGGTTTAACAAAATCAAACGGGGGAAACCGGCGTTGCGGCGTCACCCCTGACGGACGGCGTCACTGCCCGCGATCCCCCTGCGGAGGCGGGACGGCGTTTTTTTGAGCGCCCGGGCACTTCTTTTTGAAGGGGAAGGTTTCCTTCCGCGCGTAAAAGCGTGGAGCGAAGCCGCCGGCGTTGCGGGACGCCATCCCTCCGCATCTTTTTTTCCCCCGCAAATTTATGAAATAAAATTCCCATATATCTTTTTTTTCCGCGCAAGCGATGAAATAAAATTTTCCCGTATTTTTTCTTCCGCAACCTGCGAAAGGAATTTCAGTATATGTTTTTTTCGGCTAAGTCTTTTTTTGAGGCGCTGGAGAAAAATAGACCTGTATCCGATACAGGAAGAAGTCCCTGTTTCTGATACCAAAATTATTAGCGATAAAACGTTGAATTTTACCGTTCAGATTTTCGGCTTTAGCATTCGTCAATCCTTTTTCAAAGTAACGAATAATTTCAGCCCGGTGATTTTCAATCATTTTGGAGATCGGCATGCCGACCCGCTTTAAGTACCGCGGCATTCACCGCATCTTTGCTCAACCCGAGGATTCCGGCGGTGGAACGAACCCCGTTGCCTTCGGCGATGCAGCGTATGATTTTCCCTGTCGTTGCACTGTCGCAGCGACTGTTAAAGAAGAGGGTGTTGCGTGTTTCCGAAAAACGGGACCCGCAAATTTTGCATCTGAACATTTGCTTCCTCTCTCCCTGCTTAATGCTGGTGCCCGCCTTTATCAAGCTGCCCTGTGAACGAAGACCGTAACGCTTACACGCTTCGTTCGGACAAAAATATTGATGTATATCTATTATAATATCTATTGGTATTTTGACGCAAAGGCACAAAAATAAAATCAATAAGTGAATGACATTACCAGATAATCTGCCTCCGTATTAATTCGGAACGCGAGCGAGATTCCGCCCGCGCAACCTGATTGATTTGTTCCGGTAAATCGTCCTGAAAAGTAATATGGACAGTCATCCTTTGATCAATTACGATAAAATGATTGTTTTACAAAGATCGTGCAATTTTTTGTAGATACCAACTTATCAACCCAAGTCAACCGCAGCAAAATTACCCTGATAGACGCGGAATGCCGAGTCTCTACATTCGCGGTAATGCCTATGAAACAACATTTAATAAACTCAACAGCGCCTCAAGAAAAAAATTACCCGATATCCGAGAAAAAAGCCCTGTTCGCATAAACAGGGCTTTAGAGAATAAAATTAATCGATACGACTAATTTTAATTTTGAACATCATTGGAATATTTTCCATTAGATGTTCGGATTGTACAATGATTCATCCGCCGGTATTTCCAGTGTCATCAAGTCCACGCCGATGGTGACGTCTGCGTCGTGACCCGAGGCTCTGGTACGGACTGCCGGATTATTCCAACGTTTGTTGTTGTAATATTCCAATCCGTTTTCGCCCCACATTTCGATGCGCCATTGCAACTTCACCATGTCGAATACGGAAGTGCCGCCGGTGTAATAAGTGTCGCAGGTGAGGGCTGGTGAGCCGGTGTTGGTGCGCGCTGCCAACAAGGTGTTGAGCGTTGTTTTGGCATCGTTTTCACCGCTACCTCCGCTCAATGCCTGCGCTTCGGCTTTCATCAACAGGACTTCGGACGAACGCATGTAGCAAACGTCGAATTTGGTGATGTCATTTTCGGTCTTTAATCCGCCTACCGAGGTGGCTGCCCACTTCAGATTGCTGTATGCGGGTATCGTCCTTGTGGCAGGAGTGGAGAACTGATGTACGTAATTCAAAAATTGCTCGGAGCCACTCAGGAAAACTCCCTTGCGAACATCATTGGCGTTGATGGCGGCGTACAGGGTACTGACAATGCGCCCGTAGTTGCTGCCCGATCCTCCGTAGCCGCTTCCGAAAACATTCAGCCATTCGGCGGCTACATTGGTGTAGCCGCGGTTCGCGGCAGCGTCTCTTCTGTCAATTCCGGGAAAGCCGAAAATTACTTCCGGATTGTCGGTAAAGTTGAGGAAAGCATTGTTTTCCGCCGCAAAGTCAGGAACAGCCCCATCCACACCCGGAGGGTCTCCGGTATTTTGACCACCATAATGCGCTGTCGGAATGAAAACGGGATACTTTGCCAAAACGGAATTACAGGCAGCGATGGCGGCGGCATAATCTCCTGTGAGCAGCGATACGCGCGCCAGCAGGAAATTGGCTACGCCCAGATCAACATCCTGCGTGTTGGCTATGGTATATCCGTCACTTCCTTCACCTATTCCGGATTCGGCAAACAGGCGCACCGCCTCTGTCAAGTCGGCTTTGATGAAATCGTAGGTTTCGCCTGCCGTTGAGTAACCTTTGTAGGCGCCGCCTTCGCCCATTTTGTCATAGATCATCAAGCCTTCGCCGCTGCTCTGGTATGTTCCCCTGTAGTTTTCCATCAGGAAATTATAACCGTAAGCGCGGAGTGTCAATGCACGGGCTTTGTAATCCTTCACTTTGCCGGTGGAGAGCACCTCCGGCAGATAACTCAACAATTTATTGGCAGCTACCACACAACTCCAGCCATATTGCCAATAGGGTATATTGTGCCCCGCTACCGAACTTCTGCGCGAATTGTAGGCCGAATAGGAT
Organism: Bacteroidales bacterium; assembly: GCA_031273395.1. Classification (GTDB taxonomy): domain Bacteria; phylum Bacteroidota; class Bacteroidia; order Bacteroidales; family UBA4181; genus JAIRLS01. Next base: position 3,692 of record JAISRX010000267.1, on the reverse strand, counting down.
TCGTAACCGTAGCCGGAAACCGGATTGCAGACAATATCGTATCCCAGCAGGGAATTGTAATATTGCATGTTCAACGGACTGTTGGTTCGAACGTCCGCACCGCCTACGGTAATTGTATGAATCGCAAACGGAATATTGTTGGCGATACCGCCGATAATGAGGTCAATCTTTGCTTCATCATCCGAAGCGAGAATTTCTCTGATTTGCTCCGTAGTGATGGCATTTGCCGGTTCCTGATCCAGTTGGTCGGCACATGACGTGGCTGCCAGCACGGCAACCGCCCATATAATAATGTACTTTTTCATGTTCAATATATTTATAAATTTAAAAATCAAAGTTTACGCCCAGGTTGAACACCCTCAAATACGGATAAGGATACGCTCCCAGCGCGCTGCCGCCGGTCAGCGACATGCGCGGGTCCATGCCCTTGTAGGCGCTTTTCATGTAAAGATTGTCCGCCGAAACATACACTCTCAGGTTGTTGACGCCTACTTTGCCTGTCAGTGAGGCGGGCAGGGTGTAGCCGAGGGTGATGTTTTTCACATTGAAATAGGATGCGCTGAACAGCAGCAAGTCGGTGGTCGGTTGGGGACCATTGGCTACTGCAATTCCGGATGCGGCAGCAACGCTCTTGTTGTGCATGGCAATGGGAAATTTGGCTCCTTTGTTTTCCGGCGTCCACGTGTTGCCGATCAATTCGTTCTGAATGGGTCTTGCCGCATCACGGGCGAAGTCGGCTTCATACGTGTAGATCAACTCCCTGTGGAAGAATTTTCCGCCGAGCTGGTATGCAAATACCGCACTGACGTCAAAATTCTTGTAACGGAAGGAAGTGTTGAACCCGCCGATCCAGTCTGGCACCACATCGCCGAGTTCTACGCGGTCGGTGGCTACAATTCGCGAATAATTGGCGGTTTTGATCACTGCGCCTTCCGCCTCGTTCGTAAAGAAGCCGCCTGCGTGATCGGCAGCCGATACCTTGTGCCGATACAGCGGTACGCCGGTGTTCGGGTCGGGACCTTCGTACTTGTACATAAAGGCATTATAGTACGGTTTCCCTTCTCCCCGGTAGAAAGACAAATATTCGGTGCCGCTTACCGTGTTGAAATCATAATTTTCATCTCCCTGTCCGTCGGGTAATTTGGTCAGGATGGTGTTGTAAGCGGTACCGTTCAGCCCTATCGACCAATAGATATCCTTTGTGCGGATAATATCCACATTCACGTCAATTTCGACGCCCCGGTTGCGGATTTTAGCATTGTTCATGGTGAGGGAGGTGGTTCCGGCAAATGCTTCCGCCGCATACGACAGTCTGTTGGCATAGAAAGCATTAACGGTTTCCCTGCTGTACCAGTCGATCGAACCGTGTATGCGGTTTATCAGGTCGAACTCAACTCCAATGTCGGTGGTATGGACGTTTTCCCATGTCAGGTTCTCATTGACAAACCCGCCCGGGCTTACCGAATAGCTCGCCGGCGTGCCAACTCCGTTGGTGGCGGACGCATAGCTGGCTGCACTGTAACCCCATGTCTGGTAGCTGCCATAAGTGCCGATACCGTTTTGGTTACCGATCACCCCGTAGCTGGCGCGGATTTTCAGGTTGTTCAGCACATCGGTTGTTCCTTTCATGAAATCTTCGCCGGTAATGCGCCAACCGCCGCCAATACTCCAGAAAGTTCCCCAGCGGTCTTCGGTATGTTTGAACTTGGAAGAACCGTCGCGGCGCAGAGAAGCGCTGGCATAGTACTTGTTGTCATACACATAATTGGCGCTGGCAAAATAGCTTTCCATAACGAGTTTTGACTGATCTCCGCCCGGCGTGGGATAACGGGTGCCGCCTACAGTATAACGTCCTACAAAATTGGCGTATGCAATGTATCCGGGTATCAATTCGTGGCTGGAGGTGTAGCGCATCATTTCGTAGGTATATTTGTTGAACTCGTGTCCTGCCAAAGCCGTTACGCGGTGTACGCCGAAATCGTGGCTCCAGTTCAACAACTGCTGCGTATTGAAATTGATGTACGTTCCGTTTTGTTTGTTAAATGCTCCTATACCGGCGGCTCTTCCGCCCGGGTTGGCAGTCCTGTAATTGGTAACGCGCGCGAAGGTGGCGTCCGTTGCCAAATTCGCCGTGAAGGTGAAGTCCTTCAGGAATTTCACTTCAGCATAGGTTCTGGCGGTCAGGTCGTGCGCCAGCACTTGCGCCTTGTCCGATTCCATGCGCGCCAGTACGTCGCCGGCGGTATTGGCTCCCGTGGAGGTGAGTCCCAGCGGGGAATAGCTGTCGCCCACCACCGAATGTACCTTTTTCTTGCCGTCCTCCATGATGTAGTTGCCGTCCGCATCGCGGGCGTACAACTGTACAAGGGGCAACACTCCGTTCACAATCGTAAAGATGTTTTCCTGACCGTCGCCGATATTTGTGGTCGCATCCAACCCCACGCCAGTGTCGTTGCGGGTACTGTTTCCGGAAGTTTGGCGGTACGCATAAGCCACGTTGGCGCCTGCTTTGAACCAGTCGGTTACTTTGGCGTTCACCACGGCGCGTCCCGTGTAACGGTCGAATTTCGAAATAGACAGGTACGACGGATCTTGCAGATACGCCAGCGACACGTGATAGTCTAATTTGTCGGTGCCTCCGCCGATCGACATATTGTATTCCTGACGGAAGCGGCTTTCCAGAAGATTGTCGTAGAACGTGTCATTGTAACGCAACTTGGCGGCAGGGTTCAATTTGCCGTCCGTGCCTACCAAATAACTGTGCTGCATGGTAGCCGACCGGCTATCGCCGGTGCCTGTTGTGACATAGTTGGAGGGGTCGTTCCATCCCGGGAATTCGAACAGCATCCAGTTACCCAAATCATTACGTGTAAGCGACTGACTGTTTCCCGAATAGTCGAACAGATGCTGGCTGGCAAACAGTGCGGCTTCATCATGGGAATGTTCCGGACTTCCTACACTGTTGCTATAGTTATTGTTTTGATAGACGACGCCGTCTTTTTGATACCGGTAGGTATTGTAATGCAGCAACCACATGTGTTCGTAAATGGCTGCCGGGTCGCGCATCAGATCGGGCATGTTGTTGGTCATGGTGTTGATGCCCCAGCGTGCATTGACGGAAATCTTGGCTTTGCCGCTTTCGCCTTTTTTGGTGGTGATCAGCACCACGCCATTGGCGCCGCGCGAGCCGTACAGGGCAGTGGAGGCGGCGTCTTTCAGCACGGTGACGGTGGCTATATCTTCAGGATTGATGGTGGTCAGCACATTAGCTATTTGTGAAGGCACCCCGTCAATGACGACTAATGCGAAGGCGCTACCTTCGTTGGTGCTGCCCAAACCGCGAACGCGAATCTGCATGTCCAAGCCGGGCTGTCCTTCGGTTGCGGAAACCTGCAAACCCGCCACAGCGCCTTCCAAGGCACGGCTCACGGACGAGTTCGACTGTGCGGTAAGCAACTTTGTGTCCACCGTGGAAACGGAGCCGGTCAGGTCTCTTTTCCTTGCCGTACCATACGCCACTACTACTACTTCATCCAGCGTGGTCGCCTCTTCGCTCAGGGCGACGTCGATCGTGCGCCGCACTCCTACGGTTATTTCCTGCGAAGCGTATCCTACGGATGAAAACACCAGCACGGCGTTGGCGTCCGGCGCGGTAATGACGTATTTTCCGTTCGCATCGCTCACCACGCCTG
>JAISRX010000222.1 GCA_031273395.1 Bacteroidales bacterium | reverse complement strand
CAGGATGATGAAAAGTCCCGCAGGGACGACACGTTGTAACATAATGCCGCCCTTGCAGGGCTTGGAGATGGGTGCGGTATCGCTATCCGCGGGTTGCGCTTCGCTACACCCGCGGATATGCACCTCCCGTCCCTGCGGGACTGCCCGGCAAAACAAACGCCGCCGCAGGGGCGTTGCGCGCAACGCCCCTGCCATTGCGCGTACCGGTGCGGCGGGCGCATCCAACCTTAGTACCTTAATTCGATAAAAAAAATGATCAAAATATCTCACATATTCTCCGTGTTTTTCTTTGCCCTGCTGTTGTCCTTTTCCTGCACGAACGCGCAAAAGGAACCGGAACCGGCAGCCAACGGGGAAAACGAACCGGAAACGCCCGCAGCGCCTGCCGAAAAGGAAATCATGCTCTGGTTCGACGCATCGGCAAATTTCCATACTTTTTCCGACAAGGCTAACGTGGTAAAATATCTGGACAAGGCGCGTGAAACGGGTTTCAACAAGATTGTGCTGGATGTTCGTCCGCTTACGGGCTATCCCATGTATCCGAGCAGGATACTTCCGGTGATCGGCAAACTGCACGGGACGACCATTCACCGCGATTGGGATTACCTGCAATATTTTCTGGAGGAAGCCCACCGCCGGAATATGAAAGTGACCGCATCCATGACCGTTTTTTCGGGCGGTCAGTATGCCCTGCGGGAAGGATTAGTGTACGACGACGCGAAATGGAACGGGAAGTCGTGCGTGGAATACATGCCGAACAAGGGCATGATGGACATCCGCAACGATCCCTCGCAGGTGGCGGTGTTCATGAACCCGATAGACCCCGACGTGCAGGCGCTGGCGCTCAGCCTTGCCCTGGAGATAGCCGCCAACTATCCCGTTGACGGTTTGGCGCTCGACTATTGCCGCTATGCCGACGACCGGAGCGATTTTTCGGAACTGTCGCGCACGGCGTTTGAACGGTATATCGGGAAAAAATTAACGAGGTTCCCCGACGACATTTTTAAATGGGACGCCGCCGGCAACAGGGTGGCAGGCATGTATTACAAACAGTGGTGGGAGTTTCGCGCCATGAACATATACGGCTTCATCAAGCGCATGAGGGAGGAGGTGAAAGCCGTCCGTCCCGATATAGCCATTGAATACTGGGCTGCCTCGTGGTACGGCGCTTTATATACCAAGGGTCAAAACTGGGCAAGCCAGCGCTACGAAACCTGCAGGGATTATCCGGCGTATGCCACCGAAAACTATTCAAAAGCCGGATTTGCCGCAGAACTCGACATCTTTCAGTCGGGCGCCTATATGGAAAAGATATGGGGCGCGGACGATCCCGAATCAATGGAAGCCCAGCTGGCAAATTCCCGGCGGGTCATCAAAAACGATTGCAAGGTGTACGGTTCGTTTTATGCCGCCAACCAAACCACCAACGAAGAGGTATCCGACGCCGTTTTCCTGTGCCTCGACCGCATGGACGGCGTAATGGTGTTCGATATAGTACAGGTCATCCATTACAATACCTGGGAAGGCGTCAGGGACGGAATCCGCAGAGCAGGGGAGAATGGAAAATTGAGAATGGAAAATGGAAAATAAATATCTAATGTATAATTTAATCAATATCAATAATAAATAATTAAAAATTAATTCTATGAAAAAGTCAGTCATTTATTTCGTTTTATGTGTTTTTGTATCGTTTACGCTCTTTAGCGTATCGTGCAAAGAAGATCCCAAAGTTGAAGAACAGGTGGTGGTTCCCGATCCTGATCCCGATCCCGATCCGGAACCGGAGCCTCAGCCGGATCCCGATCCTCAACCGACGCTGGCGCAAACCATCACCATCGGCGCGGCGGATTATCCGGTGGACAGCATCCACATCGAAAAGATCGCGACCGGTATATGGTATTTGTATGCCCAGACGAGAAGCGCCGGCGAGCCGCAGATCATTCATTCGGTACGTTTCACGGCGAATACTCCCGGCTACGCGGTGGAGACGTGGATTTCCAAAGACAGTGTTTATGCCCATGAAACGCCTTCGGCAATGATCAATCGCAGAGAGGCGCAGGGTACCACCGTGAGGGTTGCCATCAACGGCGATTTTTACAACACGAACACGCTAACGGCAACGGCGGAAAGCGGCGGAGCGCCTTCCGGTTGCGAAATCATCAACGGGGTGATGTCGTACAATCTCTTTGCGCCGGAATTTACCCCGGAGCCTTTGATTGGGTTCGACGCCAACAACCGTCCCTACATGGATCATGTCACGCCACGATGTAAAGTTAAGGATGCGGATGACAACGAATTGCCGATCACCGTCGTCAACAGCCGCCGCTGGGCAGACTATCTGGTGCTGTACAATTCGTATGCCGGCAAACGTACCCGCACCAACCAGTGGGGAACAGAAGTACTTTGCGTGCCGCTGACCGCCCAGTGGGAAAAACTGTCGAATACCCGGAATGTGAAATGCCGTGTTGAAAAAATCAGAGAATACGAGTTCGATGTAACGGATTTGGAAATTCCGAAAGGCAGAATTGTACTCTCCGGCAATGGCACTGCCGATGCCTATCTTCGCAACCTGAGCGTGGGCGACGACATTTGGGTGACCGTGGACTACGAATTGAAGTCCACGCCCGAAATCAATACTTCCGTCATCAAAAATGCCGTCAGCGGGTTAAATATCATTCTCCACAATAACGTGATACAGGAAATACCCGACCATATAACCAATTCCGGCGACCGATCAGTGATCACGTCCAATCATCCCCGCACTTCCGCCGGTTTTTCAGCTGACAGTGCGTATGTCTTTTTCACTGTGGTGGAAGGTCGTCGTACAGGTATTGCCGCAGGCGTTAGCTGTGCCGAACTGGCGCAGATCATGCAGTATCTGGGCGCAGCCAATGCCATCAATCTGGACGGCGGCGGCTCGTCGGCGCTGGTGATCGACAAGGTATTGAAGAATTATCCTACGGACGGTTCACAGCGCGCGGTAGCCAATGGTCTCTCATTAGTGGTGAAATAGGCGTCGGGAACGAACCGTTAAGCCGGTTCATGATAAAAGTCAAAGGGAAACGGAAGTTGAAACGGATGTTGATTCCCCTGACCCTGACGGGTTTTGAACCCCGTCAGGGTGGCAGGGCAATCACATAAACGCCCTGCCGTAGCGACGCGGCATGCCACGTCTCTACCATCGTACCTGCCGGTGCGGCGGACGCATCCAACCCTGACAGGCTTGTTCCCGCGAGGCAGAGGCTGTCTTAAAAGTCGATTTAAACGCAAGGAACGCAAAGAAGCCGCAAGGAACGCAAGGTGTACTCGCCGGTACTAATTTCTTTGCGAACTTTGCGAAAATTCCCCGCGAACTTTGCGGTTAAAAAATGTCTCTTTGGGGAACGCAAAGAAGCCGCAAGGAACGCAAGGTGTACTCGCCGGCACTAATTTCTTTGCGAACTTTGCGAAAATTCCCCGCGAACTTTGCGGTTAAAAAATGTCTCTTTAATTTGTAAGGGCAGGTTTCAAATCCGCCCTGCCGTTTAAAACAAAAACAAAATGAACAGGCGAAATTTTATCAAAACAGGCGCTTCCGGCGCGGTATTATCCTCCTTGCCCTCCCTTATCGTGTTGGGCTGTAAAAAGACGGAAACGCCGGAACAGGAAAAAACCGAAGAAATGTCAGCCGATCTGGTGATTGCCGGCGGCGGGCTGGGCGGTTGCGCAGCGGCTTTGGGCGCCCTGCGCAACGGCTTGACGGTGATCATGACCGAAGAAACCGACTGGACAGGCGGACAACTGACCCAGCAACTCGTGCCGCCGGACGAACACCAGTGGATCGAAACGCAGGGAGCCACCGCCCTGTATCGCGAGTTCCGGAACAAAATACGTGATCATTACCGCAGCCGCTACCCCCTGACCGACGCCGCGCGCGCCCGACAGTACCTGAACCCCGGCGACGGCGACGTGTCGCGCCTTTGCCACGAACCCAAAGCGGCGCTGGCTGTCCTCAACGAGATGTTCCAACCGTACATCGCCGCCGGCAAATTAACTGTCCTGACGGAACACAAAGCCGTAGCCGCCGACACGGACAAACACACGGTGCGGGCGCTGACCGTGAAGCGCCTCCGCAGCGGCGACAGGCTGACGCTCGCAGCGCCCTATTTCGTGGACGCAACCGAACTGGGCGACCTGTTGCCGATGACCGGCACGGAATATGTTACCGGCGCGGAATCGAAAGCCGAAACGCGGGAACTGCACGCCGCCGACGTTGCCGATCCGCTCAACCTGCAGGCATTTACGCTGTGTTTTGCCCTGTCATACGACAAAAACGCCGACCACACCATTTCCCGACCGGTGGAGTATGACTTCTGGCGCAATTACGTGCCGCCAATGACGCCTCCGTGGTCGGGACGCCTGCTGGATCTTACCTACAGCAATCCTTCCACTCACGAACCCAGAACGCTGGGCTTTCATCCCGACGGCGGCTCCACGGGCAGCGCGCTCAACCTGTGGACGTACCGGCGCATCATCAATAAAAACAATTTCCTGCCGGGCGCATACAGCAGCGATCTTACCGTTGTCAACTGGCCCCAGAATGACTATCTTTTGGGCAATCTCGACGGGTCGGAAGAGGATTTTGCGCGTCACAGGGCGCGCGCCGGACAGTTGAACCTGTCGCTGCTCTACTGGTTGCAGACCGAAGCGCCGCGTCCCGACGGGGGGCAGGGATGGCGCGGCTTGCAGTTGCGCCCCGACGTCACGGGAACTGCCGACGGGATGGCAAAATATCCCTACGTCCGCGAAGCGCGCCGCATCAGAGCCATCTTTACCGTGCTGGAAGAACATGTGGGAAAGGAAAACCGTTTGCTGACGTCCGGCAAAAATACAGCCGCCGAGTTTGCAGACAGCGTGGGGGTGGGCTATTATCACATAGACCTGCATCCAAGCACGCGCGGCAACAACTATGTGGATTTCGAGTCATTGCGCTATCAAATCCCATTGGGCGCCTTGATCCCGCAACGCATGGAAAACCTGTTGCCTGCATGCAAGAACATCGGCGTCACCCACATCACCAACGGGTGCTACCGCTTGCATCCCACCGAATGGAACATCGGCGAAACGGTGGGCGCGCTGATTGCCTTTGCCCTGCAAAAAAAGGCTACGCCGCGCGCCATTCGCGAAACTAAAGGCTTATTGACCGATTTTCAGCAACTCATCCGCTCGCAAGGCGTCGAAACACAATGGATGATCTGACGGCGGTATTTTAAGGAACGTGAAATAAACCCAAAATGTCCATCAGGCATCGCCGACCGATCCAACGGGTCGGAATCCGGGACGCTATACGTGACGTGCGACCCCGTTGGGGTCAAATTTTCCATCAACATGCGTTCTATAAACATGAGACCTCTTCGAGGTCGTACCTGTCTTCGCATATTTCATGCCATCGAAGTTCAATATGGGATACCGGCTAATGAACATTTTGGGATAAAGTGTCGTCCCGTGCGGGACTGCGTCGCCGTTCCTTAATTTCCCGTAACCGTTACTTCTTCCGCTGTTCCGTTTTTGATGGAAAAGGCTTTGAGCGTCGGTTCCTTTTCCGCCAGCGACACAATCACATAAACCGCATCGGGATCGTATGCCAGCCGTATGTCTTCCTCGGAAGGACGCGCAGGACTTGCCGGATGACTGTGGTAATTGGCAATGATTTTACATCCGTCGGCGCGCGCTTCTTTCAGCACCTTAAACTGTTCGCGCGGATCAAAGGAAAAATGTTCCGGGCTGTGATCGGTATTGGTCAGCGGATATTGCTTTTTCACCGCGCCGTTCAACCCCGTCAGCAGTCCGCACGCTTCGTTCGGCAACTCGCCGTATGCCTGCCGGATGATGGCCTCGACGATGTGTTGGGGAATATTGATGGTCACCGTCTTTTGATTTACCGCTGTTTCAAATCGCAGGCAGTCTGTTCGGCTTCCTTCAGTTCCGTGATGACCGGATGTTCGCCGCACACGGGACACTGCCTGTTTTTATGCAGTTTCACCGTCCTGAAGTTCATTGTTTTGGCATTGAAGGAAAGCAGCCTGTCGGCGAGCAATTCTCCCGTTCCGGTCAGGAATTTGAGTACCTCCGCCGCCTGTATCGTTCCCAACATTCCGGCAATGGCGCCCAGTACGCCGGCTTGCGAACAGGCAGGCACCGCGTTGGGCGGCGGGGGGCTGTGGAATACGCAACGGTAGCAAGCCGTTTGTGGCAAATGGGTCATCGTTTGACCGTCGAACCGGAGGATGCCTCCGTGCGAAAAGGGTTTCCCCGCTATCACGCAGGCGTCGTTGATCAGGAATTTCACCGGAAAGGTATCCGTTCCGTCCACAATAAAATCGTAGTCTCTGATCAGTTCAAACGCATTTTCGGAGGTAAAAAGGTCGTGATGGGCTATCACCTTCACATCGGGATTGATTTGCCGTATCTTTTCCTTTGCCGAGATCACCTTCGGCTTGCCTACGTCGGGGGTGAAGTGGATGACCTGCCGTTGCAGGTTGCTCAAGTCCACCGTGTCGCCGTCGATGACGCCGATAACGCCCACTCCCGCGGCAGCCAGGTAAAGCAGCACGGGCGCTCCCAATCCTCCGGCGCCGATGACCAGCACCTTTCCGTTGCTGATCTTTTCCTGCCCTTCCACGCCCACGTCCTGCAACAGGATATGGCGGCTGTAACGTTCTATTTGCTCGGGTGTAAAGTCCATCATGACGATTGTCCTCCTCCCATAAAATAGAGAATATCCACCTCGTCGCCTTCGCGAATGGCGATGGCGTCATACTGCTCGCGGGCGACAAATTCCCCGTTGAGTTGCGCCGACACCATTTCGGGCGTCGCGCTGTTTGCCTTGATCAATTCCGTCAGCGACAGGGGAAGCGTTACTTCCTGCGCCTCATCATTCAATGTTATTTTAGCCATTTTTTTACAAAAATATTTTCTGCAAAGATAGGCAGGTGTTGCGCGGGAAACAATACCACATTTATGGTATACTGCACTCGGTGATAGGCTTGTGTTTTTTAGCCTGTCGTACCCCGCATTTCATAGGGGGTTATCAAAGGGCAACGCCTGCGGCGTTTTACGTCTATGCAGGGCTGTGCGCAACCCCGACAGCGGTTGCCTTTTGATAACGAAGACTCAAAACTCAACCGCTCACCGTTTCCTGATCACCACTTTCCAGTATTCGCCCGTCCGTATCTGTTCCAGCACTTCGTGTCCTTCGCCGCGTACCGATCCGGGTACATTGGCTATCGGTTGCCCGTCGTCCAGCCATATTTCCAGGTCTTCGCCGAATTTCATGGCTGCCAGCAGGATTTTGGTCTGTACGAAGTTCATCGGGCAGAGTACGCCGCGCAAATCCTTAAACCTCTTTTCCGTTTTCGGTTTCTGCTCTTCCTCCGTTTTTCCATTTTTAAACTGGAGAGAGTCGTCCATATTTTTATACAGTTCCGTCACCGCATCCGCCAGCGCGTATATTTCATCCCTTCGGGCGATGAAATCCGCTGTCCTTCGCGCGTCTCTTGCCGTCTCCACGATGCTGCGGTAGCGGCTGTCCACCAGTCCGAACTCGATGAAACTTTTCAGGAACATGTTGAAGGCGTCGGCTGTGGTTTTCGGTTCCGCTCCGCGCGTGACCAGCAACATGCGTGACGAGGAATAGATGACGTCGTACAGGCGGCTGTTGATTTCCTGCCGGTCGGTTTCCGTTTCGAGGGCTTTCCGGTGTTCGTTGATGCAGTTCAGGTCGAGGTCGATCATGTCGAACAGTCCGGCGGAACATTCGGCTGCCCCGCGCCCGATGACGCTGAATACGGTTTCCGCGCCCCAGTCGAAATAATAGTTTTTGTCGTCGGCAAAATCCGGCACTTTTTCGTATTCGGCGATCAGTTGCAGGGCGCGCGCTTTTCCTTCGGTTTCGAGCCACGCCGTCAGAGAGGGATATGCGTCCTGCACTTCGAGGAACGCCGTCAGCATCTTCACCACAAATTTGGGGACGTCGCGGGCATTGATGCTGCCCACCGGCGCCGCCATTCGCGGCGTTTCGGCGCGGTTGGCAGCCAGATATACCTGATAGCCGGGATAAATGCGGTCGTTGCGGAGTATTTTTCCGGCAAAACCGATGTCCGCCCAGAGTTGCTGACCGCAGGAATTGGGGCATCCCGATATGTGTATCCGCACGTCGGACAGTCGATCCGTATCCAGCGAACCGTTCATCAATTCCTTGCGGATAGCCGCAGCCAGTCCTTTGGAGAGCGCCACTCCCAGCCGGCATGTGTCGGCGCCGGTGCAGGAAACGATGTTGTTCGCCAGCAGGGGCACGTGTATGTCCGTCGCCGCCTCTTTCAGCAAAAGGTAGAGTTCGGGCAGGGCAATATCGGGAATGTTGCGCAGGCGTATGTTTTGCGTAGTGGTGAAGCGGAGGGTGTGCTGTCCGAACTGCGCGACAAAATGCAGCCATTTCTTCACGGCGTCCATCCGCGTTTGATTGTCCAGCGGCAGGTTGCCCAGCGCAAAGGGCGCCAGTACGCTGCTGTACCCGTCCTGTTTCTGGGCGGTGACATATCTTTTTTTCCAGAGGGGGTATCCCGAATCGACGGTAATGTCTGCCGGCGGCGTGTAAACAACGGGCAACGCCTCTGCCACGGGCGCTTCCGGAACAAACGGCGGGACGGTTTTCCGCGCTTCGTCGCAGTATTCCCTAATCAGCCGGAGGGTGGCTTCCTCTCCGAGTTTGTAGAAGATATAGCGGAGACGCGCCTTGTGTTTGTTTTTCCGGTTTCCGTGTTCCGAAAACATTTTTTTCAATGCTCCGGCAACGGCAAAGAGTTCGCTTTCGGGAATAAACTCGAAAAGCAGCCAGCCGACGCTTGGACTGGAACCGCCTCCACCGCCGGCATATACGCGAAATCCCCGTTTGCCGTCCCGTATTTTTGCCACAAATCCGAGATCGTTGATTGCCGCATAGTCAATCTGCCGGTCGTCGGACGAGAAGGCGATCTTCATCTTCCGCGGCAGCAGGTACGAATCGGGTTCGGCAATCAGCCTTGTGGTCAACGCCATGGCATGGGGGGTGGCGTCGAACACCTCCTCGCGGAATATGCCGCTTCCCTCCGAAACGAGAATGTTGCGCACCGTGTTGCCCCCGCCTCCCTTGGCGCTCAGCCCGACAGCTTTCAACTCGCGGAGGATCGGTTCTATTTCCTCCAGCAACAGGTTCTGTATCTGTATTTCCTGACGGGTGGTGATGTGCAGCAAATCCGACCCGTGCCTGCGGGCAATGTCAATGACCCGAAGCAGTTGCTCCGGCGTGATGACCCCTCCCGTGGCGCGGATACGTATCATATACACATCGTCTTTTCGTTGCTCGTAAATGCCCATCGGCACGCGGAACGCCTTAAACTGCACCGCCCCTACCTGCCCGTCGCGATAGCCCCCGGCTAACAAACCGAACCGGGCAATATCCTCATCCAATGTATCCGGTATCTTGTACATATTTTATTTCCAATTATTGACGGGACAAATGTAGGACATATATTTTCTCCTGAAAATACCATTTATGTGGTATTTTTCATTGCACCTTTTTGGGGAGGGAATGAAAAACGAAGCAGAAGGAACTCCATTGCCGGCGTTCTTTCTACCGGCATGCCGTCCCCGGCAGGGACGGCGCTTTATTAACCGCAGGCGGAGCGAAGCGTCACCTGCGGAACTGCGGAGACGCAGTATGCCGCGTCTCTACGACGGCGAAGGCGTTTGTGCGATTGCCCTGTAAGCCTGACAGGGTTCAAAATCCTGTTAAAGTTGGCTTACACATCGAAGTTGAGAAAAATCTTCGGTTTTTCTCAACTTTTCCGCTAAACCGGAGTTGCGTGGTTTTCAGGCGACTAAAGTTGAACGCCGATAAATATTTTTAATTTTTTATTAAAAAAAATCAAGATTATGATAAAAGTCAGTTTTTTATACAGGATTACCTTTTAACATTGCAACAAAGTTTGTACTTTTTATTTTTACATTATAATTTAATAACAATTTAAGACCAAAACAGCCTATGGATAAATAAAAATGCAAGTAACGTTTTTTATAAACCGCGAGTTTATAACCATTTAATTTTTTTTCTATTTTTCATTCTTTTTTTTAATTTATAAATAATTATTGTAATAATAAAACCAAAATTTAATCAGTTAAGCAATATGAATAATTTGATACATAATGAGTTACCCAAACCACCCATAGAATACTGTATTTCAGAGAGATACCGTAGGGCTATTGTTCTGGCTTTTATAAGCCTGATGACACTGTCGTTCAATGCTTTTTCAGAAAGCAGAACGTTGCAAGGCATTCCCGTTTCGGGAGTGATAACGGACGCGGCGGGCGATGTATTGCCCGGCGTAAATATCCTGATCAAAGGAACCTCAACAGGCGTGGTGAGCGATGCGAACGGAAAATACGCCATTACAGTTCCGGACGCCAACGCCGTGCTGGTGTTTTCATCCGTAGGATACGCCTCTCAGGAAATAAACGTAGAAGCGCGGCGCGTGATCGACGTCTTCCTGAGCGAAGAGGCGACAGCGCTGGATGAAGTAGTAGTAGTGGCATACGGTACTGCAAGGAAAAAAGACCTGACCGGCTCCGTTTCCACGGTGGACACAAAGTTGCTTACCGCACAGTCCCATTCAACCGTAACCCGTGCCTTGGAAGGCGCTGTAGCGGGTTTGCAGGTATCTGCCGTTGATGGACAGCCCGGTTTGGATATGGGTATCCGCGTGCGCGGTCAGGGAACTGCCGATCAAAGTAATTCCGGGGCACTGGTGGTGATCGACGGCGTTCCCATGGAATCGGGAACGGCGGTAGCCAACCCGCTCTCCATTATCAATTCCAAAGACATTGCCTCTATTACCGTCCTGAAAGACGCCGCCTCTACGGCTCTGTACGGTTCGCGCGGCGCTAACGGCGTGATTTTGATTACCACCAAAAAAGGCGCTACCGGAAAACCCAGAGTGTCTGTGGAAGCCCGCTGGGGTATCAATCAGCATGGTCCGAATATTTTCAAGGATATGACGCCGGCTGAAGTGTATGAATATACCTGGCAGATGAACTATAACTCCTACCGCTTCGGGATGCCCGGCGCTAACGGCGGCTCCAAGGATTATATGACGAATGTGCAGAACCCGAACGCTACGCACGAACAGGCTGCCGAATTTGCCAGCCAGCATCTGTTCGACTATAACGGCAGTTCCTCATTCCAGCGGAATGTACTTGGCAACTGGATGCTCTATCATGTGCCGGGTGCCATCTATACCAATTCGTTTGTCGATCCCAACACCGGTCTTCCGGATAACACCAATTCGAACCGAAGTTCCACCATGACGGGCGCCTATCTGGTGAACACGGACGGCAAGTTGAATCCGAATGCCGTATTCCTGGGCAGCACCACTTACGACGATGAGCTTTTAGTGAACCGCTTCCGGCAGGAATATAATATTGCTGCCTCCGGAGGAAGCGAAAAGGTGGATTACCATGTTTCCCTCGGATACCTGGAAGACCCTTCCTTCATCACTACCTCCAAATTCCAGCGCTACAACGGACGCGCCGTGGTAAATGCGCAAATATATGACTGGTTAAAGGCAGGCGCCAATGTGGCTTATTCCGATCGCGTTACGCAGTCGCCTCCCAACCGCTCCGGCGAAGGACGCAATATGGGCGACAACCGCGAAAACCTGTTTGCCCTGACGACCAACTATACGCCCTTAGCCCAATTGTATCAGCGCGACGAAAACTGGAATATCAAAACCGATCCCGTGACAGGGAAAAAACTGGTACATCAACGCGCCGGCGATTCATGGTCGCCGCTGGGACTTACCGGCAATCCGTATGCGCAATTCGACGTCCTCAGGGTAAACGAATTAGACAAGGATGTACAGTATTCCAAAGACGTGAACACAAGAACCTATGCCGAAATCAAATTTCTGAAAGATTTTACGTTCACTACCAACTTTGCACTGGACAACACGTTTATCGAACGCACACGATACCGGAACGGTGAAAACGGACGCGCTGCGGGTACGGCATGGTTCGGCAAGGAAAGCTGGACGATTTCCAATCTCAATACGCAGCAGTTGTTGAATTACAGTCATGACTTCAACAAGCACCATGTCGACGCTTTACTCGGACATGAGTTCAATCAATACGGACGCAAATGGCAATATTTTCGTTCCACGCATGAATTGATACCCGGTTTTGCAACATACGTAAACTTTGTGGGCAAGGATACGGGCGACAGGATGAACAGCAACGGCGGAGGCGAAGACAAGTATGCGTTGGAAAGCTATCTCGGACGAGCCAATTATGTATATGACAATAAATATTATGCATCCGCATCGTTACGTCGCGACGGTTCTTCCAAGTTCAAATATGCCGAGAATCGCTGGGGGACGTTCTGGTCTATCGGCGGCGGATGGCGCATTTCGGCGGAAGAGTTTATGCAGAGTACCCAGGACTGGCTGAACAACCTGAAAGTGCGCGTCAGCTACGGAGTGATCGGAAACCAGAACGGCATATCGACCTATTCCGGCTATCAGACATGGGGATACTCCGCAAACTATACTTCGGCTACCAACGGTCAAGGTACGCCCGCCAGCTACAACCTGAGCCAGTCCGCCTACGTCAATGACCTGTTGACATGGGAAAACAACCGGACGCTGGACATCGGGCTGGAGGTGAGTTTGCTCGATCGCGTTCACGCTACGTTCGACTGGTACAATCGCGATAATGTCAATGCGTTCTATAATACCAGAATGCCTTATTCGATGGGGCAGACCGCTATTACGAATAATGCCGCGCAGATCAGGAACAACGGCTTTGAAGCGGAATTGACGGTGGACATTATCAAAAGGAAGGATATGTCGTGGACGGTGTCGCTCAATGCCACTCACTACAACACCATCATGAAGAAACTGCCCGACGGAGAAGGTCAGGCGGCGCTGGACGGCAATGTGCTTGCCAGCGGCTCAGGCTGGGCAGCATCGGGAAGCGGCGGAACGAATGATGTATTTCTGCGGGGAACGGGATTGCCTTACTATAACGTGTATCTCTTCCACTACGAAGGAGTGGATCAGACGACGGGATTGCCGCTGTATTATCACAAAGTAACTCAGGAGGACCTGGATAAAGGTCTCTTCCAGGGAAAGAAGGTCGGCGACGGCGCAAGCGTCACCAACCTTGCGGAAACGCCGGCTACGCGCAAGGAGCTGGGAGATGCGCTTCCCGAGGTGACGGGCGGCTTCAGCACTACTTTTGCCTACAAGGGATTTGATGCGACTGTGGCGCTGGCATACCAGATCGGCGGCAAATACTTCTCCAGGGAATACATCGGCTATCACTATGCCACCGAGATGCAGAGGGACGGAGGTCTTACGGCGCTGTCTCCGGAGTTGGTCAACAATACGTGGACGCCGACGAACACGAATGCCAAATTCCCGATGGCAATGTACAACAATGGAAACGGACTGGGCAGCGGTACTGTCCTTGGCAGCTGGGGTCAATTTACCGATCTGGCGCTATTCGATGCATCGTATCTGAGCGTGAAGAACATTACTATCGGCTACACCCTTCCCGCCGGCATGTTGAGTAAATTGGGTATCAGTTCGCTGCGTATCTATGTGGAAGGAGATAATCTGTTACTGTTCTCCTCTCATGCAGGCGTTGACCCTCGCATGTCGCTTGTCGGAGGTTTTGACGTGGATAATTTTGTGTACCCCTTCGTGCGGACGTATAACGTCGGTATTAATTTGGATTTTTAATAACAGGATAAAATAAAATTTGATATGAAAAAGTATATTATAGGATTCATCACATGTCTGGCGATGATCGCTTCATGCGCCGACAAACTGGAACTTGCCCCGGCAAATGCCATCACGGAAGAGCAAATCAAAGAATTGCTGGCTTCCGGCGATAACGCAACCATAGACAAGGTGCTGGGCGGTATGGCTAATAGCCTGCCTTTACGGATCAACGCGGAGGTCGATCAGCATGGTGGCGCCAACCCGATGATAAACAGTCTTTTCGGCGTGGATTACATGCATTCGCTGGTGGGGAACGATATTGTTTTCGGCGCTCGTTCCACCGGTATCTTTGGTTCTGACTATTATCAGCGGACGGTGCTTTTTCACTCCGGAGAACTGGAAACCACTACTTCCCACTGGTGTTTCGGATGGAGTTGTATCACGCAAGCCAACAAGTTGCTGGCATTGCTGACGGATGAAGTGGTCGGTTCCAATGCCAAGATGCAAGAGTATAAAGCGCGGGCGCTGACGCTTCGTTCCTACGGATACAATCATCTGATGGAGAACTTCGGGAACGGCACGTTGGGAATTATGCTTTACGATACCTATTCGATCTCGCAGCCCAAAAAAGCGCGTGCTTCCATGACGGATACGTATGATTTTATCAAGGGCGATCTTCAACAGGCTATCGCTCTGTTTACCGAAGCCGGTGTCGGTTATACGGCGGACGTCAGGGATTTCGATCTGGCTGTGGCAAACTTTATTCTGGCGCGCGTATCCTTGTGTTCGGGCGATTATGCAACGGCGATTTCCGCTTGCGACCGGATTCTTGACCAGTACCCTCAGTTGATCGACGAAACCCATTACGGCGGAAAAGATCGCGGTCCGGCGGTAACAGACGCCGAATTTGAGTTTCGCCCCGATGACAATGCTTTTCTGAACAATGCCATCAATCCGGAAGTGATTTTCGGTTTTCCGAAAGGGGTGGGCAACGTCGGCAGAAATACTTACCTGAATATCTTCGGACGCCGCTACGGCGGCATGGATGAAGGTTTTGCACGCATAGACAGCCGTCTGTACAACAAGATAGCAGACGACGATTTTCGCAAGGCTTCCTTCCAGGGTGCGAGCGACTTAGGCGATTACACATATCCTGTTACTCCGCAAACCATCACCATCCCTTCCTACGTGAATCTGAAGTTTGCTTCCACGCATCCGCTCGGCACGCTTGGCGATGACGACCGGACGTATGTAGGAGAAACCGATTGTTACTACATGCGCACATCGGAGGTGATACTGATGAAAGCCGAGGCTCAGGTGCAATCCAATAACGACCCCGGCGCCCGTGCAACTTTGAACACGTTGTTGGCGGCGCGTACCAAAGCCGGCGCTCCCACGTTGACAGTGGACAATTATCCGGCTCATGCGGGTTTGAACACGCTTGGGATGGTGCAGTTGCAAAGCCGCATTGAGATGTGGGGTGAAGGCGGGCTGGAATATTACAACAACAGGCGTTGGAACATTCCGGCAGATCGCAGCGGCGCCACCAACCATTACGCCACAGGCACGTTGCCCGTATCAAGTATGACCAGAGAAATTCCGCTCATGGAAACGATGTGGAATCCGAACTGTCAGAAGAATTTTTAATGAAAGAGGGACGGACGACCATCCGAGAACTTACCGTCACCGTTACAGCGTGACGCGAAACCGAAGAGACGCGAAGAATCGCGTCTCTTCGCATGTAATAAGGCTAAGGCGTTGTCATTAAGTAAGTATATCAGGAGAACCACCCCCTGCCCCCTCCAGAGGAGGGGAATCCCCTGTACACGACGGGTAAGATTACAATCCCGGATGACGCATTTATGTCGATAAATGATACATTTATTTATCGACAACTCCTTAGGAACTGTCGGACAATAATCATTCCGTTCACGTCATTGTCAGCGATGTAAACTTTGCGCCTTTTGCGGCTTCTTGGCGTTCTTTGCGGTTAAATCTTTGAGGTAAATATCACGCTTGCTTTTGTAAATTTTGCCTAATTCTTTTTTTGAGGTGCTATTCATCGAGCTGTCTCAAAAGTATTTTAGCACGCAGATGACGCAGATGAAACAGATTTGTTCCCAAGCCGGAACCGGACAGGACAAAATAACAGGATAACTCACAGAACACGGAGTGTTCAATATGAATAACCCCCAACTTAGCGAAGCGATTGGGGGGTAGAGCAAATCCCACTCTCCCGCCAACCCCGAACGGGGTTGAATATCTGCTGTCCGACTATTCGGTCGCATGCAGCATAAAGGCATGCAAATCCTGTTTTCAAAAGCGAAATTCCCTGTTCTTTGCTGCAGGTCATCCGAAAGTGATCGTTCAACCCCGTTCGGGGTTGCAGGATGGAGGTTCGCTTATGATCCCCCAATCGCTTCGCTTCATTATTCGCTTCGCTCATGAGAGCGCTTCGCTAAGTTGGGGTTATTCACATTGAACACTCCGTGTTCTGTGAACCTGACATCCATGTCGTCCATGTTACCGTATGTTCGCACCCGAATATGCTGCCAAAAATTACATCAATTTCACAAATAAGATACTAACGGGACATGAATAGCACCTCAAAAAAAGAATTAGCCTTTTTTTTAGTACCAAAACCGAATTATTTAGCACCCAAACTCATTTTTTTAGTACCAAAACCGAATTATTTAGCACCCAAACTGAATTATTTAGCACCCAAACTGAATTATTTAGCACCCAAACTCATTTTTTTAGTACCAAAACCGAATTATTTAGCACCCAAACTCATTTTTTTAGCACCAAAACCGAATTATTTAGCACCCAAACTGAATTATTTAGTACCCAAACTCATTTTTTTAGTACCAAAACTGAATTATTTAGCACCCAAACTCATTTTTTTAGTACCAAAAGTGAATTATTTAGCACCCAAACTGAATTATTTAGGAATGAAAAATTAATAACTTATCACTGTATCGTTTGCAGGTTAATTGTCCTGAAAGGACAGATTTTCATCACCGCAGGTCGGAGAGCTGCGGGCAACGAAAACCGGTAACACCGACTGAAAGGCGGGACTTTGAAATAAAATTAAGTCCTGCCTTTTTCTCCCTTTGGTCGAAGAGCGTCAGTTCAGGCAGAAATAAGTATTTGTTGTGTCCGCAGGTCGCCCGCCTGCGGT
>JAISRX010000215.1 GCA_031273395.1 Bacteroidales bacterium | reverse complement strand
AGGGGTTGCCTTTTGATAACCCCGTACAAGCGAAGCGCAGTGCGGGGTACGAAACCTCAAAACTCAACCGAATGCAGTATATATTTATCGACAACTCCTGAGACTTTTGATTTGGCTTTCTTCCGTATCAATTTCGGATATGCGTAAACAGGCATACTTTCCGAAACGCCACCGGTTTTTTATCATTGTAAATTTGCTGCGGTTATCCTGATTTGTTTTTCTTCCGTTTTCCATTCTCCATTTTCAATTACAAAATGTGACAATATGCGCTAAAAAAACTTCGGTGAATACATAATTAAAGGAAAATCCGCAAAATATCTTATAAATTATAATTGAATTTACGATTTTACAAAAAAAATTGATATGAAAGGGCGAAAAAATATTTTGATTTCATATCTTTGCCGCTACGTTTTTGATCATATTTTTCAAATTAATTAATAATAAACATGTCTAATTTAAGATTTAAAGCAGTAGAAAAGGCTTTCAGCAGGAAAGCCGTCCGGGTGGAAGCTCCCGGAGCAAAAACATCCGATTATTTCGGATCATTGGTATTCGATCGTCGGCAGATGCGCAAATATCTGTCGAAGGAAACGCTCAAGGCAGTGCTGGACGCAATAGACAGGGGTGTTCCCCTGGAACGGAACATCGCCAATCACGTTGCGGCAGGAATGCGCATGTGGGCAATGGAACTGGGCGCCACCCACTACACCCACTGGTTTCATCCGCTGACCGACGGTACGGCTGAAAAACATGATTCCTTCGCCGAACTCGAAGCGGGCGGCGGGGTCATTGAAGAGTTTACCGGGAAACTGCTTGCACAGCAGGAACCCGACGCTTCCAGTTTTCCCAGCGGAGGCATTCGCAATACCTTCGAGGCGCGCGGCTACACGGCATGGGATCCGTCTTCGCCTGCCTTCATCGTGGACGATACCCTGTGCATTCCCACCATTTTCATCTCCTTCACCGGCGAGGCGCTCGACTACAAGATGCCGCTCCTGAAGGCGCTTCATGCCGTGGACAAGGCAGCCACCGCGGTGTGCAAGTACTTCGACCGCGACGTGCGCAAGGTACATTCGTATCTGGGGTGGGAACAGGAATATTTTCTGGTGGACGAAGCGCTGTACTCCACGCGCCCTGATCTGGTGCTGACCGAGCGTACCCTGATGGGACACGAAAGCGCCAAGAACCAGCAACTGGAAGACCACTATTTCGGCGCCATCCCCACGCGGGTGTCCGCCTTCATGCGCGAACTGGAGTACGAATGTTACAAGCTGGGCATTCCGGTGAAAACCCGTCACAACGAAGTAGCGCCCAACCAGTTTGAAGTGGCGCCCATCTTTGAAAGCGTCAATCTTGCCGTTGACCACAACCTGTTGCTGATGTCCACCATGAAGCGCGTTGCCGAACACCACAACTTCAAAGTGTTGCTGCACGAAAAACCCTTTAAGGGCATCAACGGTTCGGGCAAGCACAACAACTGGTCGCTGGGAACCGACACGGGCATCAACCTGCTGGGTCCGGGCAAAAACGCCGCCGAAAACCTTCAGTTCATCACCTTCATGGTGAACGTGCTGCAGGCGGTGTACAAAAACAACGCCCTGCTGAAAGCCAGCATCGCCTCGGCAAACAACGCCCACCGTCTGGGCGCCAACGAAGCGCCTCCGGCAATCATTTCCGTCTTCCTCGGCACGCAGATCACCAAAGTGCTGGACGAACTGGAAAACAGCGAAGGCACCTCCGCCATTCGGGTGACCGAAAAGACAGGCACGCGGGTTTCCCTTTCGCACATCCCCGAACTGCTGGTGGACAACACCGACCGCAACCGCACCTCTCCGTTCGCCTTCACGGGCAACCGCTTTGAGTTCCGAGCCGTAGGCTCATCAGCCAACTGCGCTTCGGCAATGATCGCCCTCAATACCGCCGTGGCTTACCAGTTGCAGGAGTTCAAGCAGGAAACCGACAAACTTATTGAGTCGGGCGTCAGAAAGGAAGAAGCCATCTTCACCGTGATCCGCAAATACATCATCGAATCGAAAGCCATCCGCTTCGACGGCAACGGCTACAGCGAAGAATGGAAGAAGGAAGCCCAAAAGCGCGGTCTGGACTGCGAAACCAGCGTCCCGGTCATCTACGACGCTTACCTGACGCCACAGTCGGTAAAAATGTTCTCTGCCGTCGACGTGCTGAGCGAAAAGGAACTGCACGCCCGCAACGAAGTGAAGTGGGAAGTATATACCAAAAAGATACAGATAGAAGCGCGCGTGCTGGGCGATTTGGCGCTGAACCACGTCATCCCGGTGGCAACGCAGTATCAGGGCATCCTGCTGGACAACGTTTACAAGATCAAGACGGTGTTCGCCGATGCAGCCAAAGCCGGCACGCTTGCCGCACAGGACTTCTCGCTGATAGAGGAAATCTCAGAGCGGGTGAACATCATCAAAACGAAAGTGGATGCGATGGTGGAAGCCCGAAAGGTAGCCAACAAAATTGAAAACGAGCGTGAAAAAGCCCTTGCATACTCTGCAAAGATATTCCCGTTCTTCGACGAAATCCGCTACCATATCGACAAGCTGGAACTGATTGTCGACAACGAGTTGTGGACGCTGCCCAAGTACAGGGAGTTGCTTTTCATCAGATAAAACCGAACAGTGTGTCGTTATTCATGCATGAGAAAAGGGGTGACGTTACAACGTCACCCCTTTCTGTTTGATTTTTTTTTGCACCGTGCCCGGGACGAGACTCGAACTCACACGGGCTAACGCCCACTACCCCCTCAAAGTAGCGTGTCTACCAATTTCACCACCCGGGCAATCCTGCTTTTTCAATTAAAACGGGCGGCAAAGGTAATTATTCCCGACGGAATAAACAAACATATTCGATTATTTCGGTCAAATATTTTCCGGACGCCCCGCGTTTCATAAAAAAAACAGGACAGAAAAACAGAAACGTGATGAACGTTCGGAAAGAAAAAATCATGAAACGCTTTGGCAAAAAACAGAAAATACATTATATTTGTGCAATTTTAAAATTAACGGAAATAATTAGTTCAATCTTGTACGGAACATTGAAACATATCATGCTTTTTCTTTTTTGTCTGCACGGTACGATTGCCGCGCAAACAAAGATTTCGGGCATTGTCAATGCTTGTGCTAAGGTGACTGATATTTCCAACCACCCCCAGGGGGCGGAACTGAAGGTGGACGACGCTTCCCTGTTCGGCGTTCACGACACGGTGCTGCTGATACGGATGACCGGCGTTTCCAAGGACGGCAACCACATCAACGGCGCCGGCAAGTACGAATTTCATATTGTCCGTTACGTGGATACCGTTGCCGGTGCGGTGCATCTGTTCACCTACGTATCAACGGAAACCGAGTCGCTTCAGCTGATCCGCGTGCCTTCCTTCACCGACGCCGAAGTGGTGGGCGAGCTTACGTGCAAAAGCTGGGACGGCAATACGGGCGGCGTGCTGGCGCTGATCGTCAACAACACCCTTACCCTGAGCGCCGACATTAACGTTTCGGAGAAGGGTTTTCGCGGGGGCGGGCTGTCCGGCAGCACGCAGACGATCTGTGGCGTGCCGCACAACCTGTCCGACTATCCCGACGGCGATGTGAACGCGGCAGGATACAAGGGCGAAGGCAATGTGCAGAAAGTCGTTTTCATCAACAATCCCAGAGGCAAGGGCGCTGCATGGAGCGGCGGCGGCGGCGGCAACGACGTTTACGGCGGCGGCGGCGGCGGCGGCAACGGCGGAGTAGGCGGCAACGGCGGACCTGCCTTCTGCATCTTTTCCAGCTTTACCGAGGAAGACCTTGCGGAGGGCGGCAAAGGCTACCGAGAGGATTATCACGATATATGGAAAGACCGCATTTTCATGGGCGGAGGAGGAGGATCAGGCACGGGCGCGAACACCCCCGGAGGTAACGGCGGAGGCATTGCCGTCATCGTTGCCGGAAAACTTGCCTTTGCCGGAGACGCTACCATCAGGGCAAACGGCGCAAGCGTAGCCGGAAGCCCCTCCAACGGAGGCGCAGGAGGAGGAGGCGCAGGAGGAAGCGTGATGATCATGGCAGGCGACTACGGAGACCTGAACGTAGAAATAAAAGGCGGCAACGGCGGCAATACCGAAAATTTCAACTGTATCCCCTACTCCCCCTCCGGATCGTATGGCGTGGGAGGAGGTGGTGGAGGAGGAATACTGCACGTACACGGCAGCATCGAAGATATTCCGCTCTACCATGTCATCCGCGACCGCGGCAGGAACGGAATGCTTGCCAACGAGTGCGGCATTTCGCAGGATTTGCCCGCCACGAGCGGTATTATTCTGGATCACGCGGAATTGCAGCTGCGCGGGTTTTTCTACAATATCATCACCACGCCCGACACGTTTCTATGCTACAACACCGCCAAAACCATCAATGCATCGCAGCCGCGCGGAGGAGCGAACCACCAGTACCAGTACCTCTGGGAGAAAAAAATACGGTCGAACGGCAACTGGGAAGCAGTGGGCAACCAACAGTACTACACCACCCCGCCCGTGACGGATACCGTTTTTCTCAGGAGAACCGTCACCGCCTACCAGAACATCGAAGGCGTCTCCCAGCCCGTCAGCGACGTGAGCGCGCCGGTAAGGATCACCCCCGTGCCTCCCGTGGCGAACAACCTGCTGACCACCCCCGATACCATTTTTTGCGGGAACGTGTCCGACCTGTTCATTGAAGGGTTGCCGGCGTCGGGCGCTTTAGGAAACTTCGCCTACCTGTGGCAGGAAAATATCAACGGAGCGGGATGGCAACAGATAGAGGGCGCTTCGGAAGTCGATTTCCCCGCCGCGCTGCAGGAAGGCAGCCTGCAATACCGACGGATCGTCGTTTCGGGAGACGCCTCCGCCTGCTGTGCGGACACCAGCCGGACACTCTCCGTGACGGTGCTTCCCGTGATTGCCGGCAACGAACTGTCGCCCGCCGGACAGGAACTGTGCGAAACGGAAAACGCCGATCTCATCGAAGGAACGGCAACGCTTGAGGGAGGCGACGGCAAATTTGCCTGCAAGTGGCAGTTCGTAACGAACGGACAGGACTGGAGCCATCTCGGTCACACGGAAGACAGCTACCTTCCGGTGGAAAAATACACCGGCGAGGGATACTACCGGCGCATCGTCACATCAGGACGCGGCGACTGCTGTGCGGACACCAGCGAAGCCGCCGTTATCCGCCGCGACCGGATGCCTGTCGGAATCAGCGCCGGAGAGGATCAGATACTGCACTTCAAGTTCAACACGGAACTCAACGCCACCATTTCGGAAGGCACGGGAATGTGGCAGGCAACGAATCTTGTCTTTTCCGACCCCGAAAGCGCCGTCACGCATGTCTCCGGACTGGAAACGGGCGTGAACGCCCTGAAATGGACGGTGACCAACGGAGTTTGTCCCCCGGTATCCGATTCCATGACCGTTGAAGTGCGCGACATCTTTATTCCTTCCGGTTTTTCGCCCAACAACGACCGCCTCAATGACTGTTTCGGCATGTTGGGCGTGGAAAACGCCGAAAGTTTCGAACTGGTCATCATCAACAGGAACAACAAAATAGTGTATCAAACTTCTTCCGTCGCCGGCGGATACCCCTATCCCTGCCTGTGGGACGGCAAAAGCGCCTCCGGAAGGGAACTCCCCTCCGACACCTATTTCTACCGCCTGACCACCGGCGAGGGCAAAACATATAAAGGACATGTCATTCTCAAGAGATAAAATATGCATCGTCCTTTGCTGGCTGCTCTCCTGCATGGTTTGCCGGTCGCAGGATCATCCCCTGTACAGCCAGTACCGCTACAACGGTCTGGCGGTCAATCCCGCCTTTGCCGGAAGCCGCGGGGTTCCGAACGTTGCCGCGCTCTACCGTACCCACCTGCCGAAAACGGAGGGCGCCCCGGTAACGCAAACGCTGGCGGGCGACTTTCCGATGATCAACCCGAAACTTGCGCTGGGCTTGCTGATGATCAATGACAAGGTGGGCATTTACAAGCGAATGGGCTTCTATGGCGCCTATGCCTTTCGCGTGAACATGCAGCAGGGCAAACTGTCGTTCGGTATTCAGGGCGGCTTTGAGCAGATGCGCGAAGACGCCTCGGAGGTGACCGTCATGGAAGAGGGCGACCGGATGTTCCTTCCGGGGATGCGCCGGGTTTTCATGCCCAACGTGGGCGCGGGAATGTATTACGACGCTCCGCGCTGCTTCGCGGGATTGTCCGTCCCGCAGCTGATCCGGTACGCCGACGCAGGAGCCGGAGCCTACAAAGGCGCGCCGGCTTTGAGCAACGTGATGCTATACGGCGGAATGTTACTGCCCGTGAACAAGCATGTACGGCTGAAACCGTCAGTATTGCTGCGCTTTGAACAGAGCGGACTGCTGGTCGACGTCAACTGCAACGTCCTCCTGCTGCCGGACGACCGTCTCGAAGTCGGTCTCTCCTGCAGAAGCACAAACGTGCTGGCGGCAATGGCGCAAATAAAAATCAACTCGCGCCTGTGCATCGGCTATGCCTACGACCACGCCCTGAAAACAGCCGCTATCATCACCGGAGCGCATGAAATCATGCTGCGCTACGAATTTAATTTCCTCGTAAAAGCCGAAAATCCCCTGTATCTGAAACAATGAACCCGATCAGAACCATATTGCCCGTATTATCGGGAATGTTGTCCCTTACGTGTTTTGCACAGTACGAGGTCACTCCCCTGCCGTTCAACACTTCGTATGCCGATGAAGTAGCCGCCGTTCCCATCAACGGGGGGCTGCTCTACTGTTCCAACCGCCCACAAAGCATGCTGCTCAGCCGGACGGACATGAGCGGCGAGCATCTTTTCCAGATATACGTAGCCTACCGGAAGGACAGCATCCAGTGGGAACCTCCCCACATATTGAACAGGAACCTGAGGGAAAAATCGCACATCGGACCGTCTTCGCTCAGCGTGGACGGAAATACCCTGTATTTCACGGTGAACAACAGCCGCGACAACGGGATATACATCGCCCGGAAAACCCAAACCTCATGGGGTAAAATTCGCCCGTTTGCCTACAACAGCCCGAAATACAAAACGGCGCATCCTTCGCTGAGCCGCGACGAACAACGGCTGTTTTTCGCCTCGGATATGCCCGGCGGATTCGGCGGATTCGACATTTACTGCTGCAAATGGACGGGCAACGGATGGGCGTCGCCCGAAAACCTGGGCGCGGAGGTCAATACCCCTGCCGACGAACTGTATCCGTTCATTCAAGGCAACGGGACACTGTATTTTTCGTCTTCCGGACACGGCTCAATGGGCGGGTTGGATATTTTTTCGGTACAGGAAACGGAAGGCGAATGGCTCATGCGCCGGCATCCGGAAGCGCCGATCAATTCGCCGCGCGACGATTTCGCCTATGCCGCCGCCGATGACAACGGGTGGGAAGGATATTTCTCAAGCAACCGCGCAGGAAAAACGGTGGATATGTTTGCCTTCAACTCGCTGTCGAGACAGGTGCAGCAACCGCTCTTTCCCGTCTTCGCCGACTGCACGGAACAGAAAAAAAACAGCTATACCTACGAATTTTTCGAACCCGGAGCCATCCGTCTGGACACCACTACCTTTTATTACGAATGGAACTTCGGCGACGGGAACATCAAACGTGGCGAAGTGGTAGAACATACCTATGCCGCGCCGGGAACGTATGTGGTGCAGCTGAACGTGATCGACTCGCTCACCGGAGCCTTTGAAAGCCGTGCAGCCGACTACCGAGTGGAAGTGCGCGACGCGGAACAGCCTTACATCACCGCACCGGAAACGGCAGCCGCAGGGGAAACGATCAACATGGACGCCCTCAAAACCAATCTTCCCGATATGCGCATCGAAGACTACTACTGGATGATGGGCGACGGGACGCAAATCAAGGGCGAAAGCATCCGGCACGCCTATCCCGCCCGCGGCAACTACCGGATAAGGCTCGGCGTTACCGGCGTTAGCAAGGAAACCGGCGAAAAAGTAAAAATCTGCGTCTTCCGCGACATCAGCATTAATTAAAAAGCCGGTGTTTTAAGGAATACGGAATAAATAACTTAGGAGTTATCCATCAATAAACAGATCATTTATTGACATAAACGCGTCATCCGGGATTGTAATCTTACCCGTTGTGTACAGGGGATTCCCCTCCTCTGGAGGGGGCAGGGGGTGGTT
>JAISRX010000011.1 GCA_031273395.1 Bacteroidales bacterium | reverse complement strand
CTATGTCGCGCAACAGGCGGCGTCCCGTGCGTGATTTGCCGTTAATAACAACTGTGGTCATGAAAATGATTTTTATGATTACCCCGCAAAAATACAATAAATTTTAAATTCCACATCATATTTTACGCCTGAATGAATAAAATCCGTGCATCGGACAAGCGGGACGGGTTGCCGTCCGACGCCTGTATTTCATCCGATATGTTACCTTTCCTTTATTTCGCTTCCTTCGTGCAGGCTTTCTGTATCCAGATAATCACTCCCATGATAATCAACGCCATCGGCGGGAGGATGACCAGCCCGTTGTCCCTGTACCCAAATTCATAAAATGCTTCGGGGATGACTTTGTATCCCAGCAGGCTTCCCGAACCGAACAGTTCGCGGAAAAAAGCCACTGCCGCCAGTATCAGCCCGTAGCCTGCTCCGTTTCCAATGCCGTCGAGAAATGAGGGCAACGGTTTGTTCGCCATGGCGAAAGCCTCCAGCCGTCCCATGATGATACAGTTGGTAATGATCAGCCCGACAAATACCGACAGTTGCTTGCTCACCTCGTAGGCAAAGGCTTTCAGTACCTGATCCACGATGATCACCAGGGCGGCAATTACCACCAGCTGCACGATGATGCGGATGCTGTTGGGGATGAAGTTGCGGATGCTCGAAATAATCAGGTTCGAGCAGCCCGTGACGGCAGTTACCGAGAGCGCCATCACCAACGCAGGCTCCAGTTTGACGGTTACCGCCAGCGCCGAACAAATTCCCAATATTTGCACCGTTACCGGATTTTCCGTCAGAATGGGATGGATTAACGGTTTTAACTTTTTGGACGAAAATACGCTCATCTTCAATTTAATTTATGTTGTGAAAAATAAGTCTGATACGGTTCGATGCCGTTTTTGAGCATCTCCTGCAATCCCTTGCTGGTGAGGGTTCCTCCCGATATGGCGTCCACGGTATGGTCGTTGGGGAGGTACGAACCGGGTTTTTCCACGGCAATGGAAGTGAATTGTCCCGATGCGTCGAACAGTTTCTTTTTCGCAAACTGTTGCCGGAACTTCGGCGTGTTGATTTCCGCGCCCAAACCCGGTGTTTCGCCCTTGTGATCGAAGGTAACGCCGTAAATGGTATTCATGTCGGTTTCCAGCGCCACGTTTCCCCAGATGGGTCCCCACAATCCCGTTCCCCTTACGGGAATGACAATAAACGACTGCCCGTTTTTTTCCGCCAGATAAAGCGGCAAATACCTTTCCGCAACCGGTTTCAGGTTTTCCTTTTTCAGGTCGAGCTTTTCGGGCGTTTCGCTTTCCACGATGTTCCCGTCGGCTTTGATCACCACGCCGTGCCGGATATGTTGCCGGTATTGTTCCTCGGCGTTTTTCACAGTGGATTCCACGCCCAGCGCCGAAAGGATATTCCGCTGGCGTTCCGTTTCCACGTTTTTGCTCTGCTGCGGCTGCAAGGTGAGCGAAGTAAACGACAGAGCCGCCGCCACCAGCAGCACCAGCGCCGACGAAAAGCAAAAAATATACAAATTACTGAAATTTTTCATGTTATAACGTTTCTAAAATTCTACTTTTAAGGATACGGCAAGAATTCATGCTTGCCGGAAGATGTTCGGCGGCGGCGTCATCCGCCGGAACTACCCGCCGCATCATTATTTTATTAAACAATACTTTTAAAACTTCAAAGTTATTGCCGGAAATTAATCTGTTTACGGACATGGCTGTTTCAATTACGTACAGGTTCGGGCTGTTTCATCCGTTTCATTCTCCTTCCGATATTTACCTGTATCACACAGTGATCCACCAGCGGAGCAAAGGTGTTCATCAGCAGGATGGCGAGCATCATTCCTTCCGGATAGGCAGGATTGAGCACCCTGATCAGCACCGCAAAGAACCCTATCAGGAACCCGTAGATGAATTTGCCCGTGCTGGTGTGCGTTGCCGAAACGGGATCCGTCGCCATAAACACCGCTCCGAAGGCAAACCCGCCCATTACAAAGTGGTAGTAGAACGGCAACGCCATATAACTGTTGGCGTTCCAAAGGTTGAAGAGCAAGCCCGTCACCGCTCCGCCGGCAAACACCGAGAGCATGATGCGCCAGCTGCCGATGCCGGTAAAGAGCAGCAGGGCGGCGCCTATCAGTATGGCAAGCGTTGATGTTTCGCCGATGCAGCCGGGGATAATGCCGATGAACATATCGGACAGCGAGGCGGTGAAGGGATGTCCGGCAGCGGCTTGTGCCAGCGGCGTTGCACCGCTGAACGCATCCGCCAACTGTACGCCCGCTTCGTTGACGCCGGAAACCCAGACCATATCGCCGGAAATCTCCGAAGGGTAAGCGAAAAACAGAAATGCCCGCGCCACTAAAGCCGGGTTCCAGATGTTCATGCCCGTACCGCCCAAAATTTCCTTGACAAACACTACCGAAAAGGCAGTTGCCACCGCTACCATCCACAACGGGATACCGACAGGCATGATCAGCGGGATCAGCATCCCCGACACAAGAAATCCTTCGTTTACCTCGTGCCCGCGCACCTGCGCCACGCCGAACTCAATACCCAGCCCCACTACGTAGGACACCACGATGACGGGAAATACATGCAAAAAGCCGAACCGGAAATTTTCCATCAGCGAACGGACGACGCCGAGCGATTCGGCTTGCTGGTAGCCCACATTCCACATGCCGAACAGCATGGCGGGAATTAAAGCGATAATCACCACGCTCATGGCACGCTTCAGGTCTATCGCGTCGCGGATGTGCGTCCCTTGCCGCGTAACGGTGTCGGGCACAAACAGGAACGATTCGAACGCCTCGAAAGTGGAATGTAATTTCTCGAACTTTCCGCCTTTCTCAAAATGAGGCTTTATTTTATCAATGTATTTTCTTAGCATTTTTGATTTTTATTAATTCATTTCCTTGATCATCATGTTGATGCCATCCCTGATGATCGCCTGTACCTCGGTTTTGGAGGTGCAGACAAATTCGCAGAGTGCAAAATCTTCTTCGGCAACTTCGTAGATGCCCAATTGTTCCATTTTTTCTATTTCACCGGCAAGAATGGCTTTCACCAGATGTTCGGGATAGATGTCCATCGGGAAGACGCTTTCGTATTGTCCCGTCATCACCAGCGCCCGCCGTCCGCCATGCAGGTTGGTATCCGGCGCATATTCCCTGTCGGGCGTCAGCCACGAGAAGAATGTGCGGCTTGCGCTGTATTTGCCGAAGCCGGGCAGCGCCCAGCCCAGCAGTTCGTGGCGGTTGCCTTCGGGGATAACGGTCACCTGATGGTCGTAAAATCCGAGATAGCCTTCCGGAGACACTTTCGTTCCGGTAAGCACATTCCCGCTGATGCAGCGGTTGTTTCCCGTCCTGATGTTGTCGGCAAAGGAAGTCAGCCGGCAACCGCCGACCACCTTGTAGAATCGCGGCGCATTGACTTCCGAACCGGACAGTACCACCGTTTTCGACACGTCGTACACGCCTTTGGAGATCAGCCTGCCGATCACCAGCACATCCTGAGGATTGACGTACCATACCGTTTCGCCCTTGTTGACCGGGCTGACATGGTGTATCTGCACCCCGACGTTGCCGGAGGGGTGCGGTCCAGAAAACAGATGCACCTCTACGTTTTTTGCTTTCGCAAAGGTGGCAGCCGGCGGATAATCCGAATATACGCAAAGGTGTACTTTTCCGGAAGTTAACTGTGCCAGCGCGTCAATGCCTGCCTGAAAATCGGGATCGACGTCCTGAAAAATATAATCGTAATCGGGCGCCAGCGGCGCGGTGTCGAAGCAAGAGATGAAAATTGCCTTGGGGGTATCCTGCGGGTTGGCAACGATGGCATACGGGCGTTGCCGGATGAAGGGCCATACGCCGCCGGCTAACAGGTACTCCGTGATTTTTTCCTTATCCTGCTCCATAGGTTTCATCGGTGAAAAATTTTCAAACGCTTTTTCGCCGGTTTTCACTACCACCTCAAGGATGCGGCGTTTTTCACCGCGCACCACCGCTTCCACCGTGCCTCCGACCGGCGATGCAAACAATACTTCCGGACGGTTCTTGTCCATGAACAGCGCAGTACCGGCTTTTACCGCATCGCCCTCTTTTACCAGCATTTTAGGTGTTAATCCGGCAAAATCAACAGGCTTAACCGCATATCTGTCGGACGGAGCGGCTTTGACAAGTATTTTTTCAGCCTTGCCTTTTAACTTGATATTCAAGCCTTTTCTTATCTTTATTACTTTTGACATACGCCACGAAATTACTTATTAAGAAGAGACAAAAATAATATTGTTATTATCAATAATCAAACGTTTTTAAAAAAATATTTATAATAAAAAAAACTAAATTTTTGTTTAATCCCACAACATCATTTTTGCGGGTTATTTCCGTTTGTTTATCCCGTTGCAGTAAAAACAAATGATCGGACAACATCTTGTTTCCTTCATAATCATTGGGGAAAACAGATATTTCAAATATTAGTTGATAAAAATATAAAAAAAATTGCGGTTATTAAAAAAAATGTTATTACTTTTATCACGGAGACTAAATGTTTATTTAAGCATGAAATGATTGTTTAAGTGACATTCGATAAAAGGGTTAGGTGTATATATGGATTATAATCAAATTAAAATAGAGTTGGATCGCAAAGGGATGTCTATCAGAGACCTGTGTTTGAAGATCGACATTACCGAGCAAGGGTTGCACCAGATGATCCGGAATAAGTCCATGAAGATAGAAGTGCTGGAACGCATATCTCATGTGATAGGGAGACCTATGGCCTACTGGTTTAAGGACGAATTTTCCGGTCAGGGGGACAGGTATGCGGGTAGCGATGCGGACGAGGGGATGTATGAAAAACAGATAACCCCCAACATCATCCATCAGAAAATTGATTCTTTAACCAAAGATCTGAATGAGATGCTTAAAGATATTATGATCTCCAAACAATAAAGTTCCGGTACCTAAGGAACGTGAAATAAATAATGTATCATGGTTTTGATGCCGAAGGCATCGTATGTTTATAGAAAAACGATGCTGTGTTTCCATTCGACCCCGACGGGGTCGTACAACAGAAGGGTACATTGCTTCTATAAACATGTGACCTCTTCGAG
>JAISRX010000001.1 GCA_031273395.1 Bacteroidales bacterium | reverse complement strand
CGGACAAGCCGGAACCAAAAAGGGAAATACGGGAAAGAAATTTTTTAACGCAAAGTTCGCAAAGGGTGTCGCAAAGTTAGCAAAGCATTCCTTTTGCGAACTTTGCGAAAATTCTTTGCTAACTTTGCGTTAAAAAAACAACCCTGTTAAAATTGAATATTCTGCCAAAAATTACATCAATTTCGGAAATAAGATACTACGGGGAATTTTCAGGAGAACCCTGTTCTTTTTTTCTATTGATATGTATGCCCTGACGGGCAAATCGCTTAATTTTCGGCAATTTATCAATTATTCTTATCCGGAACGCAGGTTCATAAATATTGCGGGTCTTTTTATCGACCCGCAATCCTAAAAAACCTCTTTACCTTTTTTAAAAAGACCTCTTTATCTTTTAATCATAATGATAAATTCGGCGCAAGTCAGGGAACATGTATCTTTTCGATGCTCGAAAAATTGTCGGAAGTTGATATGCCCGGATAATTGGTTTCCGGTTTGTTGGCGACGGCTTTGCAGTTCATCGTGATGCGTATCCAGTAATCGATTCCGGTATATTTGACGGCTCTTGCGGTGCGGAACGTGATTTCCTGACCTTCCATGTCATTGGTTAATGCAACCTTTGTGGGGTGTAATTCGCCGTCGCGTCCTCCGGTGGGGTTTATCATCCGTGAGACGAGCATGTCGGCTTCCCTTAAATCCGGCATTTCATATCCGGGTTTTTGATTGCGCGTGAAACGGACGGAACATTCGATACGGTTATCGGCCGTTACAAAAGGTTTTTTCACCCATTCGACAGTCAGGTAGGGCGTCACCGTGAAGTCTTTGGTTACGCTGCCTTTGATTTCGACCAATTCTCCGGCATCGTCGGCGTCTTTCAACTGGTCGTCGTACGGGAAAAAGGCGCCGCTGTAGGGAAGCATGCGGTATGTGCCCGAAAACCATTTTGTATGGCGATAGGTTCCGTCCTGTTGTACTTTCAGGGTTTGAGGCGCGACGTAAGAGGCGGAATCTTTCGCCCAGCTGATCTCCCGCATCCTGATGATGCCAGCACCCTGGTTTACCTCAAGCGGTTGTCCGCGATGGTCGTAAATGCTTCCCTGTATGGTTGCATCGGGACCGTCGTAATTGTCTATTTCGCAACTTGCCGCCGTCAGGCAACATAAAACGATGGATATATATTTTATTATTTTCATGTTATTTATTGTTTTTAATCGTTTATTGGAATCTGTTCTTTTGGAGCAGCGGATTGTTTTTCAATTCGGCGCTCGGGATGGTTTCGTAATAATTGTTGGGATTGAAGGTAATCCTGTCGCTTGCCTGTTCGCAGGCTTTGGCGTCATAGATATATTTTCCGTCGGGATATCCGGCATCATCGACCGTGGCGTCCTTGCTGTACATAAAGGCATAGAGGCCTCTTTTGCGATAGTTGCGAATCTGGGTATCGAATGTGAACCAGCGGAGCAAGTCCCAGTAGAGTTTGCTTTCGTATGCCAGTTCCTTGTATCTTTCGACGCGCACGATTTGCAGTCCCCTGTTGGGCGCTTCCACGAAACCGCCCTGTCCCTTCGGTCCGGGAGCAGTCCACTGGGTATAAGCCGGCTCGACGGACAGTTCTGTCGGGCTTGCGAGCAGTTTTGCTCCGGCGCGGTCGCGAATATCGTTGATGCATGTAAAGGCATCCTGAAGCATATTGGCGCCGTTATAGGTTGCTTCGCCGCTCTGAGCAAGTTCGAGGGCTGCCTCGGCGCGATTGAGGACAATTTCCGCATATCGGATTTCAATCCAGGGCTGGGTGGAAGTCTGGTGTACCGTAGAACTTTTCGGCAAAGTTATGTC
Source organism: Bacteroidales bacterium (assembly GCA_031273395.1). Taxonomy (GTDB): domain Bacteria; phylum Bacteroidota; class Bacteroidia; order Bacteroidales; family UBA4181; genus JAIRLS01. The sequence continues at coordinate 4,916 of JAISRX010000001.1, read as the reverse complement.
CAGATGCTTGCGTCCGAAAAATCCGGTGCAGGTGTTGGTTCCGGTGCGCTGGTCTTGCATTCGGGGACCGTCCAGTCCGTTTTTGAAGATTTTAACGCCGTCGCTTCTGACGTAAGGGTCTTGCTGGTCGGCCGCACCCTCCGTAGAATGAATGATAAGCCCGTCGCGGTATGGATTGGTAGGATAATCCGCCTTGTTCCACATGGACGACGAATTGTAGTTGCTGCCGTCTGCGCCGTCGTCGATGCTGAACTTTTTGTATTTGTCCACGGCAGGGTCTTTACTTTCGTCGAAAATGCCGGCACGCAAATCCAGTTTCATTCCGCCTTTGTAGAGGTTTCCCGGAATCAGGAGGTTCGCCCTGAGTCGCGGTTCGGCGGCGTCATACAGTTGGTGGCAGTTGTCGTATATGAGGTAATTGCCGTCGGCGTCGAAGGCGCTGAAATGTCCGTTTTCGTCGAGCGGCAGTCCGTCGAACAGTTCCACCCAGTCGAGGGTAGGATTAAAGCGGTCGCCGCCTTCGGTCGCCATGCGCGGCGGGCACATCATGGAATTATAAGAATGTACCGTCATGGTAAAATCGAATTTGCGCAACCATATCGACTCTTTATTATTGTCCGCTTTTTCCCATATTTCGGCATAGTTCTCCATTTTGTCGGCATTGGCTCTGTGGAGTTCATAGCTTCCGCTGCTTTCCACCAATTTGGCGGCATCCCACGCCTGTTTGAAATAATCGTTGGCGCGGTTTGCCGGTATGCCCTGCAGCAGGACGCCATCGACGTCCCAGTCCGGGAATTTCATCGAACCGTAGCGGGCGGTCGTAGCGGCATGGAGGGCAACGCGACTCTTGAAAGCGGCGGCTACATACTTGTTGGCACGTCCCGCATCGCTTTTGGCAGGCATGTCGGCAATGGCTTCATCCAAATCCTGTAGAATGAAATCATACGTGGCGGCATGACTTTCGCGGGGCACCCACAAGTCGGATTCGTTACTGCTCAATATCTGCGGTTCGAGAACTTTAGGCAAGCCTCCGTAGCGTTTGGCCAATTGAAAATACACATAAGCCCTGATAAATTTAGCCTCTGCTATCCAGGATTTCGACTGGGTGGCGAGCGCCGGATAATCGGGCAGACTGGTGATTAAGGTGTTTGCCTGGCGGATAATATTGAATCCTCCGCTCCAGTAACCCGTGCGATGGCGTTTAAAACCGGGATTGTTGCGGTTCACCATTTCGCCCGTTGAATTCCAGAACGTCCATACGCTTATTCCGTTATTGACGTAATAACCGGCTCCGCCGCCTTCGCTGACGCCTTCCGTATCGGTGTCGTAGTGGTAGTCTTCCATCGGCAGATGGTTGTAGATTCCGGCAAAATAGGCCTTGATGCCGTTTTCGTTGTATATGTCTTCCGCCGTGATGATGCTTGTAGGCGTGATGTCCAAATCCACGCAAGCGGTGAACCCGCATATCGAAGAGATAACGATTGATGTTAATAAAAATATTTTTTTCATGTTTGTATCTTTTTTATTTGTTCGACAAATTAAAATGTAAGTGTGCCTCCGAAATTAAAAGTCCGGTTCAACGGATACAGTTGTCCGTATGTTTCGGAAGGCTTTTCGGGGTCAAGACCTCTTACGCCGGTAAGGGTAAGCAGATTGTAGGCATTGACGAAAACCCGGAGGTTTTTGACGCCTGTTTTGGTAAACAGCAGATTTCCCGGAATCGTGAAGCCCAGTTCGGCGCTTTTGAGTCGCAGATACGTGCCCTTTTGGATATTGAAAGCCGATGTTTCTTCCGCCCGGGTTCTTCCGTAGGGATAAAAACCGGAAGTCCAGGTGTTGGTAGGGTCATACGGGTCTTTTTTAGGGTCAACGGGATGCCATCTGTCGTTGAGCATTTCCAGTGCATTTCCGTCCCATTGAAGCGGATTGAGCAGCTGGTTGCCGAATCCTACGTATGACATGCCGGCGCCCTGAAACAGAATATTCAAGTCAAGCCCTTTCCATTGACCGTTGAGCGTCATTCCGAAGTTCATCAGCGGATAATTGCGCGTATCATTGAGATTGGTACCCGGCAGGTTGGTGTTGGAACTTGTTGTTGTAGCGATGGGATATTTGTCCTGGTCGTCTATTGTGCCGTCGCCGTTCCAGTCTTCATAAATGGGGTCGCCCGGAAGCGTTCCCGCAATGGCATAAATGGAATGGGCGACCTCATCGTATGAGCGGTACTGTCCGTTGGCGCCCTTGCCGAACCATATATCATTGTAACGTCCGACGAGGTTGTTGCGCCAGTAATCGTAAGAGTTGGAACGGTCGGGCTGCAATCTTTCCGTCCACATGTTGCGTGTCATTTGCACGAATGCCGTTATGTTGTAATCCAGTTTGTCCACCCTGTTGTGGTGTTTCAGTTCCACTTCAAAGCCTTTGGTACGGTCGGCATTGAGGTTGGCTTGCGAAATACTCGAACCGAACGTACCCGGCACGACGATGGCCGGCGTGTCGAGAAGACCGTCTCTGTCGCGCCGGAACAGGTCAAGGGAAAAACCGAGAAGACCCTCCCAAATATCGGCATCCATACCGAGATTCAACATCGTAGCCGTGTACCAGGTCAAATCATAATTGGGCGCCGCGCGGAATCCCAGCGCGTTGACAAACGTATTGCCGAAGACGGAACCTCTCGGCAGATTTTGCTTGTTATGGTAGGATTGCGGATAATCGTATCCTTCAATAAACTGGAATTGCGACGCGCCGTCATCACCGAGTTTTCCCCATGTGCCCCTTATTTTCAGATTCCGGACAAAGGGCAGATTGTCTTTGATGAAATTTTCTTCGGAAAGACGGTATGCCAGCAAAACGCTTGGGAAAAAGCCCCACTGCTTGCCTTTGGGGAATTTGGAAGAACCGTCGTACCGGAACGAGAACTCCGTGATATATTTGCCGAGATAATCGTAATTCAACCGCCCGACCAGCGCCCGGGATGCGTTCTCGTTCAAACCGCTGCCGGTGCCTTCCTGATTCTCGGCGTTACCTGCGAAAAGGTAGGGGATGGGTATCTCAAAGTAGCGCATCGCCCTGAAATCATAACCCTGATTGTAGCTTTCTTCGTACAGCAGCAAAGCATTTACATGATGCGTGTCGATAAACGTATTGTCGTAGTTCAGTCTCGCGTTCCACAGGGTTGTAAAGCTGTTTGAATACGAGCGGGTCAGATTCGTTTTACTGTTTCTCATCCAGCCCCCTTCGTACGTTTCGGTCACCGCATTGTAGCGATATTCATTGTATTCGCGCTTGAAATTGGAATTGTCGTTGTACGTCTTGTCGTAACTGAACAGCGCCGACGCCGTCAGTCCCTTGATGAACGGAACGGTGTAGTCCAGATGCATGTTCGACTGAAACAGGTTCTTCTTATCCCGGACATAACCGGCCAGTTCGGGATGAATCACCGCCGCCGGATTCCATTCCACGTCCGGATGATAAAAATAAGGCGCCGTATTGTTGGCATACACAGGCTCGGTCGGTCGCGAACGCCACAGCATCCCGAAGATTTCCCAACTGTTTATGTTCTGACGGTTTGTTTCGTCCATCATCAGATTCAGATTTATCCCGCCCTTCAGATTTTTCGTAATTTGCGCATTAACGTTGCTTCTAAGGTTGTGGCGATTGTAATTGGCGGAATTGGTCGTGTAGAAACTGCCCTGGTCGTTGTAGCCGAAATTGATGTAATAATCCACTTTCTCGCCTCCGCCGCTGATCGAAACATTGTGCTGCTGCTGGGGAGACGTCGAGCGCAGGATGGCGCCGTACCAGTCGGTATCGGGCATTTCTCCGTTTTTCAACGCCTCGAAATACGCATCGTCGTAGGTCAGTAAAGGCGTGCTTGTGCTGCGCATCGACGTTTCATTATATAAAACCGCGCGATCCCACGCATTCAGCGGTCGCAACATTTCGGCAGGCGTTTGAATACCGTAATACATGGAATATTCGATTTTAGCCTTACCCCTTTCCCCCTTTTTGGTCGTGACCAGCACAACCCCGTTTGCCGCACGCACCCCGTAAATAGCGGCCGATGCATCTTTCAAAATAGAAACACTTTCGATATCGTTCGGGTCCATGCGCGGCAAATCGCCGCGTGGCACGCCGTCCACCACCAAAAGAGGACTGCCCAGCCCGCGAATATCAAACTGATTGGTAAACTGTCCCGGCTCCGACGTCTTCTGAATCACGCGCAAGCCCGGCAGTTTACCGGTCATCATGTTCTGCACGTTGCCGCTCTTGGTCGTCACCAGCTGGTCGCTGTTCACCGCGACCACCGAGCCGGTCAGCGTCGCCTTCCGCTGCGTACCGTAGCCGACAACAACCACTTCTTCCAACCTCGTCGGGTCTTCCTCCAGAACAAAATTGAAAACCGTTTCATTCCCGATCGTCTTCTTCTGACTCGTATAACCAATGTACGTGACGGTCAGAACCGCATTCGCCGGTAATGTAGAAGGCGCCTCGATGGAAAAGTTCCCGTTCATGTCGGAAACCGTTCCCAATGTAGTGCCTGAAATTCCGACAGAGGCGCCGATGACGGATTCGCCGTTTCTTTCGGAAATGTTCCCTTTAATCACTTTCGCCGTTTGGGCGTTGAGTTGGATAGCCGTCAAAAACGCTATCCAAAAGAACAAAGTCGTCGCCAACTTTTTCTTTTGCAGCCGGAGAGATGTGTTTTTCTCTCTGTGCTTTTCTGTGTAACAGATCTTTTTCATATAAAAAAATTTAATTTAAAAAATGAGAAATAAATAGTTTGTCTAAGTCTGATTTTCCGAAATTACATTCCGTCGGGAATGTTTCACCGGGTAGAAAAAACGAGGAATCCCTGTCTTCGTTTTTGGTGTGCAGGTCGCTAATCTGCACTTCAATCGTCTTTGGGTAAAGCG
>JAISRX010000254.1 GCA_031273395.1 Bacteroidales bacterium | reverse complement strand
CGTTTTACGTCTATGCCGGGCTGTGCGCAACCCCGACAGGGGTTGCCTTTTGATAACCCCGTACAAGCGAAGCGCAGTGCGGGGTACGAAAACTCAAAACTCAACCGAATGCAGTATATTTCGTTTTTGGGCGAGCAGCAAGGGGTTTAAACCCCTTGTTACGGGAGATGGGGATTTTTCCTCACCCCCAGCCCCTCTCCAAAATGGAGAGGGGGGAGAGCACCTGTCATATAAAGCAGGGACGACACTTTATTCACCGTCGCCAAAGTTGCAAGGACTGCCTGCGGACATTTCCCCGCTTCGTCACGGATGGTCTTTTCGGAAACTTTTCAGGCGCAGTTCCAGATCGGGAAACTGCGAGGGTTGCGTTTGCGATACACACGCCCGCAAGCCTTCCGTACGCTCGCTGCCCGTAATGTCCAGCGCTATGGCGCTGATGCCGTAGTACAGCAATTCTTCCAGCAATTCGCTTCCGGAAAATCCCGGATAGGAGATCGTAAAATAAAACCCGTCGGCAAGCGGTCGATCTTCATCCCTGTCATATACTATTTGAAAGCCGTAGCGGGTAAACAGTTCCTTCATCACGCGGGCTTTTTCCCCATACGCCTTCACTCCTTCGAGGAGATCAAAAGAGCGGTCGCCGGCGGCTTTCAGCATGGCGGCAAGCGCATATTGCGCGGAATGTCCGGTACCCGACGAGATGGCATACAGCGCGCCGTACACGGCGGCATGACCGAAATTGTCCGATGCGTAAAAACGTTTCAAATCAGGGAAGTGACGGGCATACAGGCGATCGCTGATCAACATCAGGGCAATTCGTTCACCGGCGTAACTGAACACTTTCGAACCGGAAAACAGGATCATGTAATGATCGGTAAAATGCGCTACCGACGGCTGGTATGGAGGTTTCCCCCCCTGCCCGTAATCGTACCGGAAATCCATGCCGAAGTACGCCAAATCTTCCAGCACAATGACGTCGTATTGCATGGACAGTTCGCCGATGATGCGCAGTTCGTTTTCCGAAAAGCATATCCACGAAGGATTGTTGGGGTTGGAATAGACAATAGTGTGGATGTTGCCCTGTCCGAGATATTCTTCCAGCTTGGCGCGAAGTTTTTCCCCGCGGTAATTATAGACGTCGAACGTTTTGTACTTGACGCCCAATACCTGATGCTGCTGTTTCTGTACCGGAAATCCCGGATCAATGAACAGCGTGTATTCCCTGTCCCTGCGGCAACGGCTGTTGACCATGAAAGCCGCGAGACTGCCCTGCATCGATCCCACGGTAGGGATACATCCCGACGGATGAATGTCGATATTCAGAAACAGTTTCGCAAAGCGCGATGCTTCCGTTTTCAGTTCGTCGATCCCTTCAATGGACGGATAAACGGCAGCCACTCCGCCCCGCAGGGCTTCCACTTGTGCGTCAACGCCTGTTTGTACCGCAGGAAGACCGGGAACGCCCATCTCCATCTTGATATACTGCAATCCGGTGGTGCGTTCGATTCGGTTAACCAGCCGCACTACTTCACGAATGGATGCGGCGCCTATATTTTTCAGACCGCTTGCCGCTTTTGCCTGATCTACCGTTTCACGGGGAATGGGGGTGTTGGACATGATGTATTTTCGGATGTATTATTTGCGTTTTTAATGATGGACGGGATAATTGTACAGAAAATTATTTTTACTGCCTACAAACAGGTTGAAATTACGGCTCAGTTTATCCAGCCTGCCTATCGAAAACAGGGTGCTTCCTCTCAGCGGAAAGCCCTCGTGGAGTTTTCCCTGCCGGTCGTATAAATAAATAAGGTTTTTTTGAGGGGCAACGATCCCTATTTTCAGGTCGCCGGCAGCAAATTCATATACATACGGACGCATGACGACCGGTTCTTCCGTGTCGATACTCATCAATTGCGTCCCGTCCTGCCGGAAAACTTCCACTTTCCGGTTGCCTGCAAATATAAAATCGCCTTGCCGGTCGCCGTTCACATCCTGAAAAACAAAGAAATGAGACGGCGGAAATGTTTTGATCTCCTGTTTTCGTATTTTTCCGTCGATCAGCGAGATGAAATGCGGCGCGCCGGCAGTGTCGGTCAGCACGATATGCGAGGGGGCGTCCGAAAAGGGCGGCTCTGCGGCTATCGTGGTGTTTCTGCCTACCGGAAAGTTATATTCGGGCGAAACTCTTGTTTTTCCCTGCCGATCAAGAATATATACTTTATATTTGTCCGCGAAGACAATAAAATCCCTGTTACCGGAACGGTAGTGATACAAATCTGTTTGCACCGGATGTTCGCTTTTCAGAAACTGCCATCCGGTCAGCGGTTTTCCGTTTTTTTCGTAAGCATATACCTTACGGTCTTCGCACGCCACCATGATCCTGTAGTTCCTGTCGTTATCGTAATCGAACAATGCAATGCCGCCTGTTGCCGGCGATTTGAGCTTTACCGGAAAATTTTCGACGGTGTTACCCAGCCTGTCAAGCACATAGATGTAATTCCGGGTATTGAAAAGCATTTGCAGTTTTTTGTTTCGATACAGATCCACCTGATACACGGGACTCACAACAGGCTCCGGAAGCGGCACTTTCCACAGAATCCGCCCGATATTGTTCAGCAGGTACACGTTGTTTGCCATGTCCTGCACAAATACTTCCATCTCGCCCGTGTTGTGGTTTTGCACTAATTGCGGTTTGAATGCGATAGCCGTGTCCAGAAGGCTTTCCCATGAGGTCTGCATCGCGGTGGAACGCTCAGCGGATTCATTCGACAGGTATTTCAGGAATATATTGTTATAGCACATTTCCCCGGAAACGCCCAACTGATATACTGCCGCCCCGATGGGGGCAAGTATTTCTCCGGACGGTTCCAGTTCCTTGAAGCGTTCGGGCTTGAACAGCTGTTTGAAAAATCCGCCCGAAACAGCAGGATTGCAGTAAAACATCACATTGCATCGGGACGAGAAGTCATTGGCAAGCCTTCCGAATGACAAATCGGTTTGCAGGCTTGCATGAAGCGCGGTATAATGCAGGTATCGTTTGAGCTGGTCTGTGGAACTGCCGAAAAGCAAATAATCATCCACCGCCGTACACCATGTGTTGCTTCCCGAAAACAAATCGCCGAAAAGCGCTGCCGGAATGTCAAAAGGAAAGCGGTATGCCGTGAACGACAACTGATGATCGAACTGCAATGTTTCGCGATGTTGGGCTGTTGCGCTACCGGTGCGGTTGCAAACCGTTTCCTGCCAGTCTTCGATCATCGCGACAGCCGAAGACGTACTTTTGATGCGGAACAGTGCAAAAGGCGTTTCCTCGGAGGACAGTTGTCCCAAATGGGCATATACCAGCGCAGCCTCATTTTCAAACTGCTCCGCAAAGTCGGCTTGCAGGTCAATCCGGAAAGAGGCGCTGATCCTGCTTAATTCCTTTTTGTAAGCCGTCTCCCGATTTTTCTCCAGATATTGTCCGTAATCGGTAAAATACTGCCGGATGTGGGGAATGCCCCACCAGAGATATGCGTAAGTGGACGGCGGCATGGCGTCGGTCAGGGTAACCGGAATGGCTTGTTGCCCCTGCAGAACGGCGCTCCAGTGTTCCTGCAGTGGATCGTATGCCGTAAACCCGTTGAAAATAAGCAAATCCGGCTTCAAATTAAGATCTAAAACCGTCCAGTCGGCAAAACGGACTAACGGTTGCATTAATTTGTGGTGGGTCGGATGCACTACCGTTGCGGCTTCGCGGGGAAGCTGGGCATAATTAATGTATATGTTTGCCGGCGCATTTTTTCCTGCCGTCCGCACCAGAGCAGCCAGCGTACCCTGCCGCGTAACGGGGGGACCGGCAACCAGATGCCTTAAAGCGTTTTCAAGAAGGATGGATGAACGTGAAAAAATAAGTATCCCGCGGCGGTATGCGTATGAAAGAGTTTGCGCCTTTTTGTCCCCCTGCTTAAAAACGACGTCGGTAATGGTTGCCTGATCGTATGTCCTGTTGGAAAAAACGGCTGCATCCGCTGATTTTCGCTTAAATTCATCCGTCATGATTTCCACCTCCTTTTCATTGTCGACTTTCAGAAAACCGATGCTGTACATTTCTTCCCTGCCCGCGGGATGCACCGAAAAAATGAGGTGCCTGTGCAACGGCAAAACCCGTTCGTTAGCTTGACCCAACCGGTTCAACTGCAAAATATCTTCATTCAGCAAACGCAAGGAAGGAATTTTGCATAACTGCCCCCACAACGGATTTTCGGACAGCAAGCCGCAAAACGTGGCGTAATCACGGATTTCAATGATCAGTCCCGCATCGGGGGGAATTGCCTCATAAAGCGTGTCGGCGACATGTTCCTTTTCATTCGACAGAACAAAATAAACCGACACTCCCGCCGCTGCAAACGACAGGACAAGCAATACCGTAATAAAAAACTTCCGCATACCAGCCATTGTTTAGAATGACGCAAAACTACGAAAATTCCACGCAATCAAAAAATGTTTTTTCAATATGCGGTTTCATACCGGCGGCGCCTGTTGTTCCCGCAGTGTCATTGCTGCCTGTTTGATTGTATATAATGAGGCTGTTACGGATTTACTTGAAATATACTGCACTCGGTTATAGTCTTGTGTTTTTTAGCCTGTCGTTATCAAAGGGTAACGCCTGCGGCGTTTTACGTCCATGCAGGGCTGTGCGCAACCCCGACAGGGGTTGCCTTTTGATAACCCCGTACAAGCGAAGCGCAGTGCGGGGTACGAAAACTC
>JAISRX010000208.1 GCA_031273395.1 Bacteroidales bacterium | reverse complement strand
TTTCGTACCCCGCACTGCGCTTCGCTTGTACGGGGTACGAAAACTCAAAACTCAACCGAATGCAGTATAGGTTGTTCCCGCAAGGCAGGCGCGCAGGTTTGCCGGACGCCGGATTCCGTCATTGCTAACCGCAGGTGAAGCAATGACTGTAATATGGTCACCTTTATTCATTGACAAAGCTTTAGCCAGCGCTTAATCCTTTGAACAATTGCCCGATAAGTTTGATGGCGTTGGCAACGGTCTGTTGGTCATCGACAGGGATTTTTACATACGTGTGTCCGGTTTTTTCATCGCGTTCGACAATGGACGACACTAATTTTTCGGTGGCTTCGGGCGACGAAAGCGTCTGCGCCAAGCCGTTCAGGAAACGTAAGCCGCCGGCAAGCAAATCCTGCGGTTCGGGATGCGCTGCCGCTTCTACCGGCTGCGGTACGGGTTCGCGGTGCGACGGTTCGGCTTCCGCCGCCAAAATATCGTCGTCGCCCTCTATTTGCGGCATTTCTGCTTGCGGGGATTTTTCCGCAACCTGCTCTCCGACGGGCGCAATTTCCATTGTATCGGGTGTTGCGGCGCTCATTTCCAGCGCTTCCTGCTCTTCCTCTCCCGAAAGTCCGATTTCGGCTTCCCCATCGAAGCCATTCGTCACGTTTTCGACGGTTTCCATGAACTTGGAAAACTTGTCCTTATCCATGAAAATGGCGTCCTCGCCGTTGTCCAGTATGCCCTGCGCCAGAGCGCTTTTGAAATCAAGCACAAACAGCATCCGGTGTTCGATGGTATGTTTCGCCACGAAGTTGATGACAGACACCTTGTTCTTTTGTCCCATCCTGTGGATGCGGCTGATGCGCTGTTCCAGCACGGCAGGGTTCCACGGGAGGTCGAGGTTGATCAGCAGCGATGCGGATTGGAGGTTCAGTCCGGTGCTGCCGGCGTCGGTGGACAGGAAGACCCTGCAGTCGGGGTCGTTGTTGAACCTGTCGAACAGCGCTTTACGCTTGTCGCTTGCCACGCCTCCATGCAGATGTTCGTAAGGAACTCCCCTGAAATCCAATTCTTTGGAGACCAAATGCGTCATGCGTTTCCATTGACTGAAAATGACCGCTTTCTCCTCCGATGACGACAGCCATTCGTCGAGGATATTCATCAATTCTTCAATCTTGGTATCGTATCGCCTGTCATAGTCCTGATTGAGGATATACGTGCTGTCGCATACCATGCGCATACAGTTCAATGCCAGCAACAGACGCTGCCGGTCAGGTTCGCTCAGGAAGCCGTGCGAACGCCATTTGCTGACCAGCCGCGCTACGGTATCTTCATATTCGCCGTACAAATTCAGTTGTTCCTGAGTCATCGGCACCAGAAGGTTTTTATCCATCCGTTCGGGCAGTTGGGTAAGCACTTCTTTTTTGAGCCGCCGTATCATGACGTCCGACAGCTTTTCGCCTATTTCGCGAAGCCGCCGGTAACCTGTTATTTTACCCGTTTCACTGTCTTTCTGCTGATGTTCGTCCAGAAAACGGTAAAACGGTCCAAGTTTGAAAGGATCGACAAACTGCATGATGGAATACAGGTCTTCCAGCTTGTTTTCGAGCGGCGTACCGGTGAGTACGACGGCATACGTCGATTTGATTTTTTTTGTGCCTTGCGCTAATTTGGTTTTCCAGTTTTTGATTCGTTGCGCTTCGTCGAGAATTACCAGATCAAACTCGGCGGCGTTGATCTCTTCCACATCACGGCTTGCCGTGTGGTACGACACAATTTTATACAATGCCTCCCGCGTATATTGCGCCGGACGAAGGTGTGCCGCGCCCTCAATCACATGGACGGCGCTGTCGGTAAATTTCTGTATTTCGGATTGCCACTGGTATTTGAGCGAGGTGGGACAAATCACCAGAATGTTTCGGAGGTGTTGTTCCCTGATCAGGAGTTCGGCGGCGCCGATTGCCTGAATGGTTTTGCCCAGCCCCATTTCGTCGGCAATCAGGCAGCGTCCCGTTTTGGCGGCAAAAAGTACGCCCTGCCTTTGATAGGGGAAAAGGGTGGTATGAAGCAAATTTTCCGGTACGGCGCCGGAAGGATAGCGTTCGTCCATCAAGGCGGTGCGGCGCTGATGTTCGCGCATGGTCAGCACGTATTCCAGCGCGTCGTCATAGCACCGGAAATCGTCACTGATCGCCCGCGCCTGCCTCAGAAAACATTCAAACTGCGTGTATGCTTCCGGACGCAAAATAAACCGTTCATCAAAATATTGTTCCGCCAGTTTTCCGAAGGAACCGGCATTGTCCGTCCCGATGCGTATTTTTACATTTCGACTGTCGCCGTAGTGCAGGTAAACAGACGTATATTCCGGTTCGTAACCTTCGCGCAACATGCTGTTCAGCCTGTCGTTCGCTCTCACCTGACGGAGTACCGCTTCCAGATGCTTGCAAGTGCCCAGACGGTTGGTTTTGAAGTCCATGCAGGTGCAGAAATTCATGCTGTCCGTTCCTTCCCGATTGTCCCGCAACGCAACTTTGTAACTGTTTTTTGTTTCCGGATTATACACTTTGTAGTCCGAGAAAACAGGATGCCCGTCCAACTTGGCGATACGGAAATTTTTATCCGTCACAAACTGTCTGCGCAATGCTTTTTGCCATGTCTCCAGGGTCAGGTGTTCCGGTTTGCGATGATAAGGAACTTTGGCGTCGGGCTGAGCGATCCGTTGCAATTTATTTGTTTTTATTTTTGCGGACATTTCTTAATATTTAAAATAATTATTTTGTGCAAAAATACGTTGGTTCTTCTGATAAACAAAACATTTTTTGCATCATGGACTAAATTTGTAAAAACCGGCGGAAGTCAGGATATTTCTAATTTTTTTGAGACGCTATTTGTACCAAATGGTAATATGCCGGCAGCTGTAGAGACGGGGCGCGCCCCGTCTCTACCATCGCACGTACCATCGCGGCGGGGGCATCTACCCCTGACAGGATTAACGTGCAGCCTTGCAAGGTGGGGTGGCAGAAATAAGTATTTGTTGTGTCCGCAGGTCGCCCGCCTGCGGTGATGAAAATCAAGACCTTCGGGCTAAACCGGCATACTTTATTTATCCACGTTCCTAAATCGACCTGTTTTCAAATAAATCCGGAAATCTTTGATCATCCCCGGTTTGTCTGCTTCCATTCTCGGCAAGTATTCAAAGCCGGAAATCACTTTGTCTTCGCCCAAATCAATGACAATAGCATGGGGGAATTTATCTTTTTTAATCGAATAGGACGTGTGCCAAATGGTTGATTCCTGCAAGTCGAACACATTGCTTGCCGTATTATTCGCATCATCGGCTTCTTCACTGTCGGCATAAACAACTTTCCAGTGTTGGCGGGACAGGCGTTTGCCGTCGGCGCCTAAAATTTCCAGTTCGGCGATGGAGGCAAAATCATCGTTGCCGAATGAGTTGAGGGCTTCCAGACAGAAATAGCGGGTTTCGTGCGATTTTCCGAAAGTTATTTTTTGCCAACCGTTTCCCGGTTTAAATGAACCGGAGTAAAGCGGTTTCTCTTCCGATAAATCCAGCGTTTCACCCTGTTTGCGGTATTTATAAGCGCCGTTGCCTCGCAAAACATCCAGTACAGGTTCGCGTAAACCGGAAACTGTGGGTTCTGTAGCGCCTGCCATATCCAAAACGATGATTTCATTTTCTCCTTTTTTCAGCCGGCACCCCGGAAGATACAGGGTTTGTTGCGGTCCGATTTCCCAAAAGCGACCGATATTGTGACCATTTACATATACCATCCCCTTTTTCCATTGCGACATGTCCAAAAACGTATCCCCGGTTTTATCCAGTGTGAATGTAGCACGGTAATATGCCGGTTGGTTTTCAAGCGGATGAACCTTTTTGTAATCTTTATTTTTTGCAAAAGCATAATCTACGGGAAACGAATAAACCAGCCAGTTTTTCAGTTCCGTAGCGACGTGGCGCGCCGCGTCGCTACCGTTTTCGTTGATGATTTCCACCTTTTCGGTAATGCCTTTCCAATCGTAAATGCCTTGACCGAAATTTCCTCGTCCCATCGCTTCTACCAGAATATCCAATACGGCTCCTTCCCGAACAGGCGGAAGCGGCAACGAACCTTCCCCTTTCAGCCGGTTCAGAACGCCGATTCTTTTTCCGTCAATATAAACCTGCGCCCAATCGTGGGCTTCCGTTACGCGGATGAATTGCGGCGCGTTCGATTCTTTCAGTTGGGTACGGTATAAAGTACTTCCCCAGCCCTGGTCGAAATATTCCATGGAATGAATGTCTTCGCTGGTTTGCGGTTCGGGAAGATTGTCGAACAGGGGGGCAACTTCTTCAAAAGTGAGCGCGGGAATGGCTATCGTTGGAATGGGATAGGGAATGGGAGGCAAGGTTTCGCCTTCGGGCAAATAGTTTTCCAGCAGCGAACGGACTTTAAAATATTTCGGCGTTGTTCTGCCGGATTCATTGATCGGAGCATCGTAATCGTAAGAAGTACAGTCGGGTACATATCCGGGGAAGTTAGCGCCCGCCCAATGACCGAACGAAGTCCCTCCGTGCGTCATGTAGAGGCTGAAAGAGATGTTTTTGTCCGACATTTCTTTCATTCCGGCAACCAGTTCTTCGGCGCTGCGCGTTTCATGTTTCGCGCCCCAATGGTCGAACCATCCCGACCAAAATTCGCTGCACATCAGGGGCGTTTCGGGACGCAGCTCTTTCAGCCGTTTGAATTGCTCGTCGATGTTGGCGCCCGTACCGAAATTCAGTGTCCACAGCAAATCGTCCAGGGCGTTGTTTTCAAAATTGGAGTTCCAGTCGCATTGAAACAAGGTCGACTGGTCGAAGCCGGAAGCTTTCACCATATCGCGGATAGCCGCAATGTAGGGCTTGTCGATACCGTAGGCACCGTATTCGTTTTCTACCTGCACCATCAGGATATTCCCGCCTTTGGCTAATTGCAAATCACCCAATTGTTTGCCGACTTCCGCCATAAACAGCCGTACCCGTTCCATAAAATAAGGGTCTTGCGTGCGCAGTTGAATATCCTGTTTTTTGAGCAGCCACCAGGGTAATCCGCCCATTTCCCACTCGGCGCAGACGTAAGGTCCGGGACGTAAAATCACATACATGCCGTGTCTTTGCGCCAATCGGCAGAAGGTTGCCACATCGTTGTTGCCGGTAAAATCGAATTGCCCCTCTGCCGGCTCGTGGATATTCCAGAACAAATACAGGCAAACGGTATTCATGCCCAAAGCTTTGCACATCTCAATGCGATGTTCCCAATACTCCTTTGGAATGCGCGGGTAATGGATTTCGGCTGCCTTGATCATAAAAGGCGCTCCGTTTAACAGGAAGGTTTGATTGCCGACCTCGAAGGTTTCCGGTGCAGTCTTTTTATTACACGATATGCCCGAAAGGACGATCAGAAGAAGGATGATACAATATGTTCCTTTTGCTCCGAATACGGATTGAATTGTTTCCTGAATGATTTTTGTTTTCATGATACTATTCTATTTTTCTTGATTTCACATTCTGTTTCAAAAAGTTTTGAAGGATAAATACCTTTATCTATCAGTTCCTGTATTTTTTGCACCGTTCCCGGACGGTCTTTGATATAGGTTACGCCAAACCAGTCGGCAGGCGTATTCACCAATTTGACGCTGATTTCCTTTTTTTCAACCAGATCATTTACCAATGTCGGTATCAGAAATTCTGCCTTCGGGTGATGCTGATTGTTTCTCAGAAATTCGATGAAACTGTTTTCGGACAAATCGAAATAGTCCGGCGTAAATCCCCACATATTCATGGATACAGG
>JAISRX010000109.1 GCA_031273395.1 Bacteroidales bacterium | reverse complement strand
ACGTCAATTTTTGCATTGCGGACGTATTCCCGCAGCAAATGTCTTTCATGTTCTCCGGCGTCCGCCGCCCAGCGAAGAAAAGTCTGCCGCTCGCGTAGAAAGGCTTCCCTACTCTGGATTTCCCGCAATCGCACGGCGATTTTTATTTCCTCACTGCTGTGTAAATATTCCGGCGGCGGCGTCTTCAACGCCTCTTCAAAAAAACCGGAAGTTGCCGGAACAATAAATTCCGCCGAGTCCTGCTCGCCGATCAAAGCAAAACAATGAGCGAAAGCCCCGGGAAATTCCGGACGGGTAAGCCCGAACCTGCATACGCCGGAGAAAAAAACAGAGTCGCGCATGGTTTTGCAGGTGACGTCTATCGTAACATACTCTCCGGAACGGGCGTATTTGTCCTGTTCGCCGATTTTCAGCAGTTTATAGTAAATTCCTTCATATACGGCGTATCCGGCATAGGGATTGCTGCACGAATGTGCCATCAGGAATACCAAACAGATTGCCGTGCATGTTCTCATATACCCGTTTTCCTTATTATCATAAATACGCGGGATGATCTGCCAGCCAGCGACGGGCGCGTTCCATGTCTTCCGGAGTGTCGATGGATATGCTTTCATCTTCCGTTTGTATCACGCGGATGCGATAGTCGTTTTCCAGCCATCGGTTTTGTTCCAGCGACTCGGCTGTTTCCAGCAATGACGGTTTGAGTTGTGTCAGGCGGAGGAGAACGTCCGCCCGGTAGGCATACAAGCCGAGATGCCGGTAAAAGGTGTGCCTGCCGCACCATTGATTTTGTTCGTATCCGCGCACGCAGGGAATGGCGGAACGGCTGAAATAGAGCGCATGTCCGGATACGCTGATCACTGCTTTTACGCAGTTGGGATCGAATAAATCGTCAGGGCGGTCAATGGCGCGGACAACCGTGGCAATGTGGATGGAGGCGTCCTCGAAACAGGACGCCAGACGAGCCGGCAGCGCAGGATCTACAAACGGTTCGTCGCCCTGTATATTGACCGCCACGTCAGCCTGTTCGCCAAACATGTCCTGCATCCGGCACAATGCTTCCGCACAACGGTCGGTTCCGCTGCCGTGTGCGGGAGAAGTCATTACCACTTTTCCTCCGAAACGTTCCACTTCCCCTGCAATACGTTCATCGTCCGTAGCTACGGCAATGTAGCGGAATGTGCCGGCAGATCGGCGATATACCCATTCAATCATGCTTTTATCCCTCAGCATTGCCAACGGCTTTCCCGGAAAGCGCGTGGAAGCATAACGCGCAGGGATGATACCAAAAACTTTCAACCGAAACATATCATTTGAAAATACAAAGATACATGATTTCAAAAAAATCATTCAGGATACGGTAATTATTTTTAAATTTCCGGTACCGTTGCAATATTTGGAATGATTATTGATAACCATATTAAACATACTCAATTTTTTTAATGATGTGTCGTCGGATAGCGGTTTGCCTTGTAGTGTTGTTGTTTGCGAGTGGTGAGATACCGGCTCAGGACAAGCGTTTTTCCATTAGCGGGCATATAGTGGACGACGCTACGGGAGAAGACCTGATCAGCGCTACGGTGTATGTTGAGGAATCGAAAACCGGAACTGCTGCAAATGCCTATGGCTTCTATTCCATCACCCTGCCTCGGGGAAAATACCGTCTGGTTTATTCCTTTGTGGGGTATCGGACGTACCAACATGAAATAGATTTGGACAGGGACGAAACGGTGAATGTCCGGCTCACACAGTCGGATAACGAATTGCAGGAGGTGGTGATCTCCGCGGAAGGCAGAAATGCCAACGTCACACGCACCGAGATGAGCATAGACCGGATTTCGATAAAAACGCTGAAACGTATTCCGGCGCTGATGGGCGAGGTGGATGTGATCAAAGCCCTTCAACTGCTGCCGGGCGTGCAGTCCACCTCGGAAGGCTCGTCCGGGTTCAGCGTCAGGGGAGGCAGTCACGACCAGAACCTCATCCTGCTGGACGAGGCTACCGTATATAATGCGTCGCACCTGATGGGATTCTTTTCGGTGTTCAACAACGATGCTATTAAGGATGTCGTGCTGTACAAGGGGGATATACCCGCCACTTTCGGCGGACGCCTGTCGTCGTTGCTTGATGTGCGCAGCAGGGACGGCAACCACCGGAATTTTTCCGCAACGGGCGGTATCGGAACCATTTCCAGCCGTTTGACACTCGAAGGTCCGCTGTTTTCCGACAAGGCAAGCTATCTCATGTCGGGAAGGCGTACCTATGCCGACGTATTTCTCCTGCTGTCGAAAGAGGAAGATTTGCGCCGGTCATCCCTCTATTTCTACGACATGAACGGTAAGGTGAATTACAGGATCAACGGCAACAACCGCCTTTTTCTGGCAGCCTACATGGGACGCGACAAATTCAGCAACAGGATGGCAGGCATGAATTTCGGCAACCAAACCCTGAGTTTGAGATGGAATCATCTGTTTTCGCCAAAACTGTTTTCCAACTTCACCTTTATCGGGAGTTTTTACGATTACTACCTGAAAACCGAACTGAACGAGTTAATATCCATGGACTGGCAGTCGAAAATGCAGAACTTCGGTTTCAAATCCGATTTTTCGTGGCATTTGAATCCGAACAACAACCTGAAATTCGGCTATCAGGTGCTGCTGCATAACTTTTCGCCCGGCGAAGGAGGCGGAATAGGCGCACAATCCATCATCAAACGGTTTGCAGAACCATGGCAGCATGCGCTGGAGCATGCTTTTTTTGTTTCCAACGAACATAAAGCAGGCGACAGGCTGACCGTTAAATACGGCTTGCGCTACACCGTCTTCCAAAATCTGGGCAACGGACAGCAGGTGTATCTGCTGGAACGTTATGCGGTGAAGGACTCGGCTGTTTACGCCAAAGGAAAAACCTACCATGTTACGGGCAGATGGGAGCCGCGCGTCGGCTTGCTGTACGCGATAAACGACGCCCACTCCGTGAAGGCGAGTTATTCACGCACGGCGCAATTCATACAGTTGGCGTCCAATTCCGCATCCGGTTCTCCTCTGGATGTGTGGTTTCAGTCAACCCCCAATGTCCTGCCGCAGTTGTGCGACCAGTTTGCCGTGGGGTATTTCAGGAATTTCTTCAACAACCTGTTTGAAACATCCATCGAAATATATTATAAAAACATGCAGCATGTGATTGATTTCAAAGACCATGCTAATTTGATGGGCAACTCGGAACTCGAACGCGAGCTTCGTTTCGGAAACGGCAAAGCCTGCGGTATGGAAGTGATGATCCGCAAGAATGAAGGCACATTGAACGGATGGGTGAGCTACACATACGCATCAGCCTCCCGCAAAGCGGACGAAATCAACAACGGCGAATGGTATCGTTCGCCTTACGATAAGCCCAACAATATTTCCATTGTGATGAATTACGAACTGTCTCCGCGATGGATAGTGTCTGCCAACTGGGTTTACGCGACGGGGATGCCGGTGACCTATCCCGTGGGTCGTTACGAAATAGAGGGTCGCTACGTTCCGATTTATTCCAAACGCAACGAATCCCGTTATCCCGATTACCACAGGCTCGACGTGTCGGCAACATGGGCTTTTAAACCGAAACCCGAAAAACGCTTCAAAAGCGAATTGAACTTCTCACTGTACAATGCCTATGGACGGCACAACCCGTGGACTATTTTTTTCCGTCAGGAAAAAGACAACCCCGACCAGAGCTATGCCGAAATGCTGTACCTGTTTTCTTTCGTTCCCTCCGTCACGTGGAATTTTTCTTTTTGACGGCAAAGAAATTTTTTATTCCAAAAAGTTTGCATGAAATCAAGAAAGCCGTATCTTTGCACCCGCTAATGCACCATGCCCAGGTGGCGGAATTGGTAGACGCGCTGGTCTCAAACACCAGTGGGGTAACACTCGTGCCGGTTCGATCCCGGCCCTGGGTACGGAAAACCTCTGATAAACTTAATGATTATCAGAGGTTTTTCTTTCACAGGACGTACTGATAGCGGGCTTCCTGACGAAAATATGAATAGCGTGTACTTCAACGGTTGATAGTGCAAGTTTTAGATATGAGTGGGTTAATTCTTTTTGGGGCTTAATATAAAGTCTAACAAACATTTTCAATTACATAAAGTCCAATATATTTGTACAAATAAAATGGTTACATTTGCCAAAAAACAACAGATTACAGGCATTTGTAATTTAATTGAAAACACTTATCAGGCTTTATATGATTTTATATTTTTCATTTCTCTCTATGAGCTGTAATTATTGTATTATTGAAGTTTCCCACCCCTAATCTTCCCCGTTAATAGTGTCGCGAGATATTATAATCTCCTGATTATCAGGTGCAATTTACGCAACAATTAACAAGTCTTCACTATTCTCATCTA
>JAISRX010000071.1 GCA_031273395.1 Bacteroidales bacterium | reverse complement strand
GTGTGTACCTGCCTTCTAAAATCAGTGGCCTGTCTTCCGGCTTAATATTTAACTGTACCATGGCGTTTTTTTTTGCAAAGATACAAATTATTTCTCATGTTTCAACCAAGTTTAGTATATTACTAATTTTTAATAATTCACGGATATGGCAAGGGTAAAGAAAATAGATAATGCCGACCTGAAACGTTTCGCAAAAAGCAGTCGGAAGAAAAAGACAAGAAGGATAAAAGTTTTCTTTTTGATTGTTTGCGAAGGTGAAAAAACAGAGCCGAATTATTTTAAAAAGTTCAGAGGGCAATTTGGAAATGTTATTTTTGAAGTAGATTGCGAAGGCAAAGGGTATAACACGATACAAGTTGTTGAAGAAGCGATAAAAATCCGAAATAACAACCTCAATAAATATAACAGAGTTTGGGTTGTTTTTGACAAAGACGGTTTTTCGGACGACAGTTTTAATAATGCAATCAATAAAGCCAGGGTTAATAATATAGGTTGCGCATGGAGTAATGAGGCATTTGAATTATGGTATTTACTTCATTTTCAATATCGGAATACGCCGATGAGCCGTAATGATTATAAAGATGCTATTGAAAATGAAATAAAAAATCACATTAGAGATTTCAAATACGCCAAAAACTCAACCGAAATGTATGATATATTACAAAAATTCGGAAATCAAACGCAAGCAATAGAAAATTCGGAAAGATTGTCTAATTTGTATGATAATCAAAAATATTCCGCTCACAATCCGAGGACACAAGTCTATGAGTTGGTTAAACAACTGATCGGCAAAGACGAAACATTAAATGAAGAAATAAAGAGAGCTTTTGAATAAGTTTATTTAACAGGATATTTTTATAAAAACGTGTAAACCACCCTCTCAAAGTTTACACGTTTTTTTTATTTATAAAAATTATTAATTATCTAAAAATACAAAATTTATGTTACTAAGACATACTACAGCGAAAGAAATAGAACGGAAAGCGCTCACCGTCAATCCGGCAAAAACATGTCAGCCGGTCGGCGCCATGTATGCGGCGCTGGGATTACACGGATGCCTGCCCCACAGCCATGGTTCGCAGGGATGCTGTTCCTATCACCGCAGCGCACTGACCCGTCATTTCAAAGAGCCGGTCATGGCGGCTACCAGTTCCTTTTCCGAAGGATCGTCCGTCTTTGGCGGATCGTCCAATCTCGTGGCGGCAATAGAAACCATCTTCACCGTTTACGATCCCGACGTCATTGCCGTACATACGACCTGCCTGTCGGAAACCATCGGCGACGACCTTACGCAAATCATTTCCAAAGCCGGCGAAGAAGGCAAAATCCCCGCGGGGAAAACGGTCATCTACTGTAATACGCCAAGTTACGTGGGGACGCACATTACCGGCTATTCCAATCAGTTGTCCGCTTTTGTCCGGTTTTTTTCAACGGCTACGCCCCGGAAGAAAAACGTCGTCAATCTGGTTGCCGGATGGATGGAGCCTTCGGACATGCGCGAAATCAAACGGATTGCCGCCGTCATGGAAGCGCGGACAATCCTGTTTCCCGACATGTCGGGCGTACTGGATGCGCCGCTTACCGGAAAGTTCAAAATGTATCCCGACGGCGGCACGACTCTCCACAGCATGATAGCCACCGGCGACAGCAAATTCACCATCGGTCTGGGAGCCTATTCCACCGAAGACGCCTGCGTAAAACTGGAAAACAAATGCAAGGTCAAGTTTGAAGTTGTCGAGATACCCGTCGGATTGAAAGCCACCGACCGTTTCATCACTTCGCTGGCCCGCCATGCCAATCTCCCCGTGCCTGACGCGCTGACGGAAGAACGCGGACGACTGGTCGATTTGATAGCCGACAATTCCAAGTACTTCTGGCAAAAGCGGGTCGCGCTCTACGGAGACCCCGACACCCTGATTCCGCTCACGGAATTTCTTCTCACCCTCGACATGAAACCCGTCTATATCGTTACCGGAACAGCCGGCAAACATTTCGACGAAGAAATGACCCGCATGCTCAAAGGCGCCGTGCCCGAAGCCAAATACAAAAGCGGCGAACGCGCCGACATGTTCCAACTCCATCAGTGGATTAAGCAGGAACCGGTCGATTTGCTGATCGGCAACACCTACGGCAAATACATCGCCCGCGACGAAAACATTCCCTTCATCCGCCTTGGTTTTCCGGTCGTTGACCGTCCGGGCAACAACTATTTCCCCCACGTGGGATATGTCGGAGCTACGAACCTGGCGATCCGGATTCTGGAAAAGATTCTCGACAACCAGGACAGAACCTGTCCCGAAGAACGTGTGGAATTTCAAATGTAACTCCTTCAATTCATCAATCATTCCATAATTATTCATCCGATGGGCGCTTTTTTACAGGAAAGAGAACAGCAAATCATTACCAAAGGTAAGGATACAGCCGAGCTGGTAGGCGGGAAACCCAGCCTTGCCGGTTCCGTAAGCCAGCGGGCCTGCGTGTTTTGCGGCTCGCGCGTCGTGCTGTATCCCATTGCCGACGCGCTTCATCTGATACACGGTCCTGTCGGATGCGCTTCCTATACATGGGATATTCGGGGCGCCATGTCGTCCGGACCGGAATTGCACCGCAACAGTTTCTCTACCGACCTGCGCGAGAAACATGTCATCTTCGGAGGCGAAAAGCAACTCTACCGCGCCCTGCATGAACTGATCGACAAGCATCAGCCCAAGGCCACCTTCGTATATTCTACCTGCATCGTCGGAATTATCGGCGATGATGTTCAGTCGGTCTGCAAGCGTGTTGAGGCGGAAAAGGGCATACCCGTGATACCCGTCATGGCGGAAGGTTTTCAGGGGACAAAGAAAGACGGCTACAAAATAGCCTGCGATGCGATGGCAAACCTCATCGGAACGGATAACTCGAAAGACGTACATCCTTTCAGCATCAATATTCTGGGAGACTTCAATCTGGCGGGCGAACTGTGGATATTGACCGACTACTACCGGCGAATGGGCATACGGATACTGGCTTCCATCACCGGCGACGGGCGCGTACGCGACATACAAAACGCTCACCGCGCCGCGCTGAATGTCGTGCAGTGTTCCGGTTCCATGATGCATCTGGCAAAAATAATGAAAGAGCAATACGGCGTTCCCTTCATCAAGGTTTCCTATTTCGGGATAGAAGACATGTCGGACGCCCTTTACGAAGTTGCCCGCTTCTTTGGAGACGAAACCGTAATGGAAAAAGCCCGCGAACTGGTAAGAGACGAATTGAGCCGTTTACTGCCCGCCCTCGAACCCTACAAAAAAGCCCTGCGGGGGAAAAGGGCGGCGATTTACGTAGGCGGCGCTTTCAAGGCCATCTCTCTGGTCAAAGCATTGCGGCTGATCGGCGTTCAAACCGTTATCGCCGGCACGCAAACCGGCAATACGGAGGATTATAAACTGCTGAAAGCCATTTGCGACGACGGATGTATTCTGGTGGACGATTCCAATCCGATAGAACTGTCGGAGTTTGTGAAACAGACCGGCGCCGACCTCTTTATCGGCGGCGTGAAGGAACGTCCGATTGCCGCGAAGCTGGGAATCGGCTTTTGCGACCACAACCACGAACGCAAACTCCCCCTTGCCGGTTATGAAGGCATGCTCAATTTTGCCGAAGAAGTTTACAATACGGTGACAAGTCCGGTGTGGAGATTAAAAAGTCAAAGCCCAGCCCCCAGCCCCCCTCCCCCCCTCAAGGGGGTTGAAGAATGTGCCGTCTCCGAAGGTTTGCAGAAATCTTTCGACGTCTCCGGAAGCCCCCCTGAGGGGGGTGGGGGTTGGGGGGCTTCCAATGCCTGCAAACAATGCACCCCCCTGGGCGCCTGCATGGCATTCAAGGGCATCGAAGGCGTATTGCCCATGCTGCACGGTTCGCAGGGATGCGCCACATACATCAGGCGCTACATGATCAGTCATTTCCGTGAGCCGGTGGACATCGCCTCTTCCAATTTCAGTGAAGAGACAACCATTTTCGGAGGAAACCGGAATTTCAATACCGGCATCGACAATATCATCCGCCAGTATCACCCTGCCGTCATCGCGATTGCAAGCACCTGCCTGAGCGAAACCATCGGCGAGGACGTGCAGCGACTCATTAACGAATACAAAGCCGTTCACGGCAATGAAAAGGATTTACCCGAAATGATTTATGCCTCCACACCCAGTTATTCGGGCACCCATTACGACGGTTTTCATCAGGCCGTTCATGCCACCGTCAAAGTTCTGGCTTCCGCCGGCGACAGAACAGGCAAACATATCAATCTGTTCAACAATTTCATTTCTCCCGAAGACATCCGTCATCTGAAGGAAATAATGAACGATTTCGGTATTGACGCCATGCTCTTCCCCGACTATTCCGACACGCTTGACAATCCCTCGTGGGACACCTTTCAGCGCATTCCGCAAGGCGGAACAAGCATTGCCGCCCTGAAACGCAGCGCATCGGCAATGCTTTCCGCAGAATTGGGATATATCCTCAACGCAGGCGGCAAAAACCGCGAATCGGCGGGAGAATATCTGCAAAGAGCCTTTGACGTACCCTGCCGGAGAACCGGTTTGCCGGTCGGCATCCGCGAAACGGACAAGTTCTTCGACCTGCTTTCAAAGATTGCCGGAAAACCTGTCCCCGAAAAATACAGGGCGCAGCGCGGACGTCTGGTTGACCTGTATATCGACGGACATAAATACGTATCGAACAAACGCGCCGTCATTTACGGCGAAGAAGACTGGGTCGTCGCCCTGGCCGCATTTGCCGCCGAAACAGGTATCCGTCCCGTGCTCTGTGCCTCCGGCGGCGAGAGCGGCAAACTGCGGGAGACCCTGAAAAATGTTCTGGGAGACCTCTGTTTCCCCGACATAATTGTCGGACAGGGTATGAGTTTTGAACAGATGGAAACGCTCATGACCGAACTCCAGCCCGATTTGATGATCGGCAACAGTAAAGGCTATTACATTGCCCGAAAGATGAATATACCCCTCGTTCGCACAGGATTCCCGGTACACGACCGTATCGGAGCCGCACATGCGAAGACCCTGGGCTATGAAGGAACAACCCTTCTGTTTGAACACACGGTGAACACCCTGCTGGAAGACAGGCAACGCCGGTCAAGCGTCGGATATAAATATATGTAATGATTATGTACGGGAATAAAGTTTATAATATGTACCTCACCCCCGGCCCCTCTCCGCAAGAGAGGGGAGAAATACCTCCCGGCAAGCGTGGCAGTACCCAATCCCCCGTAATTCGTAATTTTTAATTCGTAATTCAAAATGAAAGATTTATCCAAACACCCCTGCTTCAATGCCGAAGCGAAACATAAATATGCACGGGTACACCTGCCGGTCGCGCCCAAATGCAACATACAGTGCAATTATTGCAACCGCAAATACGATTGCAGCAACGAAAGCCGTCCCGGCGTAACCGCCACCGTTCTGTCGCCCTTGCAGGCAGTCCACTATCTGCGGGCGCTGAGCGAAAAGATGCCCGACATAAGCGTTGTCGGGATAGCCGGACCCGGCGACCCCTTTGCCAATCCGCAGGAAACGATGCAAACCCTGAAACTTGCCCGGCAGGCATTCCCCGACATGCTCTTCTGCCTGTCCACGAACGGGCTTGACCTGGCGCCGTTTGTAGATGAGATAGCCGACATCGGCGTTTCGCACGTAACCCTGACCGTCAATGCGCTGCATCCCCCGACACTGGCAAAAATCTATCGCTGGATTCGCTACAACCGCCGGGTATATCGCGGCGAGGAAGCCGGACAAATATTGCTCGAACAACAGTTGAAATGCATCAGTCTTCTCAAGGCAAAAGGAATAACGGTAAAAATAAACACCGTCATCTGTCCCCGGATTAACGACGGAGAAGTGGAAGAGATAGCCGCAAAAGTCGCCTCGCTGGGCGCCGATACAATGAACTGCCTTCCGCTCTATCCGGTCGAAAATACGGAATTTGAATATCTCCAAGAGCCTTCAAAAGAAATGATGAAACAGATAAAAGCCGCTATCGCCTCTTACATTCGCCCGATGACGCATTGCGCCCGTTGCCGTGCCGACGCCGCAGGCCTGCTCGGACACGACAATACGGAAATCATGAACATGATGGGGCAATTCTCCACATTGGTCGTCAACCGCGGCGAAGAACGCACACGGGTAGCCGCAGCAAGCCACGAAGGATTGCTGGTAAACCTCCATCTGGGAGAAGCCCGCAAAATATACGTCTTCGAGCAGTCGCGCAACGGCTATCATTTCGTCGAAACCCGCAATACGCCTCCCGAAGGAGGAGGCATGGAACGCTGGAAAGAACTGGCAAACAAAACACTCATCGATTGCCGCGCCATACTTGTAGGAGGCATCGGAGAAACGCCCATGCGCGTACTCCATGAAAACGGCATAAAAGTAATACAGATGAGCGGTTTGATAGATGCCGGGCTGGACGCCGTTTATCTCAATCTGCCCCTCAAAACGCTTTGCCGGAGCGATTATACCCGATGCGGTGAATCCTGTCGCGGAACGGGGGCGGGATGCGGATAAGTTCACCTCTCCCCCGGCCCCTCTCCGCAAGAGAGGGGAGGAATACAGGGGGAGAATGCGGATAGTACTTATATTATACGCGGCATGATTTCTCCGTCGGCAAGCGTGCCGGCGCCCTGTTCCGGGATTCCTCCAAGTTTGAGGAGGGTTCCTCCAAATTTGAGGAGAGTTCCTCCAAATTTGAGGAGAGTTCCTCTAAATTTGAGGAGAGTTCCTCCAAGATTTGAGGAGAGTTCCTCCAAGTTAGAGGAGGGTTCCTCCAAGATTTGAGGAGGGTTCCTCCAAGATTTGAGGAGGGTTCCTCTAAGTTTGAGGAGAGTTCCTCTAAATTTGAGGATGGTTCCTCTAAATTTGAGGAGAGTTCCTCAAACTTTGAGGAGGTAAGAGTAACCCCAAGCCGGAAGGGCAGGTAATCTTTCTCCCCTCTCCCTGCGGAGAGGGGTTGGGGGAGAGGTCAATTAGTCAATTCACAAATTTATAAATATATTTCAAAATGAAGAAGCCGGATTTTATGATTTTAATATGCAACTCATACCGGGTTGCAGGAGATGCTCAAGGAGCATGTAACAAACAGGGAGCAGCCTCGTTAGTGCAATACATCGCCGAAGAATGCGCCGACAGAGGAATAGACGCCGTAGTAACCACCACCGCCTGCCTGAGCGTATGCAGCCAGGGACCCGTAGTCGTGGTACAGCCCAATAACTACTGGTATGGCGGAGTAACCAAAGACAGAGTGGATGAAATACTCGACGCCCTGGAAGAAGGCGAAGCCAAAGAAGAGTATTTGATCACATGAACGGGGTATGGCTCATAGACTCCACCCTCCGTGACGGAGAACAGGCGCCCGGCGTGTCTTTCTCCCGCAGCGAAAAAATAAAGCTGTCGCGGATGCTGGACGATATTGGCATCGACGAACTGGAAGCGGGCACGCCGGCAATGGGTGAAGAAGAAACGGAAACCATTCGCCGCATTGTCCGCCAACGGTTGAACGCCCGTATCTCCGTCTGGAGCCGGGCGCTGCCGGAAGACATCGAAGCCGCGGCGCGTACCCGGGCGGAAGGCATACATATTGCTTTCCCGCTGTCCGACATTCAACTCTCGGCAATGGGTAAAAGCCTGCAATGGATGCTGGACGCCCTCCCCAAAAGTGTTGAACAGGCACGGCGCCACTTCACTCATGTCAGCGTCGGCGCCCAGGATGCCTCGCGATGCGACCTGGAACGCCTCTTTGAATTTGTCGATATGGCCGACAGTCTGGGCATTGCCCGTATGCGTATTGCCGATACGGTCGGCATACTCTCTCCGCTGAAAACCCGGGCGCTAATCGGCAGCGTCAAAAAACTGTATCCCGACCTCGATATTGACTTTCATGCCCACAATGATTTGGGAATGGCAACCGCCAATGCAATAACCGCCTGGCAGTCGGGCGCGTCAAGCCTGAGCCTGACCGTAAACGGTCTGGGCGAAAGGGCGGGAAATGCAGCGCTGGAAGAAGTCGCGGTATCCCTGAAATTAATCGCTAAGGAAACCAAATACCGCCTTACCGCCTTACATGCTTTGTGCAAATACGTTTCGGAAATATCGGGAAGACCCATACCGGCCGATAAACCGGTCTGCGGCGAAATGGCGTTCAGTCACGAATCGGGAATACATGCCAAATGCACGCTTGTCAATACGCTCGCCTTTCAGCCATTCGACGGGAAAGAAACGGGACGGGAAAGTTCCCGCAACCTGTTCGGGAAACATTCGGGAAAAGGTGCGTTACGCGCCTTCCTGAAGGAACAAAATATATCTGCCGACGAATGTCGTATCTCCGACTTGAAAAAGAAAATCGGCAGTATGGCACAGCAAAACAAACGGAACATAGCCCCCTTTGAAATCATGGAATATTACAGAAATGAAAATAATATGTGAATATTGTAACAATATGTTTAAAAAATAACTATTTTTGCAACAAAAATAAATATCAATTGAAGTATGTTTTGTGAAAAATATAAGCGAGTATGCTATGCTGATACGGATTTGAACTTTCTGGTGAACGTCAGCAACGTGATCAGTCACAGCCAGAATATATACAAAGACCTGGAAGTCGTACTGGGAGAATTATGCGAATTTCTGAATGCCCGGTACAGTATTATTACAATTGTAGATCGCAACTACGACCGGATCATGATCAGTTCCGCCTACGGACTGTCGGAGGAAGAAAAGCAAAAAGGCATCTATAAGATAGGCGAAGGCGTGATAGGCGAAGTGGTCAGCACGGAACAGCCGGTTGTCATTCCCGACATAGCCAAAAGCGATAAATTCCTGAACCGGACCGGCATCGCCTTTCAGCCGAACCACCCCGTAGCCTTTCTCTGCGTCCCCATCATCATCAAAAACGAAATAACGGGCACGCTGAGCATTCACAAACTGCACCCCGGCATCAAGGATTTTTCGGCGGAAATCAAATTTCTCAATATCGTGGGAATGTTAATCGGACGAAACATATCCATCCGACGGAAACAAATCGAAGAGATCGACGAATTGCGCAAGGAAAATCTGCGGCTCAAAGGCGTAAAATCGGTCAAGCCCGAAAATATCGTCGGCAATTCTGCGCTGATGCACGACCTCTACAACCTGATTGAACGGGTATCTTCGACCACTACCACCGTCATGATTCGCGGCGAGAGCGGCGTCGGCAAAGAACTGATTGCCGAAGCCATACACAACGCAAGTCCCCGCGCGGCAAAACCCTTCGTAAGGGTCAACTGCTCCGCATTGCCCGAAACCCTCATAGAAAGCGAACTCTTCGGACACGAAAAAGGCGCTTTCACAGGCGCTAACGCCATGCACGCCGGACGCTTTGAAATGGCAAACGGAGGAACGGTTTTCCTGGATGAAATCGGCGATGTGCCTCTGTCCATGCAGGTGAAACTCCTGCGGGTCATACAGCAGCGGCAAATTGAACGTGTCGGCGGCGGCAAAACCATTGATATTGACGTCCGCATCATCACCGCCACCAACCGGAACCTGGAAAACATGATAAAGGAAGGCGCTTTTCGCGACGATTTTTATTACCGCATCAACGTCTTCCCCATCTATGTACCGGCTTTGAGGGAAAGGAGGGCGGACATCCCCATCCTGATAGACCACTTCATCGAAAAACTGAACAAAAGAAACGGAACGAAAATAAAGCGGATTACCGGCGGCGCTCTGGACATGCTGATGGTCTATTCGTGGCCCGGCAATATCAGAGAACTGGAAAACGTAATCGAACGCGCCATGATACTCACAACCGACGACGTGATACATTCCTACAACTTGCCGCCAACGCTGCAAACCGGCTTCTCGTCCGACACCATCGACAAGGGTACATTGAGCAATGTCATGGACAAGGTGGAAAAACAAATGATTGTGGATACCCTGATACTCACCAGAGGCAACATGGCTAAAGCGGCAATCCAGCTGGGTATCACCGAACGCATGATGGGACTGCGCATCGGCAAATACAACCTGAATCCTCAAAATTATAAACAACTGTCAAATGAAAAATCCTGAAACAATAACCGTCCACACGTGTGATTACGAAAATACGGACGACGTAAATGCCGTCGGATCGCTGATAAATGCCTACATCGCAGACGAAATGGGCGGCGGCGATCCCTTGACTCCGCAGCAGCAGTCACAGTTAGCGACGGCGCTTGAGCAACATCCGAAATCTCTTGTCCTGCTGGCATGCATCGGGAATGTCCGGTGCGGCATGCTGGTTGCCTTCGAGAACTTCTCGACCTTCACCGTCCGCCCCATGATAAACATTCATGACGTCATCGTACTGAAAGAATACAGAGGAAAGCATATCGGACGCACCTTACTGGAGTCTGTCGCCTCCATCGCCGGACAACGCGGTTGCAGCCGCATCACGCTCGAAGTGAGGGAAGATAACGTCATCGCTCAACGCCTGTACAAAAGCGTCGGCTTCGAAGCGCCTGCTCCGGGAATGTATTATTGGCGGAAAACAGTGGATAGTGAACAGTGAACAGTGAATAATTAGTTGTCTGAACCACGATTTTCATAAGATTCTCAAGATTCAATCTTGCTAATCTTCTTAATCCTGTAAAAATCCCGGTTCAGACATTTCAAAACGTTTACAGAACATTTCAAAACGCCAACAGAACATTTCAAAATACTTACAGAATATTTCAAAATATCCACAGCGCATTTCAAAATACTTACAGAACATTTCAAAACGCTTACAGCGCATTTCAGAATGTTTTCAGAACATTTCAAAACGTTTACCGCACATCAGTTTCATTCACCTGTTCTTTTTTGGATTTTTTAGTATTGCGCACGCTTTTCATCAGCGAGTTAAATACATATTCCCTTGATTTGACGGGGTCGGTGTTTCTGTACAGCGACTTTCCCACGCTTAACAACTCCGTCAA
>JAISRX010000051.1 GCA_031273395.1 Bacteroidales bacterium | reverse complement strand
GTTGCGCACAGCCCTGCATAGACGTAAAACGCCGCAGGCGTTACCCTTTGATAACCCCGTATGAAATGCGGGGTACGACAGGCTAAAAAACACAAGACTATAACCGAGTGCAGTATAACCATCACCTGTTGCTTCCTGTCGTGTCGATGGCATTCTCAATTTTGTCTTCCGGCAATTCGGAAATGTAAAAAAAATATAAAAAATGATTTTTTTCTCCATATTAAGCGTTTTTTAATCCATTTATTAAGCGCTTCTTCTTTTATTTGTCAAAAATTTAATCGCATGAAAAATCCGATTTCCGTGTTATCGCTCATTGCCTGTATGGTGTTTGTCACAAGTGCAGCGCGGGCGTCTTCCTGTCGTTTCGACGCCTCCGGCATTTCGCGGGAGGTGCTGGAGAATTATCTGAAACGGTCGGTAACGATGACCGAGTTTCTCGAAGTTGATCCTTATACCAACGACGGTCCCTATCCTTACAAAGAGGATGACGTACGGCTAATCGGGAACATCGGCGCCAAATTCATCGGCAGGGCTGTTTATCGCTGGGGAGGCGAAGAGGCGCTTGCCGTTCCCGATTATATGGAACAGGCAAAACGGCTGATAGCTCAGGTACATGCCAATGACCCGGAGGTGATTTTTCAGGCGGCGCTTTTCGAAATTGTCACGCGGCAGGTCGATAAAATTCCTGTTCCCGCATGGACATTCGCGGCAATGGATATTCCTGCGGAAGAACGCCATTTCAGTTATGAAAAAATGTTGAATCCGGACGGAAAAATGGCAAATCACTGGCGGCAGGGTTCCAGCGTGCCGGACATCACGCAACCGGAAACGCAACTGTGGTTTATGTTTCTGGCGGGAACCTATATCGGCGCAGGGTGTGAAGCCTTGCATCTCGGACAAACAGCCCTGATCGGCATGGCAGACCCGCAATTGCTGCATTGGGAGGCATTTCTGACCAAGGTGAGGCGGTATGCCAAAACGGTTGCCCGTCGCGGTTGGGTGCTGCTTGACGCTCATGTGCCTTCGGGCGGTATGGTGGTGAATGGAAAAAGTTTGCTTGATTTCAACTCCTTTCCGCTTCGTATCAAGGAGATTCCCGACAAACCGCAACAGGCAGAGCTGGCGGCGGGTTATCTGGACGCCTTGTACGGGCGCAGCAAAGCCTGTATCGCTCCAAGCGGCTGGTCGTGCGACGCGCTGCCCTATCTGGTTGAATTTGATAATTTCGGTTGCAGCCGCACTCCGGGACAATCCACTATCGACAGCCATTTTATATGGGGTTACGATGAAATATCGTGGTTGTATCTTCAAAGCGAAAATGATCGCCGGCAATGGTTGCGGTATGCCTGCAACTGGGTGAGACAACACGATCCCTGCGGCTTCCTCCAGATGCCCGTAAGCCGTATCGTGAGCCTGTGCAACCAGCACGGAAGAGGAAAATTCAGGGGAAATACCCGCTCGGAGAGCATGCCCGACGGTTTAAATCTCGAAGAAACCATTAAGGAACTGTGGAATGAAACATCATCCGATTCAATATAAATCAATAAATAAATAAATAAATATCTCAATGAACTTAAAAACCATCTATTCGATGATCCTGTTCTTCCTTCTCTGTAGCGCCGGTTTTGCGCAGAAGAAGGGCGTAACGTCCGTATCGGCGTCGGTCAACGGCGCGCAAAGCCTGCAACTGCTCGACGGCGACAGCCGGACGGTGTGGGAAATCGGCGTCAATGACCTGAAAACCGACCAGTATCTGCTTTTCACCCTGCAAACGGCAGGCGATGTGAAGGAAATCCGCATGGAAGCCGCCGGTATTTCAAAAGAGGAACTGTCGAGACTTGTGAATGTCCATATCACCTACGACCCCATGAATCCGGGCGAGGCGGTCAAATACAGCGTCACGGGAAACAAGCCGTTCAGCCTGACTTTCGCTCCGCAGTACGGCGCTCACGTAAAAATCCTGTTCAAGGGAAATGTCCTGAAAAAGCCGTTTGCCGTCGGTGAAATCGGTTTTGTTTATGCCGCTAAGGAAGCCGCGCAGCAGACGGATGTCAGTGATAAGCCGTGGATGAACGCCGCTTTGCCTGTCGGCGAACGGGTGGAACTGCTGCTCGCCGTCATGACGCCCGCCGACAAGATGGAACTGATACGCGAGGGCTGGGGCATTCCGGGTATCCCGCGTCTGGGCATCCCCGACATCAAGAAAGTGGAAGCCGTACACGGTTTTTCCTACGGCAGCGGCGCGACGATTTTCCCGCAGGCAATTGCGCTGGGCGCGTCGTGGAACAGGCGTCTGGCGGAAGAAGTCGCCGCGGTGGTGGGCGATGAAACCCTTGCCGCGGGGGCGATTCAGGCATGGTCGCCGGTGCTGGATGTGGCGCAGGATGCACGCTGGGGACGATGCGAGGAAACATTCGGCGAAGACCCCGTGCTGGTGTCGCAAATCGGCGGCGCGTGGATTAAGGGCTATCAGTCGAAGGGACTGATGACCACTCCCAAGCACTTTGCCGTACACGGCGCTCCGCTCGGAGGACGCGATTCGCACGACGTCGGTCTGTCGGAACGCGAAATACGCGAAGTGCATCTGGCGCCGTTCCGCCATGTGATACGCGAATACGACTGTCAGTCGCTGATGATGTCCTATTCCGATTATCTGGGCGTGCCGGTCGCCAAAAGCAGGGAACTGCTGAACGGTATTCTTCGCGAAGAATGGGGATTCAGCGGATTTATCGTCAGCGACTGCGGCGCCATCGGCAATCTCACCGCCCG
>JAISRX010000170.1 GCA_031273395.1 Bacteroidales bacterium | reverse complement strand
TTTCCATTCGACCCCGACGGGGTCGTACAACAGAAGGGTACATTGCTTCTATAAACATGTGACCTCTTCGAGGTCGAATTTCATATCCGTTATAAGTTTTTTATTCGCCATTCCTAAATGAGTGGTAAATACAGGAACATCCTGATGAACAATTTGGGTTTATTATTCGGACAATTGTATTTTGTATTGAATAAGGCGGTTCGGGAAAGGGTATCATCCAAAACTGCCAAAATTTTTCCCTTCCTTTCTGCTGCCTGTACCGATTCGTGTTTTCCAACGGCGCTGCCTCCGTCACGGCGAACGGAAGTCCGCACAGGAAAAAGGTAAAAACCATTGAATTATTCGAGGTCTATCATCGCCAGATAAACTATGTCCGAATCGAACCCCCTTCCGGTAGCAAAACGATGCAGTTTTGCCCTTATCTCTTCCGGAGTACCGGTTTTGATGGTTTTGCGTTTCTTCTTCAGTTCTTTTCGCAGGAGTTGCATGTATTCGTCCGCACCTATGCTCTCCAGCGCTTCAAGAATGACGGGGTCTTCTATGCCATGCATTTTCAGCATGCAGGCGATTTTACGGTATCCCCATTTGTTGTGATGGAATTTGTCGTTTGCACACGCTTTGGCGTAACGATAATCGTCGATGAAATTGTTCTCGACGAGCAGTGCCACAATTGTCGAAGCGTCCTCATGGGAATATCCCAGATGCACTAATTTTTGCAGGATGTCTTGACGGCTGTATTCCTTCCGCGCACACCACCGCATGATTTTATTGTAAATTTTACTGTCCATTGCTCATTATTTATTATTCATTGTTAACTGTTCGGTGTCCCTGGCAATCATCAGTTCTTCATTGGTAGGGATGATGATGGCTGTCACGCGCGAACCGTCCCTGCTGATGATCTTTTCCTGTCCGCGTACTCCGGCGTTTTTCTCCCTGTCAAACTCCAGTCCGAGAAATTCCAGTCCTTTCGATATTTCGTAGCGCGAGGTATCCGAATTTTCGCCGATTCCTCCGGTAAACACAACTGCATCCACACCGCCCATTGCTGCGGCATAAGCTCCGATGTATTTGCGCACCCGGTAATGGAACATCTCCAGGGCAAGTCGTGCGCGTTCGTTTCCCTGTTCGGCGGCGGTTTCCAGTTCGCGCATGTCGGAGGATACGCCGCTGATCCCCAGCAATCCGCTGTGCTTGTTGATCAGCGAATTGATGCCCGACCGGTTGATGTCTTCGCGTTCCATCACGTAGGTCATGATGCCCGGATCCAGGTCGCCGCATCGCGTGCCCATCACTAAACCTTCCACCGGGGTAAGCCCCATGGAGGTATCCACCGACCGACCGTCCAGCACGGCGGCTACCGACGCCCCGTTGCCCAAATGGCAGGTAATGATTTTTTGCACGGGTTTGCCTTGCAGTATCTCCCGCGCACGTTCCGACACGTAGCGGTGGCTGGTGCCGTGGAAGCCGTAGCGACGGATGGCATATTTGGTATAGAGCGAATAGGGAATGGCGTACATGTAGGCGTAATCGGGCATGCTCTGGTGGAAGGCGGTGTCGAACGTACCCGCCTGCGGCACGTCCGGCAGCAGGCTTCTCATGGCATAAATACCGCTCAGATTGGGCGGATTGTGCAGGGGCGCCAGACGGATGCTTTCCTCCAGCATGGCGATGACTTCGTCGGTGATCAATACGCTGGATTTGAATTTTTCGCCGCCATGCACTACCCGGTGTCCTACGGCGTCGATCTCCCTGAAATCTTCGATGCAGCCGTGTTCCCTGCTGATCAGTATTCCGAGCATGTATTCAATGCCCGACTGATGATCAATGATTTCCCCTTCGAGGGTTACTTTTTTCCCGTTCGATTCATGTTTGATGAACGAACCGTTCAGTCCTATTTTCTCCACTACTCCTTTTGCCATGATGCTGGGACCCGTCATGTCGAAAAGCTGGTATTTGATGGATGAACTTCCACAGTTGATGACGATGATTTTCATTTGCCGTTTGTATTGATGATTTGGGTGGATGTTACATTTATTCCTGCTTTTTGTCCGTTCCGGTCATAGAGGTAAAATCCCTTTCCCGTGCGGACGCCGGTATTGTGCGCCCGTACCAGCCGTTTGATCAGCGGCGAGGCTTTGAACTTGTACTGTCCGAACTCGTCGAAGAGGTGATCCATGTAGCGCAGCACCTTGTCCAGACCGATGGTGTCGGCAAGTTCGAAAGGACCGTGCTGCATCCCGAAGCCGCGCCGCATGATCACGTCAATGTCTTCGATAGTGGAAACGCCTTCCGTGAGCGTGTTACAGGCTTCGTTGATCAGGGTGACGATCAGGCGGGTGCTGATACTTCCGGGCGACTCGTTGACCGTAATGGCGTCCTTGTTGATCATCCGGGCAAAGCGCTGCGCCAGATGGTGCGACTGCTCGTTGGTCTGCAAACCGCAAACGATCTCCACGATCCGCACCTTCGACGGGGAGGCGAAGAAGTTCATCGCCAGCGTCCTTTCCGGATGCGTCATCCCGGCGGCTATGTCGGTAATCATCAGGGTGGAAACGCTGCTGGTGATCACCGTTTCCGGATGGACGAAGGTTTCGATCTTCCTGAAAAGTTCGATGCGCTCGTTCAGCGGGTCGTCGGAGCTGATCATTTCGATGATCAGGTCGCAATTGCGGATCATCCCGTAATCGACGGTTCCCCTGATTCGCGAGAGGATCACCCGCTTGTCGCCCTGTGTCAGTCCCCAGCGGTTGATCACCGTGTCCAGCTGCGCGCCGATGGATTGGAACACTTCGTCGATCCGCTCCTGATTTCTTTCAATAAATGTGACGTCGATGCCCGACTGACTCACAATCCGGGCAACCTGTTGCCCCATGTCGCCGCAGCCTATCAGCCCCACCTTGT
Source organism: Bacteroidales bacterium (assembly GCA_031273395.1). Lineage (GTDB taxonomy): Bacteria > Bacteroidota > Bacteroidia > Bacteroidales > UBA4181 > JAIRLS01. Next base: position 2,810 of record JAISRX010000170.1, on the reverse strand, counting down.
GGATCAGCCCCTGCTTGGCGATGCTTTTGTTCAATGCAAATTTTTCTAACGATTCTGTCATGTGATGATTAAAATTCGGTTTTCATACAATGGTATATCGAAGGTGTTGGTTATTCCCGCTTGAGCGGCTACATGCGATCAGTGAAACAGGTTTCATGCCGGTCAATTTTCATCCGTTATCGTCCGGCAGCCTGATTCACCGTGATGGCAATCATGTTGATGACGTCTTCCGTAGAGCATCCCCGCGAGAGGTCGTTGACAGGCGCTGCCATTCCCTGCAACACCGGTCCTATGGCTTCGGCATGCGCCAGCCGCTGCACCAGCTTGTATCCGATGTTGCCGGCTTCCAGCGTGGGAAAGATCAAAACATTGGCTTTGCCTGCAATGGCGCTTCCGGGCGCTTTGCTGCCGCCCACCGACGGCACCAGCGCCGCATCCGCCTGCAGTTCGCCGTCGATAGCGAGCGCCGGATCCATTTCCCTGGCTATTTGCACAGCCCTGACTACCTTGTCCACCATTTCGTGTTTGGCGCTTCCTTTGGTAGAGAAACTGAGCATGGCTACCCTCGGTTCAAACCCTCCGATAGCGCGCGTCGTTTTGGCAGTGGTAACGGCTATTTCGGCAAGTTCGCGGTCGGTAGGAACAGGATGAACGGCGCAATCGGCAAACACAAGTATCCCGTTGTGACCGTACTCACGATCCTTGCAGATCATAAAGAAAGCGCCCGACACAACGGTAGTGCCGGGTAAGGTTTTGATATACTGAAAGGCGGGACGCAACACGTCTCCCGTGGCATTCTGCGCGCCGGCTACTTCACCGTCGGCGTCGCCCGCCTTAATCATCAGCGCGCCAAGATAAAGCGGGTTTTCAATCAACCGTTCTGCGTCGGGACGGGTCAGTCCCTTGGATTTGCGCAACTCCAGCATCAGATCGACATACGCCTCCTTTTTCGGATGCCGTTTCGGATCAATAACGGCGGCTTTCTCCAGACTTTTCAAGCCCAGCGCCTCCGCTTTCGTCCGGATGGCTTCCGGTTCGCCCACAAGGGTTAAACGCGCCATATCGTTTGCCAGCACATGATCGGCTGCTTTCAGTGTCCGCTCTTCCAACCCTTCGGGAAGCACAATGTGTTTCCGGTGTGTTTTGGCGGTTTGAATGATGTTTTGAATAAAATCCATGATAATTTATGATATGATATTGAGCGGTAAAGATACAAACGAATTTCTTATATTGAACATTTTTTTGTCATTTTTTACAGCGCCCGATATATTTCCCACGGGTAATCTTATAACGGTCTTCTTCCGGTTTTACCGTTCCGTTCCGGGATAATAGGCGGAAAACAAAGCGTCCATCTCGCGAAGGTGGTGGTTGATTGCCCGGTTGTCCTCTTCCATCAACAGATTAAAATCTATTTCCTGCAAGGTTTCCATTTCCGAAACGGATTCATTTTCGCACTTTATGGTACGGAAAGGGTATTTTTTGAGCAGACTGTAGTTGTGGGTGACCATGATCACGGTTTGCCCGCTGTTTTTGATGTCCACCAGTAACTCCATGATTTCGGAAGAAGTTTCCGGATCGAGGTTTCCGGTGGGTTCGTCGGCGAGGATCAACTCCGGGTGATTGAGCAATGCCCGCGCTATTACTACCCGCTGCTGTTCTCCGCCGGAAAGTTGCCAGGGCATCTGGTCGTCTTTCGTTTCAAGTCCCACCTGATGCAGTACCTCCCTGATGCGCCGGTCGGGGTGCGACTTGCGTTTCCACCCGGTGGCTTGCAGTACGAACATGAGGTTGTCATATACGTTGCGGTCGGTAAGCAGCTGAAAATCCTGAAAGACTACTCCCATCTTGCGGCGAAGGTACGGGATATGTTTCTTCTTCAACCGGTTCAATGAATAGCCCGCAACTGTCCCTTCGCCTGTCTTCAAGGGCAATTCCCCGTCCATCGTTTTGATCAGGCTGGTTTTCCCGCTACCTACTTTCCCGATCAGATAAACAAACTCACCCGGAAAAACATTGAAGGTGACGTTTTTCAACACTGCAAACCCGCCGTGGGAAATGTTTGCATGATTGAATGATACTATTGGCGCTGTTTGTGACATTTATACCAGAATCATAAAAAAAAACAAAGGTATATAAAATCGGGACAGTCACGTATTTTTCGGGAGAGTTTTTCATTATTATTTGGATTAATTCTTTGTTTGAGGCGCTATTGACTTCATCAAATGTTGTTTCATCTCCCGTCAGGGACGGGGGGGGGCTGCCCGGAAAAACGAAAAAAAAAGAATTAACCGGGAAATGCCGTCGGCGGGTAGCGAAATACTGTCGGAAAGTGGCGAAATGTCATCGGCGAATGGCGAGCTAAGCAGTTGTCCATCAATAGATGTATCATTTGTTTATTTCGTTTTTGGGTGAGCAGCAAGGGGTTTAAACCCCTTGTTACGGGAGATGGGGATTTTTCCTCACCCCCAGCCCCTCTCCAAAATGGAGAGGGGGGAGAACCTGTCATACAGGCAGTACCTCACAATGAACGCTGATGGGAGAGGTTACAATCATAGAGGAAGCGTCTATGTCAAAAATAAATGATATATACTGCACTCGGTTATAGTCTTGTGTTTTTTAGCCTGTCGTACCCCGCATTTCATACGGGGTTATCAAAGGGTAACGCCTGCGGCGTTTTACGTCCATGCAGGGGTGCACAACCCCGACAGGGGTTGCCTTTTGATAACCCCGTACAAGCGAAGCGCAGTGCGGGGTACGAAAACTCAAAACTCAACCGAATGCAGTATATTTCTCATGCTTCAACCGAATTT
>JAISRX010000119.1 GCA_031273395.1 Bacteroidales bacterium | reverse complement strand
TTTTACGTCCATGCAGGGCTGTGCACAACCCCGACAGGGGTTGCCTTTTGATAACCCCGTACAAGCGAAGCGCAGTGCGGGGTACGAAAACTCAAAACTCAACCGAATGCAGTATACATCAGGTGTACGACGCCCAAAACGAAAAAATTACCGGAATACACAAACAGTAATCATCAATTCATCCTCACAGCCCGTATCTTTTCATTTTATTGAACAGGGTTTTACGGCTCATTTTCAGGTATTCGGCGGTATCGCTTTTGTTGTACCTGCATTGTTCCAGCGCTTTGATGATGGCGTCGCGTTCGGGATGGTGCGACGGGTGGTTGATGCGCACCGGCAGATGTTCCGGTTGCAGTTTGCCCGTTTTAGCCATGATCATGGCGCTTTGTACGGCGTTTTCAAGATCGCGGATGTTGCCGGGCCAGGCATAGTCATGCAGGGCTGCGAAGGTTTCGGCGGAGCAGCCGGTCACCCTGGTGTGCAGCAGCGGATTGTGCTTCCGTATGAAATAATCCGTCAGCAGCGGAATGTCTTCCTGCCGTTCCCGCAGTGGAGGCAGGTGGATGGCAAAGATATTGAGCCGGTAAAACAGGTCCAGCCGGAAGGTATGCTGCTGTACGCGCTCATACAGGTTGTTGTTGGTTGCCGACACCAGCCGGATATCCACCGGTATTTCCTTCTTTCCGCCCACGCGCACCACTTTTTTGTCCTCCAGTATCCGGAGCAGTTTTACCTGTGCATCGGGCGGGAGTTCGCCTATCTCGTCCAGAAAAAGCGTGCCGCCGTTTGCCTGTTCGAATTTTCCCTGTTTCATCTCTTTGGCGTCGGTGAAGGCGCCCTTTTCGTGTCCGAACAGTTCGCTTTCCATCAGTTGAAGCGGGATGGCGCCGCAATTGACGGTGATGAGCGGACCCGTTGCCCGCCGGCTGTTGAAATGGATGGCGCGGGCTATCAGTTCCTTTCCCGTGCCGCTCTCGCCGCTGACCAGCACTGCGGCGTCCGTTTCGCACACGTTGGACACCCTTTCCAGCACCGACTGCAACGCGGGACTGTTGCCTACAATGTTGTGGAAGGAAAACTTCTCCTTCACCACCACCCGCAGGTTCGACACTTCCGCCTGCAATTGCCGGTGTTCGGCGGCGCGGGCTATCAGCAACAGCATCTTGTGATTGTCGAAAGGTTTTTCCACGTAGTCGTAGGCGCCCGATTTCATGGCTTCCACCGCGGAACTCACGTCGCCGTGAGCCGTGAGCATCACCACCACCGTATCGGGACGGCGCTGCCTGATTTGCTGCAGGGTCTTCATCCCGTCCATCCGCGGCATGTTCTTGTCCAGCAGCACCACTTCGGGCAGGAATTCTTCCAGCGCCTCCAGCGCAGAAACACCGTCCCGCGCCGTCTTCACCTCATATCCGTTGTCCGTCAGGATGTTTTGCAACACCATGCGGATATTTTCCTCGTCATCAACAACTAATATTTTCATCATCGTATTTCATGTTTTGTTGGGTGATGGTCGTCCGCCGGTTTTTCGGGCAACTGGATGACTACCTGCGTGCTGCCCTCCGGATGGCTGCTTATTTCGATATTCCCGCGGTGCCGCTGAATGATGCCGTAGGAGATGGACAAGCCCAATCCGGTGCCGTCTTCGCGGGTGGTGAAAAACGGGTCGAATATTTTTTCCATGCTTTCTGGGTCAATGCCGCACCCGCTGTCCCAAACCGTGATGGCGCAGCACATTTCCACCTCCGTCCGCACCCGCGCCACCGACACCCGGACGACGCCCTCCTCCCTGATGGCGTCCACGGCGTTCAGCAGGATGTTCATCAGCACCTGCTTGATCTGGTCGCTGTCGGCGACAATCGTTGCCGAAGGGGAGAAATAATCCGTCAGGAATGTGATTTGCTTTTTCAAGCGGGTGTTTTTAATCAGGACGAGCGTCTGTTCCACCAGCGCTATCAGGTCGAACGGTCGTTTCACGGGGTCGTTCTGCCGGGAAAAAGAGAGCAAACCCGACAGGATGTCGTTGATCCTGTCCACTTCCTGCAAAAGGGATTTCATCATTCCCTGTTTGCGCTCGCCTTGAATGTCGGGTTGCACGTACTGTATGATGCTTTTGATGCTGGTGAGCGGATTGCGTATTTCGTGCGCGGCGCCGGCAGCCAGCTGCCCCACCACCGCCAGACGGTCTGCCCGCAGCATCCGTTTGAGGTGCGACGTCCGTTCTTCATGGTATGAGATATTTTCGATAGCCAGCGCCGCATTGTCCATCAGCACGGAGAGCATGTTCATGTCGTCGGAGCGGAAACGGCTGCGGTCTCTTCGCCTGCCCAGTATCATGACGCCCTTTAGAGAGTTGTTCGCCTTCAGCTGGCAAACCAGCACGCCGTTCAGTTTCCTGATCACCTCCACGTCGTGCGCCGAGAAAATGGCGGCATATTCGGGCGCAAAGGACACCGTCAATGGCTTTTCGTTCAATTGCAGCCATTTGGCTAACCCGTCCTCCGAAAACAGATATACATCCTCCCTTTCCCTTCCGGGGATAGCGTCCGCAAGCTGATACCGGGTGGCGTCGCTGCTTTCCCAGAACAGATGGACGGCTTCCGCAGGTACCAACTCGCAGGTGTGCGTCAGGATGGACGATATCAGCGAGGTTTTGTCATTGATGACGCGCAGCGACCGGTTGAAATCGAAGAATATCCGTCGGTAATCGTATTGCGGATCTTTGGAACGAAATGGATTTCGAAAGTTCATATTTATGATAACCACAGTAAGGAAAAAATATTGTGTCCGAAAAGGTTTTTTTTGTTTCGGGAAATAAGGAAATGATCATCGAATTGACCGAATATTGTTTCAAAAAGACGGTTGAATCGGGTGCATTTACCTCCGGTGAAGGCTTCGCCGTTTAAATTGCCGCATGTGTGGAGGATGCACATCCTGTCCCTTAGGGATAATCGCTCCTTCGACGTTGCCATAGGTAGCTGCTTCTCTTTTGGAGTTTTAGTAGCAGGCAGAGTACTATGCAATTTTTCCGCTGTCTTCCCCGTTGTAGTCGAACACATGGGTGATTTTCCGAAAGATTTTGGGGACGCCCCGAAAGATTTTGGGGATGCCACTAGGATACTTCGCCCTCATCGCCGACCGACCCAACGGGTCGCGTATTTATAGAATCGGAGACGCTATCCGTGCCGTGCGACCCCGATGGGTGGGGTGTCACAAAGACGGGGTCTGAATTTTCAAAACTTCGTTCAAAAAATATGACCGCAGGCAGTCCGCAGGACTTGCATATCAATAGAAACCGGCATTAGACCCCATCTCCAACCCCGTAGCGGGTTGAACACCTGTGGCGTTCTTTTAAATCGGCAACTTTTCTCACCGAAGGTAATCGTGTTTGCATCTGTTTATATCTTCAATTTCTTTTTCCTCCCCCCTGCCCCCTCTCCATGCTGGAGAGGGGGTGAGGAAAATGCGATATAATCATCCCCTTGTGTGTCTACTTTTATCTCTTTGTCATGGGTGTTTCTATTGATATTTATTCCCTCCGGGAAATTTTGGAACGCAACTGTTTTTATCGAAATAGCATCTTTTTGACACCCCACCCGAAAGGAAGGCACTTTATTATCCGTAAGCTTCAGTTTGCGGACAGGACAGCACCTATACCTTCCCAAGTCCCTGCGGGACGACACTTTATTAACCGTATGCTTCAGCTTACGGACAGGACAGCACCTATACCTTCCCAAGTCCCGCAGGGACGACACTTTCTGTTGCGGCATATCCGAGTGTCGCCGTAGAGAAGCGGCATACCGCGTCTCTACAACCGAAGGCGTTTGTGTGACTGTCTTGTCAACCGTCAACCTGAAAAAAACCCGCGCAATCCATGCGCAGGTTCGGCAAAAAAGTTGCGCAACTCTTAACGGAAAGTTGCGCAGGTTTTACCTGAAAGTTGCGCAACTCTTGATGAAAAGCCGCGCAACTTTTGACGAAAGGTTTACGCTTTCCTGAAAGCGGCATTCCTTAATGCGGCAATCAGCCGGCTGCCGGGACGGTAGTTGATGCCGACGCCTTTGATATTGGCGACAGATACCTGTTCGGGCGTGTCCGAAGGAGCGCTTTTGAGCGCAGGGTAAAACGAACCCAACTTGTCCAGCCGGACAATCTTCCCGTTGGCGAGTTTGTCCTGAATGACGTTCTCCAACGCTTTGACAACGCCGAATATATCCGGCTCGCTCAACGCGCTGAACTTCTCGATTTCCTTTACCAGCGAATCAATGGTCGCTTCGCCGTCGGTTACTATGGTGGCGTAGTATTTCTTCACGCCTCCGCCCGGTACTCCCGGTTCTCCCTTTTCCTGGGATTTGAATTTGATTGGCATATTACTGTATTTAAAAAATGAATAAAAATGGTGCGCTTCAAAAAATGCGCAAAACATACATGATAATGATAAAAAAGAGGATGTCCGATCCTTCCGGACACCTCTTTTTAACAAACAGAAATCAATAGCCCGGATTCTGGGGGCTTACGCCTTGATTAATCCCACTGTTGGTCGGAATAGGGAAGCGGTAATGCTTGCCTGCAATATTGGTGGTTTTCGCGTGCAGGTGCTTATATGTCTTGGCAAAGAAAGCGGCATTCACCGCCTCATCCTCAATGTTCGGATACAGGCTCTTTGCCTTCGCAAGAACGGCGGCTTCATCGACATAGTCCTCCTTATAATATTCGTAAGCCGCTACCTTCGTTTTTACTGTTGCTATCAGGTTTTTCCAGCGCGTGAGGTTCGTCCACTGTTTCTGCTCAAAGGACAGTTCGAGAAACCATTCTTCAAACAACGCCTCTTTGGTGAGGGTACTCAAATTATGAGAACTGTTGCCAAAAGCCCGTTGACGCAACTGGTTGACGAGCGGCAGGGCTTCGGAGGCTCTGTTCAGGAAAAACAGGGCTTCGGCTTTGATGAGCAGCAACTCGGCATATCGAAGTTCGATCCGGTTGATGTTGTTGGGCTGTCCGGATGACGATCCCGGCGCCAGGGTGCGGGTGGCTTCCGTGTAGCCGTTCCGGTGGATGAACTTGCCGTAGCGCGGCGAGGTTACGGGGAACTTGTACTCGTACTTTTTGTACGTTTGCGGTGACGTCCCCAAGGGTTCGTCGGCGTTGTAGAGTTCCGTAACGAAGGAGAAGAGTTTGCGGCTGTCCCCATCGTGAAAGCGGTCTCCAATGGTTACGTCTGCGGGTCCGATGTGGTTGTCTGTCCACAGGTCAAAACGCTCGGTAAACGGGCAGTGCGTCTGGTGGTTTCCCTGCGCATCGCCTTTGGAGTCGCCATCGTGGTGGATGGTGTAGATGTGCTCCTCGCTTCTGTTCTCTGCGGTAACGCCGAAGTTCTCGTTAAAATCACTCTCAAGAGCATACTGTCCGCTTTCAATCACCTTGTCGGCGTACTCCACAGCCTTTTGCAGCCGTTCGTTATTGAAACTGGGCGCGGGGTCGGTCTGTGAACTCTTGATGGCTTCCACCTGCGTCTGCGAGAGCGGGTTTTGCCCCCATGCGAGATAGGCTCTTGCCAGAAGTGCATTGGCAGCGCCCTTGCTGGGGTTCGACCTGATAACGTCGAACAGCGGCAGGTCGGCTTCGGCTTCCGTGAGATCCTTGACGATTTGCTCATAGATTTCGTCAATGGATACGCGGGTGTTTTTCGCGGCGTCTGCCTGTTTCAGCTTCAACGGAACTTCCCCGTAAAGCTGTACCAGATAAAGGTAACTCAACGCGCGGGTGAACTTTACACGGGCTTTTACCAAATCTTTGGTACTCTGCGTAAGTTTCGCCGTAACCTTGGAGGAATCCAGCCTTTCGATGGTTATATTCGACGTCCCGATACTATTGTAAAACGCATTGAACAGTTTATTGGCATACGAGTTTGCCGGCGTTGTTTCCAGCCGGCTGGCTTGAGGACCGCCGGCAGTTTCCGCCCCTTCAAAACTGATGGTGGTTTCGGTGTGCGATTCCAACAGAAACGAAAAGGATGAACTGAGCGTCTGAAGAGGTCCGTACACCGCATTGCCAAGCGCATAGGCTTCGGCGTCGCTTTTTAATACTTCCGTGGTAATGATGGGTGGTAGGTCAACATCATCTACGGCAGGATTATCGTCCTTGTTGCACGAATAAAGTGCAAGATTTAAACTTATTGCTAAAAAAAGATACTTTTTCATTTTCAAAACTATTAATTATTAACTATATACTTATTACTATGATTATTATTTGTTTTGTGCCGGTCAACCCACAATGGTGGGGGGAAAGCGAACGGCACGCGATTAAAAAATATAAAAAACTTGAAACCGACTGCATCCGGACAGGTTACGGGGGCTTGAACACCGCCATCATCCCATGCCGGCGCTGCAGGTATTACAGCAACATCGCGCAATGGACGATTTAAAAAATATTCCTTTCTTCATCTGTCTGTCATTTATTTATTATCTATTATTACCTTATTTCTATCGAATCGGTGTATATTATGCCCTGTAAAAAATATTTTCCGCAAGGACATCCGTAAAACGCTGTTTTCGATAATCACATCCATTTTTATATTCCGATACGTTTATTAATTATCCGACAAAGATAGGGCAGGAAAAACGCCGCCACAATAGCACAAATATGGTATTTTTCAAGAACGTTTCATGTTTTCCGAAATGGATCAGCCTGTTCATGTTCACTGCCTTTTAAAATGTGATTCTTGCGCCAAGTGAGAATGCACGTGCCGTAGGGTATGCTCCGAGGTCGACGCCGCTCGCTACTTCGGGGTCGTAGCCCTTGTAGGCGGTAAGCGTCCAGAGGTTTTGCGCGGAAGCAAAGACCCTGAGACGGGCGGGGGCAAAGCGTTTCGGCTTCACCATGTAGCCCAGTGTAATGTTTTTGAGCCGGAGGAAGGAAGCGTCCTCCACATAGCGGCTGTCGAGGTAACTATAGTAGCGGTCATGAGCCATGTTTTGCAGTCCGGGCAAGGTGTTGGATGGATTTTCTGTCGTCCAGCTGCCGAGCAGCGCCGCCGAAACGTTGTAGGCGTCGTTGGGCGATTCCAGATAGCGGCGGAGGTGGTTGTACAGTTTGTTCCCCTGCGAGCCTTGCAGGGAAACAAAGAGGTCGAATCCGCGATAGTCGAGCGTTGTTTGCAGCCCATACGTGAAGTTGGGCTGTATATTGCCCAGCGGCACGCGGTCGTAACTATCCACTTTATGGTCGGGAACGCCGTCGGGACTGCTCACGTCGGCAAATTTAAGGTCGCCGGGGCGCGCCGTGCCATGCACGGTAGCCGGCAGCAGCGACACGTCTTCTCCCTGCTGTACGATGCCGTCGAACACCAGTCCGTAGAAAGAGCCGAGCGATTCGCCCACCTGCAGGATTTCTTCCTCGCTGCTTCCCAGCACCAGATAATTGCGGTCGCCCATATCGGTTATTTTATTGATGTTGCGGGCAACGTTGGCGGAAATTGTCCATTTCAATCCGGCGCGTTCCACTGCCACTACGTTCACCGCCAGTTCCGCCCCGCGGTTGGTTACATTCCCCACGTTCACCAGTTGCATTCCGCCGCCCAGCAGAGGATCTACCGGAATGCCCGTCAGCAGGTCGCTGGTCTTCTTGTAATATATGTCAGCCGCCAGCGAAAGCCGACGTTTGAACAGTTCGATATCCGCGCCGACGTTGTACTGCACTGTTGTTTCCCATTTCAGGTCTTTGTTGCCGAGATTGGTCTGCCTGTAGGCAATGCCGCCGTTGTACTGGCTCGCCGTAAAACTTTGCGCATATTCGTAGTCGCCTATTTCCTGATTGCCCACCGTGCCGTAAGTCAGGCGCAGTTTCAGAGCATCCAGCCGGCGGACGTCCTTCAAAAAAGCTTCTTCATTCACGTTCCACGACACCCCGACGGAAGGGAAATATCCCCACCGGTGATTTTTGGCAAAGCGAGTGGAACGGTCTCCGCGAATGGTTGCCGTGAGGTTGTAGCGTCCCAGCAGGGTGTAATTGACCCGCCCCAGCCACGAGTACAGTTTGGCTTCCGATGCGCCCGAAATGGGAGCAAAAGGTTCGGCGCCGTCAGCCAGATTTTTCACTCCCAGCGTTTCGTTGGTAAACTGCGAGCTAAGGTTGAGGTTGTAGTCCGTCTGCGTATCCTGATATGTGTAGCCTGCCAGCAGGTCGATGAGATGGTTTTTGCCGATCAGTTTCGTGTAAGTCAGCGTGTATTCTCTTTGCGAGACGAGTTGCCGCTTGTTGCCGATGCCGCCCAGTCCCATCAGTTCCAACCCCAGCGCCGTGTAGGACGGAGCAAAGAAGTTTTGCGTAATGTAACTGTGATAGGCGCCGGCGCTGATCTTTGCCGTCAAACCGTCTATAATGGCGTACTGCGCAAAAAAGTTACCCAGTATGGTTGTATTAATCGTTTCGCTGGTGCTGTTGTTCAGGTCGGATACGGGGTTTGCCGTTTTGCCGTTATACTTAAGGTAGGCGTATTCAAACGGGTTATGGTAGTTATAGTCGCCGTCCTCGTCGTAAATCGGCACTACCGGCGGAATATAAAGGGCGTATGTGAGCGAGTTGGCAATGCCTGCCGAGTAGGGCGAGGAGTTGTAATTGACACTTTGAAAGGTAGTGAGGCTGTTTTGCACGGACTTGCCCGCCGTTGCCGTGACGCCTAACGTCAGGCGGTTATCCGGCAGTTTTTTTTCGATGTTTACCCGCCCATTGTAGCGTTGGAAGCCGGAGTTAAGCACAATCCCGTCCTGTCCGGTATAGTTGCCCGACACCGCATAGCGCAGGTTGTCGCTGCCGCCGCTGAAAGACAATTCGTGCGTTTGCGAAACGCCTGTCTGCAACACGGCGCTCTGCCAGTCATAGCCCTCGCCGAGTTGTTCAATCTCTTCATCGGTGTATTTGCCCTTGTTCAAGAAGAAATCCTTCTGCATCCGCGCCCACTGCTGCGCGTTGAGCAACGAAAGGCGTTTTGCCGGCGTTTCCCATCCCATGCTGTATTGATAGCTGATATTTCCGGCGTCCCGCGAGCCTTTTTTCGTGGTAACGAGGATCACTCCGTTTGCTCCCCGCGACCCGTAGATAGCCGTTGCCGACACGTCTTTCAGTATTTCGATGGATTCAATGTCCGACGGATTGATGGCTGCCAGCGGGTTGAGGCTGCCTTCTATATTGTTGATGCCGGCTCTGGTGGAGACATTGTCGCTGTAAAAAATAAAACCGTCAATCACATACAGCGGGTCGTTGCTTGCTGTAACCGAGTTGCCCCCGCGTATGCGGATGCTTGTTCCCGTGCCGGGCTGTCCCGACACCTGCGACACGCTTACCCCTGCAACAGCGCCACCCAACATGCCGTCGAGCGAGGTTGCCGGATGCTCGATGACGCTTTTCGATACGGTCGAAACGGCGCCGGTAAGCTCCTTGCGCTTTTGCGTGCCGTAGCCTACAATGACCACCTCATTCAGGTAGCTCACGTCTTCCGGCAAGGTGATGTTGATCTCGGTCTGACCGCCCGGGATAATTTCCTGCGTTAGATAGCCCGTAAAGGAAAACGACAGCACGGCGTCTGCGTCCGGTACGCTGATACTGAAATTTCCCTTCGCATTGCTAACCACGCCGGTAACAGTTCCCTTAACCGTCACATTCACCCCCGGAAGCGGAACGCCGTTCTCGTCGGCAACCGTTCCGCTTATGGTGATACCCGGTTGTGATGCGACGCGGTTCCCGTCGGATGCTCCCGCCCGTAATTCGCCGGCAGCGCAAAGAAACGCGGCAATGATGAACACTGTACTGTATGTTTTACCTTTCACTTGATTAAAAACTTTTATAAATCGACGGATTTAATGTATATATGCGCGAAAAAAAATCCCGCTGCGCATAAAAACATGTCTTCCTCCGACGGGACAAAGATACGGGGCTAAAAAAGCGTGCACAATACCATAAATATGGTATTTTTGCGCAAAGCGGAGAAAAACCGCAAAAAAAATCGAGGGAAAAACCGCAAAGTCGCCGAAGTCGCACAAAGCAAGCCTGATTTCCTAATTCGGGTCTTTGTGAAACTTTGTGGTCTTCGTGGCCGATGAAACCGCAAAGTCGCCGAAGTCGCACAAAGCAAGCCTGATTTTTTAATTTGGAACTTTGTGAAACTTTGTGTTCTTTGTGGTTGATGAAACCGCAAAGTCGCCGAAATCGCACAAAGCAAACCTGATTTCCTGTTTCGACGGGAGAAAGTATGCAGGGTTAAAATAGCATAAATGTGGTATTTTGGGAAGAGCGACGATTTTGAATTGAGAAAACCGTTACATTTGTCGCCGGATTTTAAAGAAAAAATATATGAGTACACATCGTTACGGA
>JAISRX010000106.1 GCA_031273395.1 Bacteroidales bacterium | reverse complement strand
AGGTTTCGGCGCCTCCGAAAAATCGCCATAGACGGCAAATTTCAGTCTGTAAGTCGATATTTTTTGAAGCATGTCGCCTGCCACGCCCGTAGAAAGCCTGAAAAAGGCGGGACAAAGATGACTGATTTTAACAATCAGCGCCTCACATTCATACTCCGCGAATATGTTAAGCAGTCCTTCCGCAGTGTTGATGAGGCTATCGTCTGCGAGTTCGAGAATACCGTTACCATGATTTTTAAATTCCATAAATTATTTGTTTTTAAATTTATTACGAGCGAATGGCGCTGTTGACTTTCAGTTTGGCAATCATGCTGACGGGATAAATCATTGTTACGCATGTAATCAGCAGTACAGTCAGCGCCTGAGTGACGAATACCATTGCGTCCGCTTCCATCGGCACAATCGGTTCCATGCCGTAAATCTGCATGGTATCCGCCATTTTACCGCTCAGTCGGACAGGGAAACGATGGAAGTACATCACAACAGGCGCGCTCGCCGCAACCGCCGACAGCGTGCCGATGAACGTCATCAGCAACAGCTCGATTATGACGCATCGCGTCAGCTTTCCGCGTCGCATGCCCAGCGCTATCACCACGCCAAACTCCCGTCGCCGCTCGGTAGCCATCATGATCACAGTGCCTAAGATGCCGAAACCCACTATCAGGTACAGCACATACATGACCATATCGCTAAACGCCTTATCCGATTTTGCCTGACTAAGCAGAACTTCCATCGTTTTGTGCCAGGTAAGCGTTTCATATACCGACGTCCCGACGACGTCGCTTACGGCTTGCGCCGTTTCCTCCAGCGCCTCCTCGCGGTCAATGGCGATGAGGATACCGCTGTACCCGTCGGGCATGTCGATGAACGTTTGTGCCGCCGGCAGCGACATGTACAGGAAACTGCCGTCCATTTCGGGCGTCATCAGCGCAACGACGCCGCGCACGGGAAAAAGCCCAATGGCGCTTGCCCCGTGGTAGCCCTGTCCTATCAGCGCGATGCTGTCGCCCGCCTGAACGCGCAGATGCTCGCTCAAGGCTTTGCCGATGAGTACGCTCCTGTCGTCTGCGCTGAGATACGTTCCACCGGTCAGGCGCAGGTGCAGCGACGATTTTTTCGCTTCCTGTTCGGGATCGATGCCCACAACGACTATCCCTTTGGAAAGGTGGTCGGAGGATGCCATTGCAAACGTTTCCACACGCGGCGACACGTTTTCCACGTGCGGTATTTCCCGCAGTCGGGCAATGGTGGCGGCGTCCATAGTCATGAAATTGTCCGTCACCTTGTCGTTCCAGAAACCCTTCAGGTGCACCTGAATATGCCCCGTTTGCGTTCGCAGCATATTTTCCGTCATCCTGTTCCACGAACCGTCGGAGAAAGCAATCATCACCACGGCAAAGAATACGGCAAAGAACACGGACGCAATGGTAATCAGCGTTCTTCTCCTGTTGCGCCAGATGTTGCGCCACGAAAGCCTCAACAGCGGAAAACGCACGGTAAACAACGGTCGCTTTCCGGTATTATTGTTTGATGTATTTGTTGTTATCATTTTATTTTTATCATCGAATTTTTTTAATCCACGAATTACACGAATTACACAAATTTAAAATCCTGCGGATTTTTGCGAATTACACGATTTTTTTAATTCGTAATTTTTAATTCGTAATTCATATTCATTTTGCCTTTTTCATGTTTTGCTGTGAGAAAAAGCTATCTTCCAGCGGAATATCGAAATCATATTTATTGATGGTCATCACCGTCTTTTGCGTCGGTTTGTCTGCCGGGATAATTTCCATGCGCGACGCCAGCTTGCGGGTTCCGTACTGCCGTATGTCATATCCGTTATAAGTATGGATCAGTATGTCGTCTTCGTCGAAAAACTCCGTTTTTATTTCGATGAAATCCGCTTTGGAAATCCACATGATTACTTTTCCCCACACCACCGCAGCGTTTTCCTTTGGGGTGAGCGTCACTTTGTAACAGTCAAATTCGCGGACGGTTTCCGTTTTGTCTAACCGGTGGGTGTAATCATTAACTATCGACGACTGTTTCACCATGTCGTCGTTGGTGAAGTCGCTGCCCATCCACGACTGCCCCATCACGGAGGACGACATTTTAATCATCCTCCCTATGCCGGGTATCCAGTTCCAGAGGTCTTTACCCCGTTTCAGGAACGCCTGTCCCTTGTCCTTCGCCGGCGAGGTAATGAGTATCAGCGAATAGTCGTTGCCTTTCGACCAGTTTTTGATACCCACTTCGCGCGTCCATGTGGGACGCACCACCGTCATGACGACTTCCGAATAAAGGCTTTTTCCCTGTCGGTTTTCGTCTGCCCGTTTCACTATTTCCGCAGCGTCCGGGGTTTGCGCCCTTGTTGCCACGCTTGCAGCAACAAGGCTGCATAATAAGATGAATTTACCTGTTTTCATGTGTTTTATGTATAAATATATGTTTTATAAAGTTTGAATAAAATCTTTCAATACCAATGCCTTGTTGCGGCTCGACTTATCGAACAGCAAGTGTGTAAAATCCTGCAATTTTCTGTTGACACCCGTTGTTTCAAACACCTGCAATACCGCCGTTTTCAGTTCGTCGATATTGCTTATTCCACATTTTTCCGACAGATAATTGTAGTCGGGCACGGTTTGTTGCAACAGAAAGAAAGTATCATAAAAATCCCTTCCTTTTTTCCGTGAAAGCAGCGCCGAGATTTTCATAGCGCACAAAACAGCGTCAGGCGGCATAGGAAAAGGGAAGAAAAAACCGGCGTGCCTGATATTTACTAACGTCGGGAGGTAATCGAACCCCTGATCCTGGCTTTCGATTTTTATCATAAATCGTTCTTCCTTGTATCCCGACAGATTCATATCAAACAGAAATTCGGGGAAATATATACATCGGCGAAACGCCTTTAATCTGCGGTTTTCCCTGTCCCTTGCTTCCGCCCGCAGCCCGTGACGCCGAAGGAAAGTCACAACCTCCTCCGTCATTTTTTCAAATTCGGATTGCGAAAATTGCTTGCAGTCAAAATCCAAGTCTTCCGAAAACCGGTCTATGCCCTTCGCCAGGCGCAAACCTGTGCCGCCGATAAGCGCAATTTTCTTTACATACTGCGATGTTGAAAGAAAACCAAGTATCATCAGCTGTATGTATTCTTTCAGCATGTATTTCCGGTTATTCGCCTGATCGCTGACTTCTTTGGGGAAAAACCGCTGTATTTGTTCAAACTGTATCATAAATCATGCACTTTAAGGAGTAAATCGACCCGTTTTTCGAGCGCTTTAACATTGAACAAACGGAGATATTCCATCATTTTTTTCATATCCAGTTCATTTTCCATAAAATATTCGTCGAAACGCAATTCTTCCATTTCTTCGGGCGTGTTGTAGAACGGGTAAAGATACAGCAAATCAAGTATTGCCTTTTCGGGATATGCAAACAGGACAGTTTTGCTGTTAAAGGGTTTCAGTTCATATCCGAACATGAGTTCGCTGCGGATTTGCTGATATGTATATGTGCCGAAATCATTTTCAAAGTCAATGGTTTTCAAAGCGCCGACCGCCGTAATTTGCGTCACCGCTTCGGGGATGATGTCATAAAAAGCCAGGGCTGCGTGCAGGCTGATATAGGACGGTTTATACATCTGATTGGACAGATACCACTGAAAACCCGGCACGTCACGATATTCGGGAAAAGCGTAAAACCCCTGCCGCAGTTTGACAAGCAGTTTACGGTTCACCCAACGTGTGAGGTTATTGCGGTCAAAATCCGGATACCACGCATAAATCTGGTGCGTGCTGAAACATCCTGCTTCAAAAAATTGATTCCGAAAATTTATATAGTTCATTTTATTTCTATTTTTCAGCAAAAATAATGAATTATGGAAACATAATGATATTTTATTGCGGCGGATTTCATTTTTCTGATGCGTTTATGTTTGTTAATAAAGGAGTATCATTGCCGTTGTCCTTAGCGGGACGCCTGTCCTTCAGTCCGAAGCGTTCTTTGATGCAATCCGTTATGGTTTCTTTCAGCAGTTCGAGCGGGATGGTGTGCTGTCTGTCGCCGAAGAGCGAAAGAATGGAAAATCCCTTTGAAAGAGTGGTGAGGAGGAGCAATTCCTTTTCGGCATTTTCTCCGAAATATTCATAAAAGAATTTAATCATCGAATGTAATCCCCGATGACTGTCCGTCAGCGGACCCAGCTTCTCCGTCACTGCCGGCTGAATGCTTAGCGCAGTGTAGAGCCTGTAAAAATCCTTGTGAGTTTCCATTATTTCAAACACTTTTTCGATGCTTTCGATAAACGTTTCGGGCGTCATGTTCTCGGCAAAAAGCCCGTCGGAGAGTTTCATCACGCCGTCGTTCAGAATTTGCTGCAACAAATCGTCTTTGCTTTTGAAGTAGCTATACAGCAGTCCTTTTGCCATGTTTGCACGTTTGGCTATTTTGTCGATGCTGGTATGAGCGTACCCGTCGGCGGCAAAAAGCGCTAATGCGGCGTCCATAATGATCCGGCGTTTTTCAGCCTTCATTGTTTCGTATTGTTCTTTTGTTTTCGGCATATTTTATTATTCTGTTTTTTTGACTGAACGGTCGGTCAAAGGTAAATAGTTTTTTCGAATCGGCAATGAGAGGCGGGAAATTTTTTTTCTTCAACCGCAGCGTCGCACGGATCGCAAAAGAAAAGAAGCTAAAGGATCGGCGGTAACGAAACTCCCCCCGCAATTTCGAAGAGAGTTATAGCCATCAGGCTAAGAAAATCTAATTCCCGATAGCGGGCGGCTATACAAACCTGCTACGTTCGGCAAGTACCGCATGGGACTTTTACACATTCTCCATACATGCGACAATCGGGAATACATCTTTTTTGCTTCCGGTTTGTCCGGTTTAGGGGGAAGCGAAATCCGTTTCCGCAACATGATCTTAAAACATCCCCAATCAAAAAAAGAACCGGCGTACACCGGTTCTTTTGTAGCGGGGGCAGGACTCGAACCTACGGCCTTTGGGTTATTAGCCCAACGAGCTACCACTGCTCCACCCCGCAATATATCTATTAATTGCTGTCCGTAATAATTTTGAAAGGGAGTGCAAAGATAATGCCATTTTCCATAAAAACAAAAAATGAAGTCGATTTTCTCGAATTTTCTTTTTTATGATGGGTTTTGTATGTTATTAATCATTAACTTTGCCTTTTTTAATTTAATAAATCAATGATCCATGAAAAAGACCTCATTTTGTATTTTTCCCGTTTTCGCCGTCATTTTGGCGTCGTGCGGGACACAAGAACCGAAATTTACGCCGCTGTTCGACGGCGTTAGCCTCAACGGGTGGGAAATCCATATCGGCGTTCCCGATTCGTCGGTTGCCGTAGCGGGCTTGGAGCGGAACGAAAAGGGCTTGTACGCGCAGCCTCTCGGCGGGAACGACCCGCTGTCCGTTTTTTCCGTCGTGGAGGCGGACGGCGAGCCGGCAATACGCGCCAGCGGACAGATTTACGGTTCGCTGGCTACCGTTGCCGAATACGGTAACTACCACCTGAGGCTGGAAGCGAAGTGGGGCGACAAAAAATGGGCGCCTCGCGAAGACAAGCCCCGCAACGCCGGCGTGCTTTATCACGGAACGGGCAAATTCGGCAAGGGATTGGGCGTGTGGAAAACATCCCACGAATGTCAGGTACAGGAAACCATGTTCGGCGATTCGTACCGGATGGGAGAAACCTATTGCAATATCACGGCTTCGCGCGCTTCCGAAAACGACCGGTATGTTTTTGACCCGGATGCGCCCGCCATCACCTTCGGACATGACCTGCCCGCCGGACCGATCTGTGCGAAAAATCCGGAGAACGAAAAACCTGCGGGCGAATGGAACGTGATTGAGGTGTTGTGCTGCGAAGACGTCAGCGTCCATGTTATCAACGGAAAGACGAACATGGTCAACACCGACTCCCATTTAAGAGTGAACGGACAAAAAACGCCGCTGGTCAAGGGAGTGATACAATTGCAGTCGGAAGGCGCGGAGATTTACTATCGCCGTGTGGAAATCCGCCCCATCAGCAGTATTCCGGACAGCTACCTGAAAACAAACCTGCCGTAACCCGTCATCAATATCATGTATCAAAACATCAGAGAACAAATAGCCGCCCACCGTTCCATCCGTCAATACCTGCCCGATCCCGTTGCGGAGGATACGCTGCGGGAAATACTGGAAGCGGGGACATGCGCTTCCAATACGGGCAACATGCAAGTGTACAGCATGGTAGTTACCAGGGACGAAAGCCTGCGAAAGCAGCTGTGGGAGGTTCATTTCAGGCAAAACATGGTGTTGCAGGCGCCGGTACTGATCACCTTCTGCGCCGACGTCCACCGTTTCAGCCGCTGGTGCGAAGCGCGCAACACTCAGCCGGCTTACCACAACCTGCTGTGGTTCTGCAATGCAAGTACGGACGCAGTGCTGGCGTCGCAAAATGTGGCGCTGGCGGCGGAATCGTTCGGCTTGGGCGTTTGCTATCTGGGGACTGCCGTTTATAATGCCGGTCGCATCATTGATATTCTGCAACTGCCGGAAGGAGTAATTCCCGTCACTGCTATGGTCATGGGCTATCCCGACGAACAACCGCCGCTTACCGGTCGGTTGCCCGCGGAAGCCGTCATACACGCGGAGACCTATCACGAGTACTCGAACGAGCAGCTGGATTGCCTGTATGCCGGACTGGAAGCAGGCGAGCAAACCAAAAAACTGTTGGAAATCAATAAAAAAGAAACGCTTGCACAAGTATTTGTCGAGCGCCGGTACACCCGCAAGGACAATGAAGCGGCGTCGGAAAGCTACCTGAAGGCAATGCAGCGGCAAAATTTTATTTAATCGCATCTTGATACGCATTTCCCCCTATCCGGTTGTTCTCCTGACCTTCGGCATCCTTGCGGCGTCGTGCGCCGTAATACGCGAATGTCCGATAGAAACGCTGCAACCGGCAAAGATAACGCTGGAAGCGCCGAGACAGTCCGTTGCCGTATTCGCTTCCCCCGATATTTTTTCGGAATCCTTCCTCATCAACAAGATGACAGACGATATGCGGACGGATTCCCTCATTCTCAACCTGCTTTATTCGCTGAAATATTTCATGGAACAGGCTCCGGGGTTTGAAAATACGGAGGTATCGGTTTTCCTTGCCGCGCAGGACTCCGTCCCGAAGGATCACGACTGGTTCGTCGGATTAAATCGCCTGCCCGTCAGGAATATTTCCTACGGAGGGGAATCTCTCGAAGTCCGCTGCGTAGCCGCCTGGTCGATATACAACCGCGACACGAGCTTTACTGACAAATATATCGACGTGTATGCGCAGGTATGGAAGTCGGACGAGGATATCAGCGGGGGCGCCGGCGACAGCGAATACGAATTGACGGATAAACTCCCGTCCATAGAGGATGCATGGTGGGATTTGGGTATTACCGTCGCCCGTGCCTGCGCCGCTTACCTCACCCCGCACTGGCAGCGCGAAATGCGCGGTATTTATATGATCAACAGGTTTCCCGATTTGTCCGTCGCTGCATACGCCGCCATGCAAAACGAAGATTACGACGGGGCTTTTGCCGTGTGGGAGAAGATGCTGACGCTGTGCAGCAGGAAAGGGCAAAAGAATACCAAAAGGCAGATCACCTACAACATGGCTATTGCCTGCGAATACCTGAATTTACCGGATGAGGCGATCCGATGGGCGCAACGTTCGGTGGATCATGCACCCGCCGCCGCAAGTTACCGGTATCTGGAGTTTCTGGAAGAACGTAAAGAGCAGGCGCCTATACTTGACAAACAAATCAATCAATAATTTATGTCCCCACAAGTTATTTTTATCATCATTGTCGCCATTGTCGTTGCCGATTTTCTGTTTAAAAGCCGGCTGGATTACCTCAATTTGAAAAACCTGTCGGAAAAATTGCCCGCCGAGCTAAGCGATATGTATGACCATGAGCAATACCGGAAGTCGCAGCAGTATGAACGGGTAAACATTCGCTTCGGACTGATGACCGGCATATTCAATTTGCTCCTCATTTTACTGATGCTGTTCACGGACGGTTTCAACACGGTCAACAATATGGCAGCCGGCGTCAGCGGGCATCCCATATTGCAGCCGCTGATCTTTTTTATGATATTGGCGCTGGCGCTGGACTTGCTGAATACCCCTTTTTCCGTCTATCATACTTTTGTGATCGAACAGAAGTTCGGTTTTAACAGAATCACTCCCAAACTGTATGTGACCGACAAACTGAAAAACTGGATACTGTCGGCTATTATCGGCGGCGGCGTTATGGCGCTGGTGATTTGGTTTTATTTGCTCACCACCACTTTCTTCTGGATATGGACGTGGGCGCTTGCTTCCGGCTTCATGCTGCTGATGATCTCCTTTTATTCGTCGCTGATCGTCCCGCTGTTCAATAAACAGCAACCGCTCGAAGAAGGGGAGTTGAAACAATCCATTACCCGCCACGCAGAGCAGGCAGGATTCCATATCGACAATATCTATACCATCGACGGATCGAAACGCTCCACAAAAGCCAATGCTTATTTCAGCGGAATGGGACGTAAAAAACGCATCGTGCTGTATGATACGCTCGTCAAAGAACTTTCCACCGACGAAATAGTAGCAGTGTTGCTGCACGAAATAGGGCATTACAAAAAGAAACACATTATTTACTCCATGATCCTGTCCATATTGCAGGCGGGCATAATGCTGTTCATCCTGTCCTTATTTATATCGAACGCCGCCCTGTCTCAAGCGTTGGGCGCGGAACATGCCAGCTTCCACGTCGGACTGATTGCCTTCGGCATCCTTTACGGACCCATCTCCGTTGTCATCGGTTTGATCATGAACGTGTCTTCGCGCAGATGCGAATATCAGGCAGACGCTTTTGCCGCGCACCATAATATGAAAAAAGAACTGATCGGCGCGCTGAAAAAACTGTCGATCGCCAACCTTTCCAATCTTACGCCGCATCCTTTGTATGTTTTCTTTCATTATTCGCATCCCACCCTGCTGCAACGGATCAAAAAACTGACGGGACGATAAGAGAAGAAGGCATCCGTTCCATTTTTTTCCGTTGCTCATCTCCCGCTGTTTTCCTGCTGCGGTAAAATGAACCATCGTTCCGTTTTTCGGATGACGGCATATTTTACTAAGTGAATACTTGTGATTTTATTAAAGAAAGCAATTGCCTGTTTGTTGTTTGTATTTGATTTTATCTTCAGTACGCCGGTATCCGGAAAAAATAAACATGCGCTTTACTCGTACTTTATATTTACCAACCGTTATTTTCTACTTCATCATTCAATTTTTTGAGTTCGGAACTCCGACATTCGAGTTCGGAACTCCGACATTTGAGTTCGGAACTCCGACATTTGAGTTCGGAACTCCGACATTTGAGTTCGGAACTCCGACGTTTGAGTTCGGAACTCCGACGTTTGAGTTCGGAACTCCGACGTTCGAGTTCAGAACTCCGACGTTCGAGTTCGGAACTCCGACGTTTGAGCTCGGAACTCCGATTTTTTAGTTCCGAACTTAAGTTTTTAACTTCATTATTCTGAATTTTTACTTGGAAAGTAAAAATTATTACTTCCGATATAAAATATCAGGGTTTAAAAATATTAAAGTTCCAGTTTCTTCAGTATCTCCATACTTTGGTTGATACTGTTTACAGGGCTGATGGTCATGGCAAGCCTGTCTTTGGCTTCTTTCATCCTGAACTGTTGCGGGTGGAGCTGTATGTACTTCAAAATCCTTGCGAATATCTCCGACTGATAGTACGATGATCTCGGATTGCCGACAAAATATGTCAGCAACCGGTCATTGCGAAGGGTTACTTTTTCCAGTCCAAGTCGAGAGGCAAGCCATCGAAGTCGTACTACGTTGATCAATTCCTTACCGGAAACGGGGACGGGTCCGAAACGGTCGATAAGCGCCTGCTCAAATGCCGACAGTTTCTCTTCCGTGTCGATATTATCCAGTTCCCTGTACAAATGAATGCGCTCGGATATGCTTCCGATGTAGTCGTCGGGAAACAGCAGTTCAAGGTCGGTGTCTATCTGACATTCCGTGACAAATGCGGACGATATTTTCCCTTCGGCAATTACACGTTGCTCCTTTTCGGCAAGAATATCTTTAAATTCTTCTTCTTCGCGCAGTTCCATCATTGCTTCGTTGAGTATGTGATGATAGGTTTCAAATCCTATTTCGGCGATGAAGCCGCTTTGTTCCACTCCCATCAGATTTCCGGCTCCGCGGATGTCGAGGTCTTGCATGGCGATGTTGAATCCGCTTCCAAGGTCGGAAAATTCCTCCAGTGCGCGCAGCCTTCTTCGCGCTTCCTGCGTCAATTCGGTGAGCGGCGGCGCCATCAGAAAGCAAAAAGCTTTCTTGTTTGAACGCCCCACGCGCCCGCGCAGCTGGTGCAGGTCGCTCAGTCCGAACATGTGCGCGTTATTAATGATAATGGTGTTGGCGTTGGGGATGTCCAGCCCCGATTCTATAATGGAAGTCGCCAGCAGTACGTTGTAATCGCCCTTAATGAAGTCAAGCATGATCTTTTCGAGTTCCATCCCTTCCATTTGCCCGTGTGCGACGACCGTCGATACGCCGGGGCAGATGCTTCGGACAAGCGATTCCATTGCGAGCAGCGTTTGCACGCGGTTGTGGATAAAAAATACCTGCCCTCCGCGCGATACTTCAAACTCAATGGCTTCGCGGATAATATCCCTGTCGAAAGTGTTCAGTTCGGTTTGTATGGGATGCCGGTTGGGCGGCGGAGTGGACATGACGGACATTTCGCGCACGCCCATCAGGGAAAATTGCAGGGTGCGGGGAATAGGCGTGGCGGTCAGCGTGAGTGTATCCACGTTGGTTCGCAACTCTTTCAGCTTCTCTTTTGCGCTTACCCCGAATTTCTGTTCCTCGTCGATGATGAGCAGCCCCATATCCTTGAACTTCACCTCCCTTCCCAAGAGCTTGTGCGTTCCGATGATGATGTCCACTTCTCCTGCGGCAAGTTTTTTAAGTATTTCCCGCTGCTGCGCGGAAGATTTTAACCGGCTTACGGAGTCGATGCTGCACGGGAATTTTCCAAGCCGTTCCTTAAAAGTCTGTTCGTGCTGCAATGCAAGGATAGTGGTAGGCACCAGCACAGCCACCTGCTTGTTGTCTGCTACCGCTTTGAAGGCGGCGCGTATGGCGATTTCGGTTTTCCCGAAGCCTACGTCGCCGCATACCAGATGATCCATCGGGGTAACGCTTTCCATCCCGTTTTTAACGGCTTGCGTGGCTTTCAACTGGTCGGGGGTGTCTTCGTAGAGGAAGGAGGCTTCGAGTTCTTCCTGCAAATAGGTGTCGCGGGAGAAGGCAAAGCCTTTATATGCGCGGCGTTTGGCGTACAGGGAGATAAGTTCGCGCGCAATCTCCTTTACTTTGCTTTTGGTTTTCTGTTTCAGCGTCTGCCAGGAGGGAGCGCCCAGCTTGTTCAGTTTGGGACCGATGCTGTCCTTGCCCCTGAACTTGGATATCTTGTGCAGATTGTGGATATTTACATATAATACATCGTTGTCACGATATACAATCCGGATACATTCCTGCGTTTTCCCGTTCGCTTCTATCTTTTCCAGCCCTCCGAAAATCCCTACTCCGTGGTCGATATGCACAACGTAGTCTCCCGGATGCAGTCCGTGCAATTCTTTCAGGGTGATGCTTTTGGATTGTACGAAACTCTGCTGCATACGGTATTTGTGGTAGCGTTCAAAGATCTGATGATCGGTGTACAGGCAAAGTTTCAGGTCGTGATCCGTAAACCCCTCGTGCAGAATATTGACAATGGGCATAAATTCGGCTTTGGGCGTAATATCATGAAAAATGTTGTTCAACCTGTCAAACTGCTTTTTGTTCTCGCTCATCAGCGCGGTGGTATATCCGTGTTCCCTGCGGGATGAAATATCCTGCGCCAGCAATTCGAAATTCTTGTTGAAGGCAGGCTGGGGCGCCGTGTTGAATTTAAATTCACGGTCGGCGTCATAATGGAAACCCGTTCCGAACTCCACGTTGCAAAAGCGGTTCAGAAGAGCGGCAGTATCGTCTTTTCCGGTAAATACTTCCTGCACTTCAAAGTCGATGTACTCCTCTCCTGCAAGGATTTTTACCGGCGGCTGTTTTTCCATGCGGGCTATTTCGTGCAGGATGAGGTTCAGGTCTTGACTCCACACGATTGTCCGGCTGTCGAAGTGCCTGAGAAAAGAGGCTCTCTCCGCACGGTGCTGTTCCCAGCCCATATTCGGGATGATGTGGATAACGTCCAGACGGTTTTCGGAAAGTTGGGTCTCCACGTCGAAAGTACGGATGGATTCCACCTCGTCGCCGAAAAAATCAATGCGATAGGGCTTATGGTGCGAGTAGGAAAAGATATCGACGATGCTTCCTCTCACGGAAAACTGTCCGGGTTCATATACAAAGTCTGTATATGTGAACCGGTATTCGTACAGCGCTTCCCTGATGAAGTCGATAGATATTTTTTCGCCCTTTTGCAGGCGGAGCATGTTGCTTTTCAGGCTCTCGCCCGACACCGCTTTTTCGGCAACGGCATGGGCATAACTGACGATCACCTTTCCGTGCGCCCCGTTGTCATCCTTTTGCGCGCCTTCGGAGAATAAAGCCTCCAGCAGCCGCGTGCGGAGGATGATATTTCCCTCGTGCGGTTGCAGCTGCGCCGCCATTCGCTTGTAGGACGACGGGAAAAAATATACGCCCGCCTCGCCGAGAACATTCACCAGGTCGTTATGGAAATAAGCGGCTGTTTCGGCGTCGGGGAAGATAAAAACATGGTGATTCCGCATCTGTCGAATGACTGTTGCGGCTACCAAAGCCGGCGACGAACAGGCCAAACCCTTCAGGTGCACATGTGCGGCGGGCAGCAACGATTGTTTCAGTTGCGGTATGAGCGTGTGGCCGGCATAGACTTCACTCAGCCTGTTGCCGACAAGAGACGACGTATCTTTCATTTCGCTGCAAATTTACATGAAATTTTAGACTTCATCTCATGTTTCATTATTTTGTGTGAAATTAAAAATTTATTTTTCCCTTTGATTGAACAATTCGACAATAATCGTTGTTTATATTAGTAATTATGATATTCACAGTATCGAGATATGAAAATTAAACAGCAATATTTTAAATTTTAAATTTTTACTTTTAATTTTGTAGTTCAAATGGTAGATACAGGTATGAGTAAGATATATCTTGAAGGAATGGAGTTTTATGCGTATCACGGATGTCATGGCGAAGAGCAGAAGTTTGGCAATCAATTTATTGTTGATCTGGAGATCACCCTTGACACGGATGCGGCGGCACAAAGCGACCGGTTGGAAGATGCGCTGGATTATGCACGAGTGTATGAATTGGTGCAACAGGAGATGAATATGCGGTCAAATCTGCTGGAACACGTTGCCGGACGTATTTTAGACCGGATTTTTTCTTGTTTTCCACAGATACGACATGCCGAAGTGAAAGTTTCCAAATTACACCCTCCAATGGGCGGATTCGTGCGCTGCGCAGCGGTAAGTCAACAAAGAATCAAATAAAATTCAAAATAAATCAATAAAAAATTATCCGAATGAGAGCAAAAATAGACAACGGAATAGATCGCCGCGTTTATTCAAACTTGGTGCGGGCAGGTCAGCGTACTTATTTTTTCGATGTAAAAATAAATCGCAATAATCAACTTTACCTGGTAATTACGGAAAGTAAAAAACGGCTGGACGAAGAGGGAAACTCGGTTTTCGACAAGTTCAAAATCCATCTGTATCACGAAAGCGTAGAGGCATTCTCGGATATGCTGGACGATGTAAAAAACCGCCTGCTCGGTTCCCAGCCGTACATGGGCATGTCGTAAATCCGCCACTCCCGACGCGGCACGAATGCGACGGTCACGATTTAGCGACAGCTGCACATTACCGCACTGCCGAGGCACCGGTAACCCCGGACAGCGTCTTTAAACCCTGTCCGGATTGTGCCGCATAATATTTGGAAGTGCGACGCCATACGGCTTACGGTATGGTGGGAAAATAAAGTTTACGGTTTTCAAATCACCCGCGACGAAACACATCGTCCGGCACAAGGCAAATCCGCGCGCATGCCCTGCGCGAACAACCCTGTCGAAGTTTTAAACCCCGACAGAATTGGCGGTAGCGCCTGTTTCCGCACCGTCATTTCCATCTGTTGATTACTCGAAATATAAGCACGCGCAATGATGCGATACGGAAAGGAAAAACGGTCACTGCCGTTGCGAGGCGCGCAAGGGGAAGCGGTTTATTTTACCGAACGTTTCCTGTGGTGACATCCCCCTCAAAGGCTTTTTTCTTGGATGATTGCCCGGAAAAATGATACACCAGCTCATACTGTCTCCTTTCGGACGGATACTCGTGGGTATGCACCACTAAAGCAAGCGAATCGACGCCTTCTTTCCATAACGATTTCAAACGAAACGAGGCAATATGCCGCTGCCGGTACGCCTCCGTATCTTGATGGGCATTATGCCGAAATTCAAGATGTACCTTACGGTCATCGTACACTTTCGCAGAATCGCTGACCAGATTGATAAAATGCGTTTCATAATGTCCGCCGAACACAAACTCAACGTTCAGGCAATTTCCTCCGATCCAAATATCATCTATTCCTGCGGGATCGTCCCCGATGCTGTCCTGCGTGGCTGCGGTGACATGGAAAATGTCCTTGGTCAGGATGGAATACACCGCATTCAGTCTTACGTCGTGCTGGTATGTAGTGTCCTTCCTGTCGGATAAAATCGTGTAATTGGCAAGAATACGCTGCCCGTCCTTCGGAACATAATTCGGTATATCCGTAGCCGACGTCCACATGCGCACCCCATTATCCAGCGTAAAAAAGAAATACCGGCTGCCGTTCGGATTTTCCACCGTAGCGATGCTCACCCAACTGTAAACCGATGAACGGTCGTCATCCTTGCAGGAAACAAGACACAAGGTAACAGCACAAACTATTGTTAACGAAAATTTTACTGTTTTCATAATTATTGAATGATTGAATGAAAAAAACATGCAGACCGTAGAACACGATCTGTAATTAATAACGATTGTATCGTAAAATTGTTTGCAGGTAATTTTTTTTGCAAATTCTTTTCCGTAATGTTTCGCTCCCCCCGGATACATCCGCGAATAAGGAACGTCGTTGCCGGATCATGTAAAAGTCGGGTTTATACGAAGCCCTGTAAAAATAACGCTGCCTGCCGATATGGTCGCGCTTTTTAATACTCCGCACGGTTTGGTTTCGTGCATGGACGGATTACATTCCGAGAGATCGCAATGGCGCCGGCGAGTACGCCATGGCGAACGGTTATATTTCAAGTAATCAACCCAAATTATCCATTAGGGTTCCGGCATTTACCACTGACGGGGTTTTCGCAGTTCGCGCAAAGGCGTCCATTGGAAATTATCGGAGTCTATAAACATAACAAGATGCGGGACTTTTTGTGTATGCTACAATTTGAACGGCGAAGCCCTCACAGAAGTAAATGCACCCTCCATTTCGGAAAATTTAAATGCGACGGATTCGTATCCGGCAATTTGTTTATTTAATATTTTAATAATAAAACTGTTATAAAAAAAATGGCATTTTTTATAAATTTCTTTTCGATTTTTCTTGTTTTTGTGATTTCGATATATTACTTTTGTCGCATGATTTCGGTGTGAGTAATATTTAAGTCTATTGTGAATGGTTGGTTTTAGTCGCCACGGTTTAATTCACGATGGATGAATATATCCCTGACATACGATTCATGAGGTGATTTCAGTTTCTTTTAACTGTAAAAGTAAAACGAGTGATGGTACGATTTTTTTTGTTTTTCGGTTATGTTTTCCTTCTGTGCGGAAGCGTTTCTGCGCAACAGGAAAAGTATATGCCTCCGCAATTGAGCAGTTCCGAATCGTGGTCGATGATTTTGCTGCCCGATCCGCAAACGTATGTCAAGTTTGATTACAATCAGCCACTGTTTGAACTGATGACCGCGTGGATTGCAAAGAATATTGAGCCCCTGCATATTGGTTTCGTGCTGTGTACCGGCGATCTGGTAGAACAGAACGAATACCTCAATCCAAACGGCGTCACCGTAAACCAGCCGAGTAAATCGCAGTGGGAGGCGGTATCGAAAGCCTTCAACCGCTTGGACGGCAAAGTACCGTACATGCTGGCAACCGGAAATCACGATTACGGATACAAATCAGCCGAAAACAGGAAAACCAATTTCGACAAATATTTTCCCGTGGATAAAAACCCGCTGACCCAGCGCCTGTTGCGCGAGACGGGAATGGATAGCGACAATATGCCTACTTTAGCCAATGCCGTGTTTGAATATACGACCCCTCACGGGAAAAAATTCCTCATTCTGGTGGTCGAATTTGCTCCCCGCGATGAAACACTCGAATGGGCGAAAAAAACGATTGCACAGGAAAAATATGCAGAGCATACCGTTATATTGCTGATACATTCGTATCTGAACGCAAAAAACGAATATATCGTCAGCGAGGGGTACAAACTGCCCAATCCCAATTATGGCGCTGCTGTCTGGCAAAAGCTGGTACAGCCTTCCAAAAACATACAAATGGTATTTTCCGGTCATATCGGCGCGCCCGACAATGCCGAAGCGCATTTGGCTTTTCGTACCGACCCGAACGGAGCAGGTAAAAAAGTACACCAGATGACCTTCAATGCCCAGGCGTTTGGCGGCGGTTGGCACGGCAACGGCGGTGACGGTTGGCTGAGGATACTCGAATTTATGCCGGACGGGAAAACCGTAAAAGTAAAAACGTTTTCCCCTTTGTTTGCCGCTTCCCCCACCACGCAGCAATTTGCATGGAGAACGAAACCGTATGATGAATTTACATTTGAACTGGAATAAAATAAGGATCATTAAATAACCTTAAATCCGCAAATAATTTTCCTGAAAAATAAGCAAAGCGTTATCAAATAAATATTTGCAACGCTTTGCCGGTTGAAAAATTTTCACTCATTCTGGCGCTACAAGACAATCAACAGTAAAAATTGATTTTTCAAATGGTAAAGGTACAAAAAAAAATCAAACAGGATCACTCCTTTTGCAGGAATTTCTTTTATTGACAATGAATTTACCCGCAGTGGACTTGGAAAACTCATTGACAGTGAACTTGGTAACAGAATTTCGAGATGCGGTTATCAGTACAGCGATATTTTTCGCGCGTGGTTTAATATCTTCTTTTGTGGAGGCGATTGCGCAGAGGATATTGCACGGCATTTGCGCCCGACACTCGAAAATATCCCTGAAAACAAAGTCCCAAGTCCCGACACACTTTTGCGCATGCTCGACGAACCTGTACCGACAATACAACCGTTGTTTCCTCTTCGGGAAAGGCATATCAGTTCAATATCAATGAGAATCTTAACGGTCTGAATGTGAAATCATTAATTTTGACAAAGCAATTAAGAGCGGGCGAATACTACGATTTTGATTATGACAGTCAAATCATTGCACCCGAAAAATGGGACGCTAAAAAGACTTGTAAAATGAACACCGGCAACTTTGGCGACGCGGCGACAATCGGCAATATGACTGTCTGTTACGAAAACCGGGACGGTAATGCCAATGTGAAACTTGCTCAGGCGGACACGCTCAAAAGAGCATATAAGGTATTGACCGACAACGGAACAAAAATCAGGAACTCGCGCATGGATGCCGGTTCGTATTCCAAAGAGATCATTGAAACGGTTGCCCAAAACAGTGAGCATTTTTATATTCGTGCCGGCAGAAGTCGGATTTTGACGGAACAGATACAGCAAATTGCTGAATGGCAGACGATTGAAATAAATTTCAAAAAATATCAGGTAGCTTCAATTCCGTTCACACAATTTTTTGCGGAAAAAAATTATAGGCTTGTGATCGCCCGTGAAAAATCAGATGACCGGCAACTTAACCTCTTTGAAAGTGAGAAATTCAAATATCGCTGCATTTTGACCGGCGACCACGAAAAAACCGAAAAAGAGGTCATTGAATGCTACAATCAGCGTGGCGCAAGAGAGAAAACCTTTGATATTCAAAATAATGAGTTCGGATGGGGACATTTGCCCTGTTCGGATATGAACAAAAATACCGTTTATCTGATTTTAACGGCAATGCTCAAAAATTTCTACAATTACATTGTCAAAAATGTGGCAAAAACATTCAGGAACATTTTACCCCATACAAGACTAAAACGCTTTATTTTCAGGTTTATATACGTAGCCGGTAAATGGGTGAGGCGGGTCAGAGAAAACATACTGAAACTCTATAGCAACCGGGCATACGACCGGCTACAGTTTCGCTAAAACTCTAAAAACAAGCTAAATAAACAGATATGACAGGGAATACTGTGTCCTGCTCTGAAAAAACAGTTTTTTTAGCCGAATATTCAGCTGTTTTACCCCCCAACCAACAGCTAATTTTCTTCTAAAAATCGAAAACCAAGTCCGCCTTTCTCAAAATTTGAGACCAAAACCTGTCTCAAAATATTTCTCTATTCTCAAAATAATTGGCTTGCGGATTTAAGGAATCATTAAATCATTAATTTTTTTGTAAAGGTACGGCGCAAGTACGCCAAACCGCGTCTTAGTTTCAATAAAAACTCAATATTGCTCCAACGCTCTCCTGTATATTTCTTTTAATTCGTCAATCAATTGCGTGGGTTGCAGCACTTTTACCGTGTCGCCGTAAGAGAGCAATTCCATCAAAAAATCGTGAGTGAGGTAAACGGTAAGCCGGATACGGAGTTCGTCGTCGTTGTCCACGATAATTTCCTGCGTGGCATGCAGCGGCAGCGATTTGATGTATTTCCCCTGAAACGGGTCGAAGGACAGGATCACTTCGCTCGGCTTGTCGGCGTTGGGCGCTATGATGCCGAAGCAATATTTGTACTGATCGTGCCAGTCCGCATGGCAGTTTTCAAAATGTACATCCAGAATTTGCAGACCGGCAAGCCGGTCTAAGGCAAAACATTTGATGCGGGTATCGCAAACGTCTTTGGCGAAAAGGTACCAGCGGTACTTAAATTCTTTGATTGCCAGCGGTTCAACGGTGCGATTTTCGGGATGGTTTTTGTGATATCTGGTGTATTGGAATTGTATCCGGTTTTTGTTTTTTATGGCGTGCAGCAAACCGTA
>JAISRX010000057.1 GCA_031273395.1 Bacteroidales bacterium | reverse complement strand
TTTATGTTCCCTGTAAAAATCAGAGAGAGGGAATATTACAGACAGATCGTAGAGAGAGAGAGAGAGAGAGAGAGAGAGAGAGAGAGAGAGAGAGAGAGAGAGCCTCGCGCGCGTAATTTATATATATATTTTAATATTGTATCGCTGCAACATTGTTTTTTTGGCAATGTTGCGGCTTTTTTTGTCTTTTTTTTCGGAAAAATACTTCCCTGCGCATGGCATATTACGGAAAACACTGAAAAATTTTATAAAAAAAGTAGAATCATGAAATTTAATAACCAATAAATAGTGTCTTATGAAATATAAATTTAATTTAATTGGAAGAATCACCTTCGTGTGTATGCTGCTGTTCTCATCCGGTATGGTGACTACGGCAAAGGAAAAAATCGTTCAACAGCCCGTCAAAGTAACCGGTTTGGTAAAGGACAACAACAACGAACCGTTGCCGGGCGTAACGATTTTGGTGCAGGGAACTACCAGAGGGGTCACCACCGACCTCGACGGTAGCTATTCCATTGAAGTAAAGCCGACCGATAAACTGTCTTTTTCGTATATCGGCTTCGAAACACAAGTGATGGAAGTAGGCGACCAAACGGCAATTGACGTGATATTGCTCGAAAAACACAGTGCGTTGGAAGAAGTCACCATTGTCGGTTACGGCAGCCAGCGCAAGGAAAGCGTCATAGGAGCCATCACCAGCGTTTCCGTGCGGGAATTGCGCATGCCGGTAGGTAAGGTAAGTACAAGCCTTGCCGGTCATTTAGCCGGCGTCATTGCGGTGCAGCGTTCCGGCGAACCGGGCGCCGGAGCCGATTTCTGGATTCGCGGCGTAAATACTTTCGGCGCGCTGAACAGACCGCTTATTCTGGTGGATGGCATTGAACGCCCGTTAGACCTTGTGGATACGGAAGATATTGAAACTTTTTCCGTATTGAAAGACGCCACTGCCACTGCCGTTTACGGTGTGCGGGGAGCTAACGGCGTAGTGCTGGTCACTACTCGCAGAGGGGTGGAGGGAAAACCGAAGGTAACCGCCAAAGCCGAATACGGTATCCTTGCGCCCACCAAAATGCCGGTCATGGCAAATGCCGCAGAATTTATAGATGTATATAATGATGTGTATGCCGAAGCAAACAACGGGAGATACTATTATTCACCGGAAGACAGGGAAAAATATTTGTCGGGGGTGGATCCCGATTTATATCCCAATGTGGACTGGATCAACGAAATATACAAAAAATCGACCACCAGCAGGCGTGTTAACCTGAATGTTACCGGAGGCGGACAAATGGTCAAATATTATGTGGCAGGTTCTTTCTACAATGAAAACGGTATTTTCAATGCCACCGAAACGGAGTACAATCCGGAGATGAAATGGACAAAATACAATTTCAGGTCGAATTTGGACATCAACCTGACCAAAAGTACGGTGTTGAATCTGAATCTTTCGACGCAGTACGATGTGAAAAACCGTCCCAGAGGGAGCGGCGACTTGTGGGTGAATACCTACATCGTATCGCCTATTGCCATTCCGCCGATTTATTCCGACGGAACCATTGCCCGTACAATGGTTTCGGGGGTAAATCCATACACCACCCTGAATAAAACGGGATACGTGCAGGAGTTTCATAATAACGCCCAATCGCTGATCGGCATATCACAGGATTTTTCCGATTTTGTTACGCCCGGTTTGAAAGCCAGTGCCAAATTTTCATGGGACGTGGTCAATAATTCCGATATTACCAGATCATTGAATCCTACTCATTATTTCGCTACCGGACGCGATGCTGACGGCAACCTGATTTTCCACCAAAACAATACCGACGGAAGTAATTATTTGGTGTTTAGCCGTGCCTCATCAGGATCAAAGACCTTTTATCTTGAAGCGTCCACTACCTACGACAGGGTATTTACCGAAATGCATCGTGTGGGCGGTTTGTTTCTTTTCAATATGAAAGAGACGGTCAATACTATTCCGGGGACTTATACCGAATCCATTCCCAACCATCACATGGGGATTGCCGCGCGGGCTACCTATTCCTTCAAGGATAGATATTTCATTGAGGGAAATTTCGGATATAACGGTTCCGAAAATTTCGCAGAGAAAAACCGTTTTGGGTTTTTCCCTTCCATTGCCGTGGGCTACCTCATCAGCAACGAAGCCTATTGGGAATCGCTCAGGGAAACCATCCACCTGTTGAAGATCAAGGCTTCGCACGGGAAAATCGGTAGCGATCAAATCGGTGGCGGACGCCGTTTTGCTTTCAACACCGAAATGAATGAAAGCGCTGCCGGATGGACATTCGGACAAACCGGACAAACCGCGCGAACCGGTATTGCTACCGGTTATCCGGGAAATGACAATGTCGGTTGGGAAGAATCCGTCAAAACCAATGTCGGAATTGAGTTCGGACTGTTCAACCGGTTAAAAATACAGGCAGACTATTTCTATGATTTCAGAGATGGAATTTTTATCCTTCGACGGAGCGTGCCTTCTGTGGTGGGCGTTAATCAAAATCCCTATGTAAATCTGGGACAAATGGAGAACAGAGGGATCGACGCCTCGCTGGAATACGATCATCAGGTAAATAATGACTGGTTTATTTCCGCAAGAGCCAATTTTACCTACAACAGAAATAAGGTGCTTTACAATGATGCGCCCGAACCGGCAATGAAGTATCAGAGCGAAATAGACAGGCCGCTGTACCAGCAGTTCGGGTTGGTGTACATGGGTTATTTTGAATCTCAGGAAGACATAGACACAAGTCCCAGGCAGGAATTTGGCAATGTTAGACCGGGAGACGTCAAATACAGAGATATCAACGGCGACGGCGTCGTCAACACACTGGATCAAATTGCCATCGGACGTACGCATGTGCCGGAATTTAACTATGGGTTCGGCGTAAGCAGTATGTGGAAAAATCTGGACATATCCGTATTTTTTCAGGGAGTTTCCGTCGTTACGGGCTTCCTGGACGGTTCGCCGCTTAACGGGTTTGAACAAAACAGCGCTGCCATGGGAGGGCTTTTCCGCGACGTTGCCGTGAACCGCTGGACGGAAGACAATCCCGATCCTAATGCAAAATATCCGCGTTTGGCGTTGGTGACCAGCCAGAACAACAAGCAACTCAGTACGCGAAACCAAGCCAACATGAGTTTCATGCGCCTCAAAAATGCGGAAATAGGTTATACTTTCCCCAAAAAACTGACCGAAAAGATCAAAATATCCACCGCCCGTATTTATTTGCAGGGCGCCAACCTCCTCACCTTTGCCAAGTTTGACCTGTGGGACCCGGAAGTCAACAACTCGCAGGGAGCGGTTTATCCGAATATGAAAATCGTCAATTTAGGCATCAATCTTAATTTTTAAATCTTGTATATCATGAAATCTTTAAAAGTATTATTTACAGTATCTGTTTTCGCTTCGAGCCTGTTTGTTTCATGCAACAATTATCTGGAACCGGAATTGGAAAAACAGTTGACCATCGAAGAAACATTCACTAAAAGAAATACCACCGAACGTTATCTGGCGCATGTATATTCCTTTCAGCCGCAGGATTTTCACATGGTTGGTACGTGGGGATATGATGAGGCTAATGTAACCAGTCTGGTTTCCTGTTCGGATGAATCGTATTTTTCGTGGATCACCTCGCTTCCCTACCTGATCCACAACAACGGATCGTGGAATCCCACTACCAGCGCTTTCCATACATGGACACGCTATTACCAGGGGATTAATCAGGCAACTGTTTTTATCAATCACGTGGATGAATGTCTGGACATTGACGCCAGCGCGCGCGAAGTGATGAAGGCGGAAGCAAAATTCCTCCGCGCATACTATTATGCCTTGCTCATTCAACAATACGGTCCCGTGTATTGCTGGCGGGATCAGGAACCGGATCTTGCCATGAAAGGAGAGGACGTGGACCGTCATCCGCTGGATTACTGCACGGAGTTTATCGTGCAGCAGTTGAATGAGGCTGCTGCCGTGCTGCCGGAAACCATCGTTGAATCCGCGTGGTACGGAAGGGCGACCAGAGGGCTTGCTTATGCGGTAAAATCAAGGTACCTGCTCTACATGGCGCGTCCTTTGTTTAACGGAGGCAATGAGCAGTATGTGAGCATGCAGAATAAATCCGGCGAGCAGTTGTTCCCGAAGGAAGACAGGACAAAATGGGACGCCGCTGCCGCTGCCGCCAAACAGGTCATCGACCTCAACGTGTATCAACTGTACGAAGACAATACGGAAAGCGATCCCTTCAAAAAAGCGATCAAATCATATCAGGGAATTTATTTTACCAAATGGAATTCCGAACTGATCTTTGCCAAGTGGCAGGTAGATTATCTGGGATGGCAGGTGCGGGCGGCTCCTCCGATTATAACAACAGGTTTTGGCGGTTACTGCCCTTCCCTGAAATTAGTAGATACTTACCCGATGGCGGCCACGGGACGTTTTCCCATTACCGGCTATACCGACAGGGGGCAACCGGTGATTGATCAGGCTTCCCAGTACAGGGATGACGGGTTTGAAAACAATTGGGTACACCCTGTGGACGGCAGAGCGATGAGAGTGCCGACGCACAGAAGCTGCATCGGCAGGGACGCCCGTTTCTATGCTTCCATCCTTTTCAACGGCATGAACTGGATCAATGAGTTTGTCCCCAAGGAACCCATTACCTTTCATAAAAACGGAACGTCGGCATACGGGAACAACACAGGCGATTTTGTGAAAAACGGGTTCATGTTTCGCCGCATGAACGATCCTTCCATTAACTCGGATGCGGTAACGGGCGGCGTATGGGGCAATTTCAGCTGGCCCTCGCACCGGCTCGCCGAAATCTACCTGAACTATGCCGAAGCCTGTAACGAAAAACCCACCCGCGATGTAGCGGAAGGTTTGAGATACTGGAATCTGGTACGCGCGCGCGCCGGACTGGACAGGATAGAAGCCGCCTATCCCGATGTGCTTACCAATGGGATACTGTACCGCACTTTGCTGCAAAAGGAACGCATGGTGGAACTGGCTTTTGAAAACCACCGCTACTACGACATCCGCACATGGATGACCGCGCCGCAGGAAAGCAACGGAAAGCGTTACGGACTCAACCTGCTGGCGGAAACGTATGAAGAATCGTGGGAACGAACGGATCAAATCTGTAGCCCTATTGTTTTCGAGCCGAAGCATTATCTTTTCCCGATTCATCAAAATCAGTTGAATGAAATGGTAAACATCACGCAAAACTATGGATGGTAAGTTTAATTTTTTAAATAATATCTTTATGAAACGGATAATTCGAACAATTTTTTATTTCCTTGCCGTATCGCCGGTGTATATGGCATGTGAAGACAACCGGCTGAACAATATGGCTGAAGACAAAATCTATATTGTGAACTCCGGCATGGATGAAATCAATGTGATTGATTTTGGTTCCTACACGCATCAAATAGCCCTCAACAAAAGCGGATACGGATCAAGCGATGCGCGGGCGCATCTGGTGATGGATCTCGACGCCCTGTTGAATTACAATCAAAAGGAAGGCGCCCGCTATGAAGTATTGCCCTACAGCTGCTATCAGTTGCAGAGCGCCGAAACCGCTGTAAATGCTGCCGATACCCGGTTTTTCATACCGGTGACGTTCAACACGGCTGAAATGGCGAAACTGCAGGACAGAAGCAAATATGCGCTTCCGGTGAGGGTAGTGGCGGACGGCGTTGAAGTGAACAGGGAAAAGGAGTCGGTAGTGCTGCTTCCCGTTTTCAACAATGCCTATATTCAATTATCGCCCAACGGACTTACGCCGGAATACCCGATAGGTATTTATGCCGAAGACTCCTATACCATGCATACGACGGTAGGCACCAATTATAAAAACGAATGGGACCTCACCTACAGGATTGCAACGGACGCCGCGTATGTCACCGCTTACAATGCGGCAAA
The DNA here is from genome assembly GCA_031273395.1 of Bacteroidales bacterium. Taxonomy (GTDB): domain Bacteria; phylum Bacteroidota; class Bacteroidia; order Bacteroidales; family UBA4181; genus JAIRLS01. The sequence continues at coordinate 1,726 of JAISRX010000057.1, read as the reverse complement.
CAACACATCGTTTATGCCGTTGCCGGCAAATGCATTCGAATTGAAGCCGGATGAGTGGTCGCTTGCCGCCGGAACCTCTTCAAAGGATATTTCCCTGAACATCATCAAGAAAAATCTTGTGGACGGCAACGGCGATTATATCATGGGCGATTATGTGATCCCGCTGAAAATAACGGAAGTGTCCAAATGGGACGTCGATCCGAACAACGTGCAGTTGCTGCATGTGCCTTTCCAAAGTTCAAACATACCCAAAGGCGACTGGGAACTCCTGGGCTATAATTCCGCTTATTCGGACAGAGAAGGCAATGAGTGGTTGCTGAGAGGTCCTGCAGCCATCATTGACGACATAAATGCCAAACACACTTATGCCGACGTCCAGACATTCTGGCTGGCTGACTGGGAAGTTGAACTTCCCTATTGGATGATCTTCGATATGAAGATGCGGCACAAGATTCTCCGGATGGAACTTACCCTGCCGCTCGGCGGTGACAACTGGCGCAGGTCTATAAAGAAAGGGCGCATAGAAGTAAGCGACGACAACATTACGTGGACTCCTGCCGGCGATTTCGAAAAAACCGATGCCTCCGCTGATTTCTTTGCCTTCGATTTGCCGCAACCTGCCGACGGGCGCTATCTTAAACTTGTATTCACCGAAAATGTCAGCAATGATAACGGTGTGGCAGTCATGAACCTTGACGTCATCGGATTTTAATGAAAAATAATAATAGTAAACAGTTAATAAGTTAAATAATTCAATTTTATTTCTATGAAAACAATTCAATTTGTAAAAACAGTAATGATCGGCATGTTGTGTGCCGGCATGTTTTCGCCGACCTCCTGTACGAAGGATGAAACCGTACAGAAAAGCAGCGAAAAGGAACTCTCCAATTTTCGGATAGCGGCGGGAGGAGAAATCTTCACCGGCGTAGTGCAGCCCAATGGGACAACCATTCAGTTTGTGTCGCCCTACGGCTTCGATCAGGAATACCTGAAAACGGCAACGCCCTCTTTTGACCTCTCAAAGGGAGCGACAGCCAGTCCCGTTTCGGGAAAGTCGCAGGATTTTACCAAAGACGTCGTGTACACCGTAACGGCGGAGGACGGCTCAACGGCTGTCTATACCGTACACAAGGTGGACGGGACTACCTCCGACGCCTATTTCCTTGAGTTTTCCATTTATGTGGTCGGGGATACATACCAAGGCACTATAGACGACGAGAACTCGATCATTTATTTCTCGCCTGCGTTGAATAAGTGGGACGACCTGGAGGAAGATGCCGTGCCGACCTTTACCCTTGCCCCCGGCGCGACAGCCAGCCCCGAATCGGGAGTGGTGCAGAACTTCCAGCAGGATGTGGTCTATATCGTTACGGCACAGGACGGCACCGTAAGGGAATGGACGGTGAAACGCACCAACCGCACCGGCAACGCTATTGATTATTTCTACCTGAAGCCGGAGGGTTATGATCGGATTGTGGGCAAAATAGACGCCGCCACGCATACCGTAACAATAGAATATCCCGTGTTCGGGGAGGATTTCACTCCGGCGGCTTTGACCATGTATCCCGAAGTGATCCAGATTTCCCTCGGCGCTACCGTTTCGCCCGACTGGAACGTGGATTGTGATTTCTCGCAGGATGTAACCTACACCGTTACCGCCGAAAACGGCGACCAGCAGGAATGGACGATCATTGTGCCGGAACGCTATGTACAGCGCAAATGGAAG
>JAISRX010000146.1 GCA_031273395.1 Bacteroidales bacterium | reverse complement strand
CGGTTTTTTGGAGCTGTTCCGCAACGGCGAGTGAGGACACAAAAAAACCGCATACACCAAAAAGATGTTGCAGCCCTGTAGTATTTTTGAAAAAAAATTGCTATACGCGCGCACGCATATATATGCGTAACTGCCTGATCTACTCTCTCTCTCTCTCTCTCTCTCTCTCTCTGAACACGACGAATGGCGTGATCTCCCTGTCAGCGGGCGTCACGACCGTATTTGTCCAAAGATGATGCGCATCTTTCGGCAGCGTTTCAGCGGAAAATATGTTCGATACAAAGTTCATTTCGCGTTTCTAAGTTCATTTCGCGTTTCTAAAAATATTTTTTCCTTTTTTGCCTTCACGCGAAGGCAATTTTAAAAGACGCGGCAAAGATAGCAATTAATTTTTACAATTGTTCTCCGAAATGCAAAAAAAAATATTTTTTTTTTTGTAACCGCAGGGGCAGGGCTTGCGCCTGCCCTCAATGAAAACGGGTGTACGACAAAAATCCCTCACTACCCCGCGGGGTTATCGAAAGGGCAACTCCTACGGAGTTAGGTGTTTGCTGTTGCCGTTACCCCGCACTGCGCTTCGCCTGCGGCTCGCTTGTACGGGGTTATCAAAAGGCAACCCCTGTCGGGGTTACGCACAGCCCTGCATAGATGTAAAACGCCGTAGGCGTTACCCTTTGATAACCCCGTATGAAATGCGGGGAGGGGACTATAACCGAGTGCAGTATAATAAAGTGTCGTCCCTGCGGGACTGCATCGCCGTACAGACGCGGCGCGCCACGTCTCTACATATCACCACGACCTGCCACATCTCCCGGCGCCGCAACCGTAACCGCGACCGCAGGGGCAGGGCTTGCGCCTGCCCTCAATGAAAACAACGCAAGGGCGGGTGCAAGCCCCGCCCCTACATCCGCGAACCCTGACACGGTTCAAAATCCTGTCGGGGGTAGGATGCGTCCCGCTATGATGGTACGCACAACGGTAGGGGCGTTGCGCGCAACGCCCCTACCATTGCGCGTACTGCTCCGGGGAAGGTTTTCCTGCCGAAAATAAGGTTTTCCGCAATAATGCCTCCGTCATTTTCGCTTGTTTCGCAATGACGCACAGGTGATTTGAAAACGGCAGCCTTTATTTTCCGGCAATACCTAAAACATTACATTTACCACCTCGTCTTCAGTAATTTGGGGAAAGCAGTCGGCAAACCGGACGGACGACAGTTTTTCGCGTACAGCCGTTTCATTGTGCGGGGTATGGAGCAAAAGCCGTTCCAGTCCGCTCATGTTGCAAACGTCGGGCATGTCCCCGGAGAAGCGTAGATGGCTGATGATCCCCTTTTGGACGTTGAGATGCGCTTCCAGATAACCGGCGCCGGTTGGTATCCCGTGCAGCATGCTGTAGCCGGGCGACTGTCCGAAATTCCATTCCCAAGTGGCATATTTTTCATCGCGCAGCCGGTGGATGGCGTCCAGATCGGCAGCGGAATAGCGATATTCCCGCGCGCCCGGCAACCCGTTCATCACGTGGCGGAACAGTTGCGAGCGGAAGACTTCCGTTTCGGGCGGGTTTGCCAAATGATTACTGATATTGGTCACGCGGCTGCGGACGGATTTGACGGCTTTGTCGCTGAATTTTGCAGGCGCGGCGCTCAGGGCTTCCGACAGTACCGACAGTTCGGTGCGATACAGCAACGTTCCGTGGTGCAGTATCCTGTTGCGGGAGGCGTGTTCGGCATTGCCCGAAATTTTTTTACCGTCCATTGTCAAATCATTCCTTTCGTTCGGCTGCGCATCCACTCCCGCCGCGTGCAGAGCGGCGACAACGGGACGGATGTATTTCGGAAAGTCTATCCATTCATTGTCCTGTTTGTTGTCAATGAACGAAAAGTTGATATTCCCCGGATCGTGGAAAACGGCGCCGCCTCCGGACAGCCGTCTCACCACTTTTATATCGTGCCGCTTGACATAGTCGAAATTGATTTCGGCAAGCGTGTTCTGGTGGCGTCCGATCACCACCGCCGGTTCGTTGCACCACAGCATGAAGCAGGGTTCGCCGAAATTCCGGAAGACATGCTCCTCGGCAGCCGCGTTAAACCACGCATCCGTATGATGATCGTTGATACACAGCATGCGCTCGATATTCACTTTTTTATGCGGACATGGTCTTTACAGCTCAACACGATCCGGAACACCGTTCCTCTTTCCGGATCGGAACGCAAAACAAAGATACGTCCGTGATGAAAATCCTCAATGATGCGTTTGGCGAGGGACAGTCCAAGTCCCCATCCTCTTGATTTTGTAGTATATCCGGGTTTGAACACCGTGTGGTGTTTCCGCTTTGGAATCCCTTTTCCGGTATCACTCACGTCCACGATTACCTGATTTTTTGCGGCGGTGAGTTCGATGAAAATGGAGCCTGTTCCCGTCATGGCGTCCAGCGCGTTCTTGCAGAGATTTTCGATTACCCAGCTGAACAGCGGTTCGCTCAACGGCGCCATGATGGGATATTCCGGCTGGTGGAAGCAAATATTCACCCTGTCGGACGATCGTTTGCGGATGTAATGCACGCTCTGCGCAATGGCATGACACACGTCGGTCATCGGGGTGGACGGCTTCGAGCCGATTTTCGAAAAACGGTCGGTAATTGCGTTCAGGCGCGCCACGTCTTTCTCCAGTTCCCTGATCAGCGACGGATCGTCAAAGGTTTGCGTTTTCAGCATTTCGGTAATTGCCAGCAACGACGAAATGGGCGTCCCCAGCTGATGCGCCGTCTCTTTGGACAGTCCCGCCCAAACCTGATTTTGTTCCGACTTGCGGGATGTATTGAAGGCAAAGTAAGCCACCCCCACCAGCAGGATGAAGATACCCAGCTGTACGTAGGGATAGTAGGAGAGCTGTAGGAGGATGGACGAGTCGTCGTAGTAGATGTACTGGACGTCGCCGTCAAGATCAATGATGATGGGCTGGTATTTGTCCTTCATGTTTTCCATCCTCCGCGCCACATAATCGGGATGGCTCATCCTGGCGGAGTCCAGATTGCGGTAAGTGTTGATCTGCTGTTTGCTGTCGGCGATAATCACCGGTATGGTGTTGTTGTTTTCAATAACATGCAGATAAAAATCGAGGTTTGCATCGTCAAAAGGCGCCTCCACGATCATGCGACTGGCTTCAGCCCAGAGTTCTATCTTTTGCCGTTCCTCAACGGACAGTTCTTTGATCAGGTAATTGGTGTACAGCAGCGAACACAACCCGATGGTTATGGCGCAGACCGGCAAAAAAAGATTTCCTTTCAACCGTAAGTGGTGTATATTCATGATCGCTCGTCGATATATTCATTTTTTTAACGTATGTTTACGGCTGTTTATTGCCCGGACGGGCTTGATTTCGTGTTGATGCAAATATTTTTTTATTTTTCCCTCTTCCGTAAAATATTTTTTTGCTTCATTTGTCTTCATAAGTAGAGAACAGTCTCAAAACAGTTAAAAGCCATATTCAAAGAAAATGAATACAGTATATATTTGTTCGGGAATCGTTCTTCTGTGGCTGATTTTAGGCAGGTTACACAGAAGGAGAAATGCAGGGGACATGGTCGTCCGCGTTGTCGGGAACAATTGCAGCGGATGCCGTCGCTGCGTTGAAAGATGTTCCCGTCATGTGCTGGAGATGACGGGCGATGAAAAAGGAATACGCGCCGCGGTGAAATATCCGGATAAATGCACCGCCTGCGGACATTGTCTGGAGAAATGCAAATTCAACGCCCTTGAGCTGATTGAACGGACATGACGGAAATCCGACAAGGGACGAATTGCCCGATATGCAGCCGAACGGGAAAACACGCCTGTTGCCGCGCGCATCATCTCCTCAATCGGTTGCACGTCGTTTCCCCCGAAGGAGTGTACCGTAATTGCGGGAGCCGAACGGGAAGACAGGATAAAATGAAAATAATCAATTAAAATCAAATAAAAATGAAAGCGTTTATTAAGCACGGATGTTTGGCAATAGCGGCAGTCGCCGTTTTCAGCGCAGCCGTCATGTTTTTGTGGAACATGCTTGTTCCCGACATTTTCGGACTTGCAGTCATTAACTTTTGGCAGGCTTTGGGTTTGCTTGTCCTATCGCGGCTGCTGCTCGGCGGGTTCGGAGGCGCTCACAGGATGGCGGGAGGGCTGCATGCTCATCGCAATCCCATTCGCGAAAAGTGGATGAAAATGACCGCCGAAGAACAGAAAGAATTTATCCGTAAACGGCATGAATTTTTTCACAGACGTCCATTCGGCAAACACGGTTTTTGGGATGAAAAGGACTTTGCCCCCGAGACAAACGATGCGTCAAAAAAGGAATAATGGATCAACCGGAGACGCCTTCAAAAGTTGAAAAACTGGTGATCGAATATCAACCGCGCCTGAAAGCCTTTATCCGGAAGCGGGTGTCAAACAGGGAAGATGCGGAAGACATTCTGCAGGACGTGCTTTACCGGCTGGTAAAAACCGTGGAAAACGCGCTGAACCCGATTGACTCGGTAGCGGCATGGCTGTACAGGGTGGCGCGGAACGCCATCATCAACCACGGCGTAAAGAAGCATGAAGCGTCAATGCCCGTTTATCGGAATGATGACGGCGAGGATGAGATGTTGAAGGATTTTTCCGATACCATATTCGGCAACGAGCCTGCCGGCGCTTCGCCCGAAACGGAATACCTGCGTTCGCTGGTATGGACGGAACTGGAAAACGCCCTGGCGGTATTGCCGCCCGAACAGCGCGAAATATTCGAACTGACGGAACTGTATGACATTCCCGTAAAGGAAATTTCCAAAACGACCGGCGTTCCCGTCAATACGCTGCTTTCGCGAAAACATTATGCGGTGTTGCACCTTCGCAAACAGCTGGCGGAACTGTACGAAGATATTGTCTGTTCGTGAAATTTGCGTGCTTTTTTATCGGCAGCAAAAGGTTATTCCGCAAGCTGCATGATGGTTTTCCCGGTAGCGGCGCTGGGAGCGGCAATATTCATGAAAGTGGCGATAGTGGCGGCGATGTCGGTCATATCCACCGGTGATGTTATTTTGTCGCGTTTTATCTTCCACCCATACCACAACAAAGGCACCTGCGTGTCGTAGTTGTAGGCGGAGTTGTGGGAGGTGGCGCCGGCATTTTTTTCCACCCAACCGGGGTACAGATTGATGAACACATCGCCCGAACGACGGGGAAAATAGCTGTTCTGTATCTTTCCCCTGACGCCTTCGATAAACTGGTGCGTTTGCAGGGCGTCTGCCGTAAGCGTGTTGGCTACGCCGGTAAACTGGATCAGAAACTGCGCTATCGTATGTTGAAAATCTTCCGGTTTCAACTTTGAATTTTCGATCAGTTCAAAATTGAGGTACAGTTGCCCGCCGTAATATGCCTTGATCCATTCTCCGCTTCCGTAGAGCGCGTTGAGGTAGCTGCGCAGCAACGACAGGGCGCTGTTGGAGTTGAAACTGCTCACGGGGATTTTTGCGTCGGCAAGATAGCCGGGCGTTTGCGCCGTACCGTGATCGGACGTGAGAAATATCAGCGTATTTTGCTTGCCTGCAAAATCGTCAATGAACTTGAGAAAATGTTCCAGTTCCCTGTCCAGCTTGAGAAAAGCGTCCTCCACTTCTATGGACATGGGACCGAAGGCGTTTCCGATGTTTTCGGTAGCGGTGAACGACACGGTCAGCAGGTCGGTATATTCGTCCTTTCCCAGATTTTCGTTTACGATGGCGGCAATAGCCATGTCTTTGGTCAGGCTGTTGCCGAAAGGAGTTTGCGCCAGCAGTCGATGACGCGCGCTAATACTCTGGTTTTTGGCAAGGTCGGGCAAAACGTAGGGAAATACGATGCGCCCGCCGATACCGGTTTCATACGGATTGGCGTCGGTCAGGCAACGGGTGTACTGTTCCACGGGGAAAGAGGGTTCCCATGTCTTTTGGAGATAAACATCGGGCAGTTTCTTTTTATTTTCTTCCTGCAACCAGACGGGCAGTTCCTTCATGTAGAAAGTGCTGCTTACCCAGTTGCCGCTTTCGGGATCGAACCAGAAAGCGCCGTCGGCGGTATGACCCGCCGAGAGGATTGCCGATACCGGTTCCAGCGAAATACCGAACACTTTGGACTGTTTCAGGTTCGACAGTTTGATCTCGTCGCCGATGGTCGTCCCGATCAGGTTGTGTGGCGAATAATGTCCCGCGTCGAATGTTCCGCCGACGGTTTTTACCTTTTGGTCGCTCACGGCGGTCATTGTCTGTTGCGTGTTCCGGTCGAACCACTCGTCGGCTATGATGCCGTGGCGGGCAGGGATCGCTCCCGTATAGATGGTAGCATATCCCACGGCGGTTTGCGTGAAGAAATGGCTGTAGGCGGCGTTCCGGCAATAAGCGCCTTCCTCGATGAGGCGTTTGAATCCGCCTTCTCCGAATTTGTCCCAAAAGCGCCGGATGTAATCGCTGCGCATTTGTTCCACAACAATGCCGATAATGAGTCGGGGAGTTTCCGGCGGTATCCGTGTTTCCGGTTGAGCCGCCGCCTCTCCGGTCGTGGCGATGGCGAAAAGGAGCATGATCGCCGGAATATGATTGCGGAAATAGGTACGCATTTTCTTTAATTTTTGATTTGTCCGTATTGTTTTTCGTAATACCGTTCGTAATCGCCGCTGACCACTGCGTTGATCCATTTTTCGTTGGCGAGATACCAGTCAACGGTTTTTTCAAGCCCCTGTTCCAGTTTCATGGAGGGCGTCCAGCCAAGTTCGCGTTGCAGTTTCGAGGAGTCGATGGCATAGCGCAAATCGTGTCCTGCACGGTCTTTGACAAAAGTGATCAATTGTTCGGACGCGCCTGCCTTCCGGTTCAGCTTCCTGTCCATGATGCGGCACAGCAGGCGGATCAGGTCAATATTCGTCCATTCGTTGTTACCGCCGATATTGTAGGTGTCGCCGTTGCGTCCCTTATGGAAAATGAGATCAATAGCGCGGGCGTGGTCATGTACATGGAGCCAGTCGCGTACATTTTCGCCGGAGCCGTAAATGGGTACCGGCCTGTTGTTCCTGATATTGTTGATGGCGAGCGGGATCAGTTTTTCCGGAAAATGATTCGGACCGTAGTTATTCGAGCAGTTGGACAGCACCACCGGCAGCCCGTATGTGTGATGATAAGCCCTCGCCAAATGATCGGAAGCGGCTTTCGACGCCGAATAAGGGCTTCGCGGATCATAGGCGGTGGTTTCGGTAAAAAAACCTTCCGCTCCCAACGATCCGTACACCTCATCGGTGGATACATGATAGAAGCGTTTGCCGGAAAAATTGCCGTCCCAAAGGGCGCGTGCGGCGTTCAGCAGCGTTACAGTACCCACGATGTTGGTCATAATGAAATCCATCGGGTGACTGATGGAACGATCCACATGCGATTCGGCAGCCAGATGGATCACCCCGTCGGGACGATGCCGGTCGAATACTGCCTGTATGCCGGCGCTGTCGGTAATATCCGTTCTTTCAAAAACATAATTGGGCATCCGGTCTATATCGGACAGGTTTTCGAGATTACCGGCGTAAGTGAGTTTGTCCACATTGACAATCCTGTATTCCGGATACCGGGTGACGAACAACCGAACGACGTGCGAACCGATAAATCCGGCGCCTCCGGTGATGATGATGGTCTTGTTCAATTAGTTGATGATTAGAAATTTCAAGTGGTTGCCCCGCTAGGATTCGAACCCAGACAAACAGAACCAGAATCTGTGGTGCTACCATTACACAACAGGGCAAAATTTTCGACTGCAAAAGTAATTGTTTTTTGAAAAACAACAAAAAAAGTTTTATAACTTCCGGAGGGCAGTTTTATTTATATCTGATTATCAATAAATTAATTTTTATAAGTTACATAAGGATGCGTCCGTAAATATAATGTATCATTTGTTTATTTCATTTTTGGGGTGAGGACAAAACGGAATTGGTGGTTTTTCCTCACCCCCAGCCCCTCTCCATTTTGGAGAGGGGGGAGAAGCTACCATACAGGGGACGGAATGGGAATAAATGTATCGTTTATTTTTGTACAATGCCTGAGAACGTTTATCGGGTACGACGTTTGCGAATATCCCGATTCGGGAAAAATAAACTTCATGGCGCATGATGAGATATTCCGCAAGGCCCAGTCCGGCTATTTCGACGGGGAGGAAAATGTCCGCGAGCGATGGCGGGAAATCGGAAACCGTTCAACCCGCTGAAATATGCCCTCCCATCCCGGCATCCGCCACCGCAGCAGCATCCGCCCGAAAGGATACGATTATTCGCAGGCAGGGATGTATTTCGTTACAATATGTTATCATTGCTGCATGTCATATCGGAAATTCGAACATCATATTGATTATCAATGTAAAATTCCGTGCCGATAAATCACGATCATCGCCTCAAAAAAGATTTCGCCTTATTTTATTTTGTTTTTCAAAAATATTCGTCACGAAACAAAAAAAATTATAATTTTGTGGATCGTAATTGTTGGTGATTTAAAATAAAAGAAATGGATAACTTATTGAATATCTTTGTCAAGTCGATCTTTATCGACAATATGATTTTCGCGTACTTTCTCGGTATGTGTTCTTATCTGGCAGTGTCCAAAACCGTGAAAACGTCGATGGGACTTGGGATAGCGGTAACATTCGTGCTGCTGATTACCGTTCCGGTGAACTATCTGCTGGAAAACTTCGTGTTGAAAGCCGGCGCTTTGGCGTGGTTAAGCCCCAGGCTGGCAGATGTTGATCTGAGTTTTCTCAGTTTTATCATGTTCATTGCGGTGATTGCCTCCATTGTTCAGTTAGTGGAAATGATTGTAGAGAAATTTTCGCCGGCGCTTTATGCCTCGTTGGGTATTTTTCTTCCGCTGATTGCTGTGAACTGCGCCATCATGGGCGCATCGCTGTTCATGCAGGAGCGCGAATACAGCAATATAGGCGAAGCAACTTCTTTCGCTTTAGGCTCCGGTATCGGCTGGTGGCTTGCCATTACAGGCATCGCAGCCATCCGCGAAAAGGCAAGTTATTCACAAATTCCCAAGCCGTTGCAAGGACTGGGCATCGCCTTCATCATCACCGGTTTGATGGCTATTTCATTCATGAGTTTCATGGGTATCAAACTGTAATTCACAAAACAGCACCACCTGAATTTTATTCCTTACCATAAAAATAATAAACAATGATTTTGTTAGCGTCACCATTGACCACGATCGGCATCAGCATGGCAATATTCCTTTTTGTGATGTTGTTGCTGGTTACCGTATTGTTATTTGCCAAAAAAAAGTTGGTTCCCCAGGGGAACGTAAGTATTTTCATCAACGGAGAGGATCCGATAGAAGTATCGCCCGGTTCGTCGCTGCTCTCCACGCTGTCCGCGCGGAAAATATTTCTGCCCTCTGCCTGTGGCGGGGGAGGATCGTGCGGCATGTGCAAATGTCAGGTGGTGGATGGAGGAGGCAGTATCCTGCCCACCGAGACAGGATTTTTTACCCGCCGGCAAATACGGCAAAACTGGCGTCTGGGCTGTCAGGTGAAGGTGCGCAATAACTTGCAGATAAAAGTGCCTGAAGAGGTGTTGGGCATCAAGAAATGGGAATGTGAAGTGGTATCGAACCGCAATGTGGCTTCGTTTATCAAAGAGTTTGTGGTGAAGTTGCCCGAAGGCGAAAAGCTGAATTTCCGGTCGGGCGGTTATATCCAGATTGACGTGCCGAAATACGACATGGAATTTAAAAACATTGACGTGGAAGAGCGTTTCCGTCCGGAATGGGACAAGTTCAAGTTGTGGGATCTGAAAATGACCAACACGGAAGAAACCTACCGCGCCTACTCTATGGCAAACCATCCGGCGGAAGGCAACATTGTGATGCTGAACATCCGTATCGCCACTCCTCCCTGGGACAGAGCCAAAGGCGCGTGGGCAGACGTCCCGTCGGGCGTTTGCTCGTCGTATATCTTTTCGCGCAAGCAGGGCGACAAGGTGACCGTGTCGGGTCCCTACGGAGAATTTTTCATCAAGGACACCAAGCGGGAGATGCTCTACATCGGCGGCGGCGCCGGCATGGCTCCGCTGCGTTCGCACCTGTTCCACCTCTTCCATACGCTGAAAACAACCGACCGCAAGGTGTCGTACTGGTACGGCGCACGATCGAAAAACGAAATTTTCTATGAAGAAGATTTCCGAGCCATCGAAAAACAGTTTCCCAACTTTACCTTCAATATCGCCCTGAGCGAACCGCGTCCCGAAGACAACTGGACAGGCTACACGGGTTTCATCCATCAGGTGATTTACGACCATTACCTGAATCGTCACGAAGCGCCGGAAGACATTGAGTATTACATGTGCGGACCGGGTCCGATGGCTGCCGCCGTTATCAGGATGCTCGACAACCTCGGCGTACCGAAAGAAATGCTGGCTTTTGACGATTTCGGAGGATAGCCGCCGGTTCGCGAAATGAAGAAGCAAAAAGAACCGAAAAACAATGAAATTACACTGTCCGTTCCCGACATAGGCGAAGTGGTATGTGTGAAAAGCGCCAAAGCCCGTAATATTCGCATCTCGTTGAAGCCCTTCGGAGGGGTAAAAGTGACCGTTCCCATGCGCGAGTCCGTGCAACGGGCGATGGATTTTGTCGTGCAAAAGACGGAATGGATACGCAAAGCCCGCTCGGAGATGCAGCAACGGGAAAGCGCATACACCGTTTTCACGCCGGATACCGACTTCTCCACCCGTCAACTCCGGCTGCGCCTGTTTCCGTGGAAATCGGAACGCTTCAGGGTACAAACCACCAAAGAGCAGTTACTGATATTTTATCCGCACGCTGTCGATCTGTTGTCTGCCAACGCGCAGGCAACCATCCGTGCATACGTCATTGAGCGGTTGCGGCGGGAGGCGAAAGAATATCTGCCGCTGCGGACGGCGCAACTGGCTGCCGAACACGGTTTCTCATACAAAGGCGTAACGGTAAAGCACCTCACGTCGCGCTGGGGGAGTTGTTCGCGAACAAACCATATCAACCTGAGTATCCATTTGGTAAGGTTGCCCGAATGGTTGCAGGATTACGTCATTTTACACGAGCTGGCGCATACCGTCCATAAAAATCACGGGGTTGATTTTTGGAAATGCCTTGATTTGCATACCGGGGGAAAAGCGAAGCAACTGTCTGCCGACATGCGTCAATATCACACGGGATGGCTTTGACGGCGGACAATTGACCGTGCTGTCCGTTTCCCGCAGGGTTGGGAGAGCAACACGCCGCTTTTTTTTTCGCCGACACGGTTGGGAGAACACACACACTGTTTTTGGGTTTCGGCTTGTCCGGCTTGGGGCTACTCCTGTATTTACCACTCATTAATAATATGGTGGTTGTGCAGTCCGCGCAAGGCATTCATTGGAAATTACCGGAGTCTGTAAACGCAGTAACTGTTGGGAGACTAAGGAATCGTCCGTAAATAAATGTATCATTTGTTTATTTCGTTTTTGGGGTGAGGACAAAACGGAATTGGGGGGTTTTCCTCACCCCCGGTCCCTCTCCAAAATGGAGAGGGGGGGGAGAACCTGCCGTATAGGGATGGAATGGGAATAAATGTATCGTTTGTTTTTGTACAATGCCTAATAATATTTTATATATAAGCATAAATGTAAAATTAATTTGCGGACGTTTCCTAACAGGGTTCAAAAAACCTGTCAGGCTTGTTCCCGCAAGGCAAATGCGCAGATTTTCCGGCGGTTTTTGTGCCGCATGGAGATGCTTTCAGGTATTTAATAATGCCAAAATGGCATTTCAAAAAGGCATTTTGGCAT
>JAISRX010000127.1 GCA_031273395.1 Bacteroidales bacterium | reverse complement strand
CCTGTATGAATTATTCGGCAATCCGGAGCATATCTACCGTCCTTTTGTTCGATGGTGGTGGAACGGGAACAGGGTGCAGCATGCGGAACTGATCCGGGAGCTTCATGTGTTGAAGGAAGCCGGCATCGGAGGCGTGGAGATCAATCCCGTCAAATTTCCCGACCAGACGGATGATTTGGGTATCCCCGCCCTGCAATGGCTCAGCGACGAATGGATCGACGCGCTGAAAGTGGTTTTCGACGAAGCGCGGAAACTGAACATGACCTGCGACTTGATTGTGGGTTCCGGATGGCCCTTCGGCGGCAAATTCCTGCAGGGAGAGGAACGCGGGCAGATCATGACGATCGGGGTAAAAAAACTCGAAGGTCCCATGCAGTACGAAACGTCCCTGTTCAGCCTCCTGAAGGAAGCCGATCCGCAACTGAGCGAACCGTACAGCGGACGCACTCCGCAACTGCTTTCGCTGCGGCTGGTTCCAGACCCTGTCGGCAGTCTGGAACAGGAAATCGACCTTTCGGGACAGATCGGAAACAACATACTCCGGATAGACATCCCCAAAGGCAAACACGCGCTCTATGCGCTGGTCAAGATCGACGCCTTCGGCGAAGTGATCAACGGCGCGCCGGGAGCCGACGGTCCCACGCTGAACCATCTGGACAGGGACGCCGTGATGAAATACCTCTCCCGCATGTCGGACACCATTGAAAGCCGCATCGGACCGCTGTCCGGTAACATTCGCGCTCTTTTCACCGACAGTATGGAACTGGAAGGCGCCAACTGGACAAAGGACATGGCGGAAACATTCAAACAGCGCAACGGATACGACATTATGCCGTGGCTGCCCTACGTTCTGTTCAAAACGGGCGCTATGGGCAGCGTGTCCGACTACAACTACGGCGTGGGCATGCTGCCCGAATTTCAGGAAACCGTCGAAAGGATGCGTTTTGACATGAATACCACCAAAGCCGAAATGTTTCTTAACCGGTTCGCCAAAACGTATGTGGAATGGTGTCACCGGCTGAAAGTACAGTCGCGGGCGCAGGCATACGGAAACGGTTTCTTCCCGCTCGAAACCAGTATGGAACACGACATTCCCGAAGGCGAATCATGGACCACCAACTGGTTGCAGCACCGCATCGGCGAGGAAATGTCCAACGAAGATTACCGGCGCGGACGGGCATATACGATGGTTAACAAATATGTATCCTCCGCCGCCCACCTTTCCGGCAAACGGCTGATCAGCGCCGAGGAAATGACCAACACCTACCGCGTATTCAACATGACGCTGGAATTTCTCAAAATAGGATGCGACATGAACGCCATTGCAGGGATCACTCATTCCATCTACCACGGCTTCAACTATTCGCCACCGGAAGCGCCTTTCCCCGGATGGATACGCTACGGAGCCTACTACAATGAAAAAAACAACTGGTGGCCATGGTTCAAGTTGGTGAACGACTATCGCGCCCGCGTTTCCTCCATGCTGCAAAACGCCGACATGTACGCCGATATCGCCATTCTTCCGCCCGTCAACGACATGTGGACGACGATAGGCATGCAAAACGAGCCCTTCCCCTCAACAATCACCGCCCCCTACACGAGCCTTCTGTGGGAGGCAATGCACAAGACGGGCAACGGCAGCGACTACGTTTCGGAAAACATCATCATCGGATCGACCGCTGCAAACGGCAAACTGCAATACGGCAAACGGACATACACCTGCATCTTCCTGATTGAAACGGAACGCATGTATCCCGCCACTCTTGCCCGCCTGTACGACTTTGTGGCGTCGGGAGGGAAAGTATGCTGCATCGAAAAATACCCCGTCAAGTCGCTGGGATGGAAAGATCACGAACAGCACGACCGGGAAGTTGCCGGCTGGGTGGAAAAACTCAAAGCCTTCCCCGACAGGTTCATCCTGCTGAAAAAGCCCGTCGACAACGATTTCATGGCATGGTACCCCGCCATACAGCGGCAATATAACCTGACGCCGTTTGTCAGCATAGAAAACCCGAATCCCTACGTAATGGTCAACCGCTACATCAGGGACGACCGGTCGGAATTTTTCTTTTTCGTCAATTCCCACCTGCACAATGAACACCGGACTGCCGTTCGCTTCCCCAAGTCGATCTCGGCACGCCGCTACCCGTGGATATGGGACTTGACGAACGGCAAACGCTACCGCATTGATTTGGAGAAGGACGGCGAATATTCCCTGTACATGGGACCTGCGGAATCGCGCGTTATCGTGTTCGACGGCACGGAAAAGGGCGAACGCTGGAACCCCCTGCCGCTGAGCGGGAAAAACAGCCGCACGCTGGAGGGCTGGGACGTCGAACTGCGCCACAGCTGCAAGGATCTCACGGAAAAGACGCACATGTTTGTACTTGAAGACCTGAAAAATACTTCCTATATTGATTTCACGGGAACCGTCATCTACACGCGCACTTTTCATGTCGCCGACCCGCGGGACACGGCGCTGAATCTGGGCAAAGTATGGGGCGTGGCGGAAGTGAAGATCAACGGAAAGGACTGCGGCGTCAGCTGGTACGGCAACCGCCTGTTCGACCTGTCGGGAAAACTGAAAACGGGTGAAAACACGTTGGAGGTGAAGGTAATCACTACCATGGGAAATTACGTCCAGACACTGAAGGACGAGAACAAAATCGCCCAGAAATGGACGGCGCGTCCGGGACGTGTTCCCCAACCGAAACAGTCGATGGGACTGGGTGGACCGGTAACCCTGTATGAAATCTGAACCGTTCCATGCGGGCGAAAACATTTTTGACAACAGGGATAATCTCGTTGCTTGTCGGCTTTGGCTGCACTACCGGTCAAAAACCGACGGGGGAGTCCGTGTTGCGCGAAGCTTTTCCGCATCCGGCAAATGAGTTCCGCCCCATGCCCTTCTGGCATATCAACGGACGCATGACCGGCGAAGGCGTCCGGAAAGCGCTGGAAGGGGCGAAAAAACTGTCGGGATTTGGCGGAGTGGCTGTATTGCCGGTAAGAAAAACCGAACCCGCGTACCTGTCGGACGAATATTTCGACCGCTATGAAGACATTATTCGCTTCTCCGAGCAACAGGAAACCGAAGTCATTCTCTATGACGACATTGACTTCCCCAGCGGTTCTGCCGGCGGAAGGCTGCAAGCCAAATATCCCGCTTATACGCGGAAATATCTGGTAAAGGACGAAGTGACGGTCAAAGGAGCAAAACATTTGGTATTACCGTGTCCCGATACCATATTATACGTTCCGGCAGCCGTTTCGGCAATGAACGTCCACACGCGGCAAATCATCGACCTGCAGGAATATGTGCACGACCGGCAATTGATATGGGATGTTCCGGAGGGCGAATGGCGCGTGATGTTCTTCGGTTGTCGTCTTAATGTCAGTCCGTTAGTGGACTACATGCAACCCGAAGCCGTTGCCAAATTCATCGAACTGAATTACGACGAATACGCCAAACGCTTCAGCCGGTACTTCGGCAATGTCATTCGGAAAACGTTCTATGACGACGTGGGCTTTGTGCATCAGGAAGAAACCTGGACGCCGGCGATCACCGGTATCTTTGAAAAAAAATACGGGAAAAATCCGGCGCTCTACTATCCGGCGCTTTACTATGACATAGGCGCCGAAACGTCGTCCGCGCGCGTCGCCTTCTATGACATCCGTTCCGAGTTGATGGCAGAGGGATACGTCCGGCAGGTGGCTGAATGGTCGGCGCAGCATCATCTGAAAAGCATGGGGCATCCGCCGGAAAACTACAGTCCCAATACGACGGTAGCCAACGGGGATATCCTTAAATATTACCGCCATACCCATATTCCGCTAATGGACGCCATTTTCTTTCATGGAAGGGGTATTCACGGTTACAAACAGGTCAGTTCGGCAGCCGATCGGGGGGACAAACCGGTAGTCGGCGCGGAGATACTCGGCGCCTTCCCCGCTCATACGGATTCGTCGATGCTCTATCGCGTAACGATGGAAGTGATGGCGCGGGGCGTTAACTTTATCGTCCCGCACGGCATGTGGTACGACACTGATTCCGCTCAAATACATATCCCGCCGCTGATTTCACACGAAAATCCGCTGCTGAGGAAAAGCCTCCCGCACTACAGCGACTACGTTGCCCGTTGCTGCATGATGCTACAGGGCGGCGCCAGAATTTCCGACATTGCCGTGTTGTGGCCTGTCCATGCTATCCAGTCCGAATTATACCTCAACCGAGATAAAGAGGCTACCGTCCCCAACCGCGTCGAAGCGCTGGCGGAAAACATTCTCCCGCGGGCGCACTGGCTTCCGCCGCATGTGAAACATCATGTGCTGAGCGACCTCCTGACAAATGAACTCCGTCGTGATTTTACCTTCGTGCATCCCGAAGACCTTTGCAACGGCAAAATTATTTCCGATAACGGCGTCCTTCGGCTGGATAACGCCGAAAACATACAGCATTACAAGGTATTGATTCTGCCGGGCGGAGAGGTAATTTCGGCGGAAACGTTAAAAGCCGTCCGCGACTATTACGCCGGCGGCGGCAAGGTGGTTGCCCTGGAACAGTTGCCCTGTAAATCGTCTGAGTTCGGTCGCGATGACGAAGTGTCGGCATTGGTTCGGGAAATATTCGGCGAAAGCAGCGGGACAGCCGTTTTCCGCAACAATGACAAAGGCGGAATGGCTGCACTGATTCGGACGACGGACAAGAGTACGCTGGAAGATTTGTTTGCCCGAATGGGGCTTGCGCCGGATGTGGCGATGCATGTTTCCTCCCCGACGTCCGCCTGCGGGAAGGGTTTCATCAATTATATTCATAAACGGAAAGAAGGAAAGGATATTTATTTCCTGACCAATTCCACCGATCATTCCCTTTCAATCGAAGCGCGTCTGAGGGGAAGATGCCGACCCGAATATTGGAATCCGTACAACGGCAATATCCGTCCCGTTGATGGATACCGCTCGGAACAGGACGCCGCCGGACAGGAATACACCGTTTTTCCGCTTTCCCTGGCGCCCGTTTCATCCGTGTTTGTCGTCAGCGAACAGGAATAATTAACATTTAATTCAAAATTATACCTGAACATGACATTTATCAGTATTATATTTTTAAGTTGTTGCTACCTTTGTCCCCATAATACATAATTGGATATGACAGGTAACTGTCGGGATAATAGTAATTAAATATCTGAATAACAATGAATAAAATAAAAATTGTGTGGCTGTTGAGTTTTTTCTGCCTTGTGCAGGTTTCAGCCAAAGATTACAATGCTTCGCTGTTTGGAATCAAATCGAACGGCACAACGCTGAATACCACCTCCATTCAGAAAGCAATTGATTATATCAGTGAAAACGGTGGCGGGACGTTGCAATTCTATGTGGGGCGCTATCTGACGGGTTCGATCTTCCTGAAGTCGAATGTGACCATCAACCTGAACGAGGGCGCTATCCTGCTGGGTTCTACCAACCCTTACGACTATCGTAATTTCAACGATAAAATTCATACGTTCTCTTTTGTTTCCGCCTATCAAGCCGAAAATATCGGTATAACGGGCAAAGGCGTAATCGACGGACAGGGACGGGAAATGGTCTATAACTTTTTAGACCAGCAGCATAAGGGGATCATGCCGGATCTGATGCGTTATGATCGTCCCGGTTTACGTCCCAACGGCGTTTATCTGCGCGAATGTAAAAACGTTACGGTGACAGGGGTTACCATAAAAAGCGCAGGTGGATGGACATTTTATCCCGACCAGTGCGAAAACATGCTCATTGACGGGGTCACCGTACTCGGACTGGATTTTTGGAATAATGACGGGATCGACATTGTGGACTGCAAGAATCTGAAATTACTCAATTCGTTTATTGATGCGGCGGACGACGCCATTTGCTTCAAATCGCACGAAGCAAATAAATATTGCGAAAATGTGGAAGTACGCAATTGCGTGGCTCGATCGAGCGCCAGCGCCATCAAATTCGGCACGGTTACCGCCGGAGGTTACAAGCATATACGCATTATCAACAATAAAGTATATAATACTCACCGTTCGGCTATTACGATAGCTGTTCCCGACGGCGGTTTTGTCGATGATGTGCTCGTGGACAGCCTCTATGCGTATAATACCAGCAATGCCATCTATTTGCGCATAGGAGCGCGCAATACAAGCCGACCACCCGGCACGCTGAAGAATATTACCATTCAAAACATGTACTGCGAGATACCGGCAACCAAAGCCGACGTCAATTATCCCTATGAAGGTCCGGTGGAAGATAACCCGCGCAATATATCGCCGGCAAGTATCGTCGGTTTGGCAGGAGGGTATGACATCGAAAATGTAACCCTGCGCAACATCGAACTGGTTTATCCGGGGGGAGGCAACGTTCATTACGCTTATCGCGGCTTGAAACCTGCCGACCTGGACTCCATTCCCGAAATGGCACGCTCGTATCCCGAATTTTCGCAGTTTCTGGAACTGCCGGCATGGGCTTTCTGGGTGCGCCATGCAAAAAACGTCACCTTCGAGAATATAACGCTGACCGCAAAAGAACGTGATTACCGACCGGCTATCGTTATACAGGAAACCGAAAACGTCACACTGAAAAATATGCTCTATAAAGAACCGGGCGGCAAAAAAAAGCAAGTGCATACTTACAAAACAAAAAATATTGTTCAAAAATAACCCTAAAATAAAAGCATTATGACAAACATGATCAAAATACTGATAGTAAATATGATCCTGCTGATAACACAACAGTTGTCGGCAAAAGATTACGACGTACGGGATTTCGGCGCCGTGGGCGACGGTATTTTTGTAAACAGCAATATCATCCAGCATGCGATTGATTATATTAATGCAGCCGGAGGAGGACGTCTGGTGTTCTATCCCGGTACATACGTGACGGGAAGTTTCTACCTGAAATCGAATGTAACGCTTCATATTGAACAGGGCGCCACTTTGCTGGGATCCACCAATCCATGGGACTATGTAAAAGATCCGCATGTGGGTTGGAAATCAATGATTTTTGCCGTCAAACAGGACAATATCGGCATCAGCGGAAAAGGAATCATCAACGGTCGCGGGTTTACCACAGCCAATAATATGGTAAAGTACATACAAAAAGGACTTTTTGACGATCCGTTGAAACTTGATCGCCCGAACGAAACAAACCGTCCCGAAAACATTTATTTCCGCGAATGTAATAACGTTGTGATCAGGGATATTACTCTTAAAGATCCTGCAAGCTGGAACCAGACTTACGATCAATGTAAGAACCTGCTGGTGGATAATATTTTTGTGGACAGCAAATCATACTGGAACAACGATGGAATAGATGTGGTGGACTGCGACGGCGTGGTCATCAAAAATTCATATTTTGATACTGCGGATGACGCAATATGTTTTAAATCGCATGACGCCAACGCAATATGTCAGAATGTGGTAGTGGATAACTGTACCGGACGGTCAAGCGCTAACGGGTTGAAATTCGGCACCGCATCGCGCGGCGGATTCCGCAACTTCAAAATCACCAACCTGACCATCTATGACACTTTCCGCTCGGCAATCACATTCGCTGCCGTAGATGGCGGTCTGATTGAGAATATTGTGGTAGATGGTCTCCGGTCCGTCAATACGGGCAATGTCCTCTTCCTGCGCATCGGCAACCGGTGGAGCAGCGGCAAAACGCCTTCGCTCCAGAATGTAACCATCAAAAATGTTTATGCGGAAGTGCCGTATGCAAAACCGGATGCGGGATACAATTACGAAGGTCCTGTAGAAGACAATCCCCGCAACATCTCGCCGGCAAGTATCATCGGGTTGCCTAATATGCGGATAAAAAACATTACCCTTGAAAACATTGAGATGGTCTATCCCGGAAGAAGCGACACGCTTTATGCCAAAGTCGGTTTGACAAGTAAAGAGTTGGACGCCATCCCGGAAATGGAAAAAAGCTATCCCGAATTTTCCCAGTTCAAGGAATTGCCGGCATGGGGCATGTATATCCGCCATGCAGACGATATTCATTTCAAAAACGTTACTTTTAGAGCGTTAGAGCAAGATTACCGTCCTGCCGTTGTCATGGATGACGTGAAAGGGGCTTCCTTCCGTGGAGTTTCCTTCAGCGAACCCAATGCACAGGGCAAAAACCAAATTTTCAAATATAAATCGTCAGGTATTAACATCGAATAAATACGAATATCCAAATGAAAAAGTTCTTTTTCTCCTTTTTTGTCGCAATATGCGCGCTGAACCTTTCGGCGCAGACGGATTATAAAGCATCTGTTTTCGGCTGCATGTCCGACGGCATCACACTTAACACGCAGTCGATACAAACGGCTATCAATATCATCAGTAGCCGCGGAGGGGGTATGCTGCATTTTTATGTAGGCAGATACCTCACCGGAACCATCTTCCTGAAAAACAACGTAACCATTGTGCTGCATGAGGGCGCCACGCTGGTCGGCGTCCCGTCCGCGTATGACTACGCAGGACTTCCGGGCGTGCCTAAAGGCTTAATTGTTGCCCACGGACAGAGCAATATAGGCGTTGTCGGCTCCACACCCGAATACCAGACAAATATGGACGTCATAGGCAATGGAATAATTGAGGGACAGGGAAAGTCGGTAAGGAAAAGCATCGAGACACAGATTGCCAAGGGATATTTGAATGAAACCATCGAACAGGCGTCTCCGGCGCTGATCAGTTTCTCGGAATGTACGGGAGTAAAAGTGACCGGACTCATGCTTCGTGAAGCAGCCGGCGACGTGGTGACGTATAACGACTGTAAAAACGTGGAAACCGCCGGACTGTTGATCGAAAGCAAAGATATCGCCGGAAGTAACGGATTGGTATTCAGCAAGTGTACCGGGCTGAATGTGACAAATAACTTTTTTAATGTTTCGGGCAAACCGATCAAATCATCCGCCAATTCAAAAGAAGTAAAAAGCAGCGATAACAGAACTTTCGCCGGTTCCCTGTCCAAAATAACAAAATAAATTCAGGCAGGGCGGGAGAAAAACATTCTTCCTGTTTTTCTGATGCCGTCGCACAGCAAGTCCGTTTCTTCGCGGGTGTTGTAAAGCGCCATGGATGCGCGCACCATTCCTTCAACGCCGTAATGTTGCATGAGCGGTTGCGTGCAGTGCGTGCCGGTGCGAACGGCTATCCCCATCTTGTCGAGGATCATGCCCGTGTCGTAGGGATGTACCCCCTCCAGCAGGAAGGAAAAAGTACCCACCCTGTTTTCCGCCGTCCCGAACAGGCGTATTCCGTCGATTTTCCGGAGTTCCTCTCTCGTGTAGTTCATCAGTTCATGTTCGTAGGCGGCAATGTTTTCAATGCCGATCGCACGGATATAATTAACGGCGCTTTCCAGTCCTACGGCGTCAATGTAGTTGGCGGTTCCGGCTTCAAACTTGAAAGGCAGTTCATTGTAGGTGGTCTGCTCGAAACGGACACAATCCACCATATCGCCCCCTCCCTGACAGGGCGGAAGTTCCTCCAGCAGTTCCCTGCGCCCGTATAAAACACCGATACCGGTGGGACCATAGAGTTTGTGTCCCGAAAAGACGAAAAAGTCGCAATCCATCTCCTGTACGTCAATCGGAATGTGCTGTACGGACTGGGCGCCGTCTATCAGGACATGCGCTCCCGCATCGTGCGCCAGCCGGATGATCTCTTTCACGGGATTGATCGTTCCCAGCGTGTTGGAAACGTGGGTGATCGCCACCAAACGGGTCTTCGGCGAGAGCAGTTTCCGGTACTCGTCCATGATCAGTTCCCCGCCGGCGGTAATCGGGATCACTTTTAAACGGGCATTTTTCCTGTTGCACATCATCTGCCACGGCACAATGTTGGAGTGATGTTCCATAACAGAGACGATGATTTCGTCGCCTGCCCCGACAAAGCGTTCGCCGTAGGAAAATGCCACCGTGTTGATGCCTGCGGTAGCCCCCGCGGTAAAGATAATTTCCTGAGACAAAGCGGCATTCAGGAAATCGCGCAAGGTACGCCGCGCACTTTCGTACGCCTCGGTTGCCTGCTCGCTCAGGTAATGCACTCCACGATGAATGTTGGCATTTTGCCGGGAATACATCCTCATCAGCGTATCAATGACTGTTTGAGGCTTTTGCGTGGTCGCGCCGTTATCCAGGTATGCCAACGGTTTCCCGTACACTTTTTGACGAAGTATCGGGAAATCGGCACGGATTTTTTGAATGTCTATCAATTTTTTAATGTTTACAAACCGATGCAAAGGTACGTTTTTTTGATCAAAAAAATACCTTATTTGTGTTATTGCGGAAAGAAGAAGATATGCGTATTTTTGCGGATTAAAATCTTTCAAAGATGCAAAACCGTCATTTTACCGCTTTCGGCGAGCAGACAAAAGCCATTCACGCGGGAGAACATCCCGATGCGATGACCCGTGCTTCTGCGCCCAACCTGGTCATGTCCACCACCTTTGTCACGGACGCCGATGCTGGTTTTTCCGTAGAAGCGATGGACGAGGACAATGCCTGGATTTATACCCGCTGGGGCAATCCTACCATCAAACAGTTGGAAGAGAAACTTTCGGCGCTGGAAGACGCCGAAACAGCCGTTGCTTTTGCCAGCGGAATGGGCGCTATCACAGCCCTGCTGCTTCATCAGCTCAAAGCGGGCGATCATGCGGTGGTGAGCGACGTGGCTTATGCCGCCCTGTCCGAACTTACCAACGAAATGATCCCCAACCTGAACATCGGCGTTACCAAAGTGGATACCTCCGACCCGGAAGCCGTGCAAGCCGCCATGAAACCCAATACACGGCTGGTATATATAGAAACGCCGTGCAATCCCCTGCTGCGCCTGACGGATATTGCCACTGTGGCGGAAACGGCGCACCGTGCAGGCGCCAAACTTGCCGTCGATTCCACTTTCGCCACGCCTGCCGCTACCAAACCGCTGCAACTGGGCGCTGATTTCGTCATCCATTCGCTCACCAAATATCTGGGCGGACACGGCGACGCACTCGGCGGCGCACTGCTCGGACGCAAAACCGACCTGACGCCCCTGCGCAAAAAAACAGCCATCCGGCTGGGCGGGGTAATAAGTCCGTTCAATGCGTGGCTGATACTGCGGGGAATGGCTACCTTTCCCCTACGCATGAGGGCGCATCAGGAAAACGCGCTGAAAGTAGCAACGTATCTTGAAGGGCATCCCCTGGTTGAACGGGTGATTTATCCCGGACTGCCGTCGCACCCGCAATACGAACTCGCGCGGCGGCAAATGAACAACTTTTCGGGCATCATCACCTTTCAGGTAGCCGACGGAAAAAAGCAGGCGCGGATATTCGCCGAAAAACTGCGGATCATACACTACGCCGTATCGCTGGGACATCACCGTTCGCTGATTTTTTACCTCGACACTCAGGATTTGCTGCAAACCTCCTTTAAGTTTTCCTCTCCCGAACAGTTCAAATCGTGGGATACTTTTGCCGGAAAGGGCATTTTCCGTTTATCCGTCGGGCTGGAAGACGCCGCCGACCTGACAGGGGATCTGGAACAGGCTTTGAACCGTTAAAATCGTTATCCTGCGAATAATTTGAGAAAAAAGCGTCCTCTGCTTCCTGCCGCGACGCAGGTATTCATTTCTTCCAATGCTGCTGCGGATGCCGGAGACGCTCGACGGGGTAAATTCACTTGCGCGTCCCATTCCTTTATCCGCTTTTTATCTCCCAAATTTAAAACGCAAAGATAAGATATGCATATCTGACGACGCCAAAATTCAATACGGGGAGTTTATGCGCCGGTGGAAAATGTTTATCCGCCGGCAGAAAGAGTTTGTCTGCCGGCGCATACTGTTGCCGATATATGCCATCGTTACGGAAAGGGGGAGTTAATTGCGATCAAAACGAAGAAGGATAAACGCGTCTTTCCCGAAGTTTTTCCGGAAAACGGGGAAAAGATATTCGTATAACGGTTCATGGGTTTGTCTGTTTATCGAGCGAAGCAGCGAAAGGTTGCCTGCAAGCGGGACGCATCCTTGTCTGTTGTGCGGGGAAAATATTTTTTTTCAAAAAAAAAGAAAAAAGCGTGCAAAATTGAAAACAATGCGCTATATTTGTTGCTGGACTGCAAGATGTTTTTTTGTCGTCAAGCAGTTGGTTTTTATTGTTTTTGAAGCATTTATATATTATTCCGATTTGGAAATGTGGTAATTTTCAACACAACGGGTATAATAGGCAAGGTGTTCCGTGTCGTAAAAGGCATGGGATTGTTTGTTTATTCCGTTGTACGGGCATACCACAGCCTCCAAATCGAGTAAAATGTAACAGTTCCGTGCTTCTTCATTTTATCACCGTTCATTGGGAACTGACGAACATTTTTTAATTAGTTCATAAATGAAAATTTACATGAAAAAGTTTTTTTTGTTTTCAATGCTTGTATGTGCGGTGCTGTGTGCTGTCGGCATCAGCCTTTTTTTCATTCATGCCCGGATGAAGAAGAAAATCAGGAACGGGTTGTTTTTGATGGAATCGACACATCCCAAAGAAGTTGCCGGCAACCGCTGACGGCAACCGGATGCAATTTGCCTTCGGCGAGGGCGTCGCCGTTCAAGCCGTCGCAAATGGCATTGTTGCTCCGGGCTGTGTCCCGTCAATGGAGGCAAACTGCTTTTTCTTCCGGCAGGGTAGCTTTGGCAGCCGGATAGCCACACAGCCGCAAAACCTCATTTAGCTTACACGTGTGAAGGTAAATCTGCGCCCGTATGCATGTATCACTGTCCTCACCCAATGACGAGGAAAGGCGCGTTGCCTTCATCGGACATTATTTTTGTTTTGTCCACGAATCTTTCAGTGTCACCGTCCTGTTGAACACCGGTTTGCCGGCAGCGCTGTCGGGATCGACGCAAAAATAGCCCAGCCGCTCGAATTGATAGCCCGTTCCCGCCTTGACGTCTTTCAGGCAGGGTTCTACCAGAGCAGTAGCCGTTTTCAGCGAATCGGGATTGAGATTGATCTTGTAATCGACGCCATCCGGCACATCGTCGGGATTTTCCACAGTGAACAACCTGTCATACAGGCGTACTTCGGCGGGAATGGCATGTTGCGCCGACACCCAGTGGATAGTGCCTTTCACCTTGCGTCCGTCGGGCGATTGACCTCCGCGTGAAGCAAGATCGCATGTACAGTGCAGTTCGGTCACTTCGCCGTCGTCGTTTTTCACCACCTCATTGCAGGTGATCAGGTAAGCGTACCGCAGCCGCACCTCAGCGCCGGGCGACAGGCGAAAATATTTTTTCGGCGGGTTTTCCGTGAAATCGTCGCGTTCGATATAGATTTCGCGCGAAAAGGGCAATTTCCGTGTTCCCATTGTTTCGTCTTCCGGATTGTTGATGGCGTCCAGCATGTCCGTTTTTCCTTCGGGGAAGTTGGTGATGATCACCTTCAACGGATGCAGTACGCCCAATACGCGGGCTGCCTTTTTGTTAAGGTCTTCACGGATGCAAAACTCCAGCAGCGACAGTTCGATGATGTTATCCCTTTTCGCCACTCCTACCTTTTCGGCGAAGTTGCGTATTGATTCCGGCGTATAACCGCGGCGGCGCAATCCGCAGATGGTCGGCATACGCGGGTCATCCCATCCGGATACGTACTTGTTTTTTACCAGTTCGAGCAGTTTGCGTTTGCTCATGACGGTGTAATCGAGGTTGAGCCGCGCAAATTCTATCTGTTGCGGCGCATGTATCTCCAGCGCCCTGATGAACCAGTCGTAAAGCGGTCGATGTACTTCAAACTCCAGGGTGCAGATGGAATGAGTGACGCCTTCGATGGAGTCGCTTTGCCCGTGTGCATAGTCGTACATCGGGTAGATGCACCACTTGTTGCCCGTGCGGTGGTGTTCGGCGTGCAAGATACGGTACATTACCGGATCGCGCATGTGCATGTTGGGCGAAGCCAGATCAATTTTGGCGCGCAAAGTCTTTTCTCCGTCGCGAAATTCCCCTTTGCGCATCCGTTCAAACAGATCAAGATTTTCTGCTACCGTCCGGTTGCGGTAAGGGCTTGGCGTTGCCGGTTTTTGCGGCGTACCTCGATCGCGGCTCATTTCTTCCTGAGAAAGGTCGCACACATACGCCTTTCCTTTCTCAATCAACTCCACTGCCCATTGATAGAACCGTTCAAAATAGTCGGAGGCATAATATTCCGCATCCCACCGGAAACCGAGCCAGTTAATGTCTTCGCGGATAGCGTCCACATATTCGGTGTCCTCCTTTACGGGATTGGTGTCGTCGAAACGGAGATTGCACTTTCCGCCGTATTTGCGGGCAGTGCCGAAATTCAGACAAATGGACTTGGCATGACCGATATGAAGGTATCCGTTCGGTTCGGGCGGAAAACGTGTCTGCACGCGACCTCCGTTCTTACCGTTGCGAATGTCCTCTTCAATGACGGCATGGATAAAATTCAAACCCTGTTTCTGTTCTTCAACGGATAACTGATTTAATGCGCTCATACTTATATATTCGATATTTTAATGCAACCGCAAAGGTCTTATTTTTTTTCGTATTCTGCAATTGCCCGCAGCAGATAGTTTCAAAATATACGAATAATTTTATAACTTTTTTTTGGGGAAACCGTAAAAGATAAAAACCGACAAGATAAATTCGTACTTTCGGCGGATTTTTTCTGAGTGGTAAAAGAAAAAAAATGAATATTATTATTTAAAAATCAATGGGAAAGGATATAAAAGAAAGAATACGGATCAAGCAGGAGGTGAAACTCCGAATTGATAAGGGAGAACCGAAACAGGCAATTTTGGAAGACATGTCTCAAAAATATAAGGAGAGGATTATGATTGTCAAACTTCTGGAAAACACTCCGTCCATAGCGATGAAAAAAAAATATTTCCGGTTCAATATCGGCATGTTTATTTTATTGCTGGCTATTCTTGCGGTGGATATGGTGGTGCTTGTCAAGCTGTATCATCCGGAATGGCTTCAAAGTGTGGGCAGCAACATGTTGATTGAAACAGGAGCTTATACGGAGATCAATTTTCTGGTCGGATTTTTTGCTTTGCTGAATGTGGGCATTGACCTCATACTGCTCGTTGGAGCCGGATTTTACCGGATTGAAACATACAGCTGGATTGCTGCGCGGGGGCTTGTATCTCTTTTGCAGCTCGTCGTGGTAAATCTGTATTACCGCCATGCTACCGACGTATTTACGTTTTTGTCGTTGGGGCTTGTGGCTGTTTCCTTTTTGGCGGGATTATTCATGAGCGTCAAACTTTGCCCGCCCCGCGTTCCGAAAAGTATTGAAGTGGACGTCGATGAAAATGAAAAAATAAAAAAAACCATCTATGTATTCTCCGATTGAAGGAAGACCGTCATTAAATATCAAAGAAACGGGTCAATCGCCGGAAGAGGCTCTTTGCCGTCTCATCGCCATCATGGACGAACTGCGCGAAAAATGTCCGTGGGACAAAAAACAAACCATCGAAAGTTTGCGTCATCTGACCATTGAAGAAACCTATGAACTGGCAGACGCCATCATCGAAAAGGATATGGCAAACATTCGCAAGGAGTTGGGCGACATCCTGCTGCACATTGTATTTTATGCGAAGATCGCATCCGAAACCGACGATTTTACGCTTGCCGAAGTCATCAACGGATTGTGCGAGAAACTTATTTTCCGTCATCCTCATGTGTTTGGTGATGTGGCGGTGAAAGATGACGGAGAGGTGAAAACCAATTGGGAAAATTTGAAAATCAGGGAAGGCAACAAATCCATCCTTTCGGGCGTGCCGAAATCGCTGCCGGCAATGGTGAAGGCTTTGCGCATTCAGGACAAGGTACGTGCGGCGGGGTTCGACTGGGATCAGCGCGAACAGGTGTGGGACAAGGTCAACGAGGAGATCGGCGAACTGAAAGCGGAGATAGCACAAATGGACGCCGGAAGGACGGAAGGCGAATTTGGCGACCTGCTGTTTTCGCTCGTCAATGCCGCCCGCCTGTATGGTATTGATCCCGAAACGGCGCTGGAACGTACCAACAAGAAATTTGTCCGGAGGTTCAATTACCTTGAGGAAAAAACCATCCGTTCCGGACGTCCGCTCACCTCCATGACGCTGGACGAGATGAACGTCATTTGGGAAGAAGCAAAAAAAGAAGACCGGTAAAACCTTGTCCTGCACGTCGTCCATCAAACTGTCCATTCGGGAGGAAGCCATGCGGATAGGTTTTGCCGACTGCCGCATGGCGCAGGCAAGCTCGTTAACCGGCGAAGCGCCGCATCTGACGCGGTGGATACAGGCTGAAATGCACGGAGAGATGACATACATGTCCCGTCATGCCGACAAAAGAACAAATCCTGCCCTGCTGGTGGAAAATACCCGAACGGTTATTTCGCTGGCGGTAAATTATGCGCCCGTTTTCCGGCAAAATCCCGATCTTCCTCAAATTGCAAAATATGCTTACGGCGCGGATTACCACGTTGTGGTCAAAGAGATGCTTCACCGGCTGCTGACATTCATCAGGACACGACATCCGCACACGTCCGGGCGCGTGTTTACCGATTCCGCTCCCGTGCTGGAACATGCGTGGGCGGCGCGGAGCGGACTGGGCTGGACGGGAAAACACTCGCTGACCATACATCCCCGCTACGGCTCTTACATCTTTCTGGGAGAATTGCTGACCGACCTTGAAATAGAACCCGATCCGCCTGTCGCCGACCGGTGCGGCGTTTGCAGCCGCTGCATGGAAGCCTGTCCGGTCAAAGCCATTGTTGCGCCCCGCGTGATAGACGCCCGCCGTTGCCTTTCGTACCTGACCATCGAATACAAAGGCGCTTTCGATCCGCGGGTGAATTTGCACCGGCGACTGTTCGGATGCGATATATGTCAGGATGTATGTCCCTGGAATAAAAAAGCCGTGCCGCACAACATTCGGGCTTTTGAACCCAACCGCGCCATACTGGAAAAAACGGCAGCCGAATGGCAGCAACTTTCCGAAGCGGAATTTAACCTCCTCACGGCACATTCTCCGCTGCAACGTGCCGGTTATGAAGCCGTCAGGAGAAATGCAACGGCAATATGCACGGAATTTTCCTAAAGAAGACAGACATGATTTCTACCGACATTGTATCCCTGACGGGATGCTGCTGCCGTCTGTCTGATGGTAGGGGCGTTGCGCGCAACGCCCCTACGACGGTTAATAAAGTGTCGTCCCCTGCGGGACTTGGGACTTTGTTTTCAGGGATATTTTCGAGTGTCGGGCGCAAATGCTGTGCAATATCCTCCGCACAATATGCTCCACAAAAGAAGATATTAAACCACGCGCGAAAAATATCGCTGTACTGATAACCGCATCTCGAAACTCTCTTACCCAGTTCACTGTCAATGAGTTTTCCAAGTCCACTGCGGGTAAATTCATTGTCAATAAAAGAAATTCCTGCCAAAGGAGTGATCCTGTTTGAATTTTTTTGTACCTTTACCATTTGAAAAATCAATTTTTACTTTGGTTGTATGGTAGCGCCAGCATTAGTGAAAATTTTTCAAACGGCAAAGCGTTGCAAATATTTATTTGATAACGCTTTGCTTATTTTTCAGGAAATTTATTTGCGGATTTAGGAACGTGAAATAAATAATGTATCATGGTTTTGATGCCGAAGGCATCGTATGTTTATAGAAAAACGATGTTGTGTTTCCATTCGACCCCGACGGGGTCGCACAA
>JAISRX010000303.1 GCA_031273395.1 Bacteroidales bacterium | reverse complement strand
CTGAAACTCTACAGCAATCAACCTTACGACCGGCTGCGATTTTGCTGAATGGCTAAAAACCAGTCCAATCACTCAATTGGACAGGGATTACTGTGTCCTGTCCTGAAAAAACGCCTTTTGCTGCCTGAGATTTCAATATTTTTTCACATCTGCCAGCAATTTCTTAGCTGAAAAATCGCCAGTCAATCCCTCTTTTTTCAAAATCTTTGCTAAAAACCTGCTTCAAAATATTTTTCAATTCGCAAAATTATTGGCTTGCGGATTTAAGGTATCTTGTAATTTTTTTGTCATTTCAAAAAAATGTTTTTCCTTTGCAGAAAATTAACCGATTGGTTAATCTGTATGGTTAAAGTGTATAGTTAAGATGAAAGACGTTAATACTGAGCAGGCTATCATTGATGCGGCGGAGAAATTATTTCTCGACAAGGGGTTTGTAAAAACCACCACAGCCGAAATAGCCGGAGAGGCGGGGGTGAATCATGCCATGCTGCATTACTATTTCCGTACAAAGGAAAAGTTGTTCAACATGCTTTTTCAGAAAAAGATAGAGTTGTTGTCGGGTTCGCTCCTGACGGTTGCCGGAACGGATTTGCCCTTTTTCAGCAAGCTGAAAATGTTTGTGGAGTTGCAGTTCGATTTTTTCACTGCCAATCCGAAACTGCCGTTTTTCCTTTTCAGCGAGTTGCGCGACAGTCCCGAACGGCTGGAAATATTCAGGAATATGATGTCGCCCGTTTTTGAGAGGATATGCGGTCAATTGTCGCTGCTCATTGATGAGGAAGTTGCCAAAGGCGCCATCCGTCCGGTGAAACCGATGGAGTTGATGATGAACATTGCATCGCTCAACGTTTTTCTGTTTGTGGCACAACCGATTGCAGGCATTTTCAGGGAAATATCGCAGACGCTGCCGCAAAACTTTCTGGGGGACAGGAAGGCACAGATTGTCAATTTTGTGACGAACAGTTTGCAAATACCTTCCGCACAGCCTCCGTCCGTTCCGCAAAAGAAGGGAAAAGTCAAGGCGAAGGGCAAGGCGTCCAAAGGCAACAGGAAGGCGAAGCGCGGCAGGTTCAAAAACGCCCTGACGATAGTGCTGACGTTCATGCTGTCGCCCGCCGTTTTCGGGCAGTTGTCCCTGGAGGAATGTCGGACGAAGGCGCGCGACAACTATCCGAAAATCAAACAGTACGGATTGATTGAGCAGTCGAAGGATTACAGTCTGGAAAATGCGGGCAAGGCATATCTGCCTCAATTCACGTTCAGTGCGAAGGCTTCGTACCAGTCGGACGTAACAACGTTTCCGGCAATCATCCCCGGCGTTGTATCGCTTACGCGGGATCAGTACGGCGTTTCCGGAGAACTGAACCAGACCGTTTGGGACGGCGGACGCATTGCCGGAGAGAAAAAGCGCATCGCTGCAAGCGCCGATGTGGAGCAAAAACAGCTGGATGTGGAACTTTATGCCCTGAACGAGCAGG
Source organism: Bacteroidales bacterium (assembly GCA_031273395.1). Lineage (GTDB taxonomy): Bacteria > Bacteroidota > Bacteroidia > Bacteroidales > UBA4181 > JAIRLS01. The sequence continues at coordinate 9,302 of JAISRX010000303.1, read as the reverse complement.
TGAACCGGCTTTTTTTCGGTATCCTTCTGCTGGAAGGGCAATTGGAGCAAAACACGCTGTTCCGGCAGGAGTTGCAGCGCAATTACGATTTGGTGGCGTCGTATGTCGCCCACGGCGTTGCCGGTCAAGCCGACCTGAACGTCGTTGAAGCGGAGCAGTGGAACGCCGTGCAAAGCCGCGTGAGGATTGAGACGTCGCTGAAATCGTACCGCGACATGCTTTCGGCGATGATGGGCAGTCCGCCGGGTCATTTGCCGGTATTGCTCAAGCCGGAACCGCCGCAACGCCTGACGGAATCCATCAACCGCCCCGAACTGTATTTGTTCGATGCACAAAGCCGGCTGTTCGACAGTCAGAAGGATGCGTTGCGGTCGCGAAACCTGCCGCATGTTGGGCTGTTCCTGCAAGGCGGCGTCTCGCAACCCGGTTTGAACATGCTGGACGGCGGTTTGTCGCCCTATTACATCGGCGGAATACGGCTTTCGTGGAATTTCGGCAACCTGTATTCCACGAAGAACGACCGGTTGAGTATCGGCGCACGGCAGTCGGTCATCCAAACGCAGCGCGAAACGTTTCTGTTTCATCTCAACCTGCAAATGATGCAGCAGAGCGATGAAGTCGGGACAATAGCCGCGTTGATGAAAAATGACGAGAAAATCATCGCGCTGCGCCGCAATATTCGCGAAACAGCCGAGATAAAGGTAGCCGGCGGCATTTTTTCGGTAAGCGACCTGATGCGCGAAGTCATTGCGGAAAATGCCGCGTTGCGGGAGAAGGCGCTGCACGATATTCAGTGGCTGAAGGCACTGTACGATTTGGAACTGAGCAGGAATTGAACATGAAAAATAAAAAATTGAAAATGAAAAACAGGATGAAGCCGAAATGGATAATTGTCGGATTGGCTGCCGTGCTGTACGGGTGCGGCAGCGGGAAAGACGCTTTTGATGCGTCGGGGGTTTTTGAAGCGACGGAAATTATTGTGTCGTCGCAGGCAAGCGGGCAGATGCCGGTGTTTGAGGTGGACGAAGGCGCGAAAGTAACGGCGGGTCGGCAACTTGGATATGTGGACACGGTGCAGTTGCACCTGAAAAAATTGCAGTTGCTGGCAAGTTTGAAGGCGTTGAGAAGTCGCCGCACGGATGTTGCCGTTCAGGTAGCTTCCATCAACCAGCAGATTGCCGCGCAGAAGAACGAATTGAAACGGTTTGAGTATCTGCTGGAATCGAACGCAGCCAGCCAAAAGCAGGTGGACGACATCCGGGCGCAACTTGCGATGCTCGAAAAGCAGTCGGCAGCGCAGCAGGCAACGCTGGAAAGCGGCAACAGCAGTCTGTCGGGCGAAAGTCTGGCGCTGGAGATACAGGTGGCGCAGGTGGACGACCAGTTGAAAAAAAGCCTGATCAGCAGCCCTATCAGCGGGGTGGTACTGTCGAAATATGCCGAAGCGGGCGAATTTGTCACCACAGGCAAGGCGCTCTTCAAGGTGGCGGACGTCAGCCGGATGCACCTCCGCGCATACATCACCGCCGACCTGATTACGCAGCTGAAAACGGGACAGCAGGTGACCGTTTTTGCCGACTTCGGCGAAAAAGCGATGAAAGCATACGCCGGAACGGTGACATGGATTGCCGACAGGGCGGAATTTACGCCCAAAAACATCCAAACCCGCAACGAAAGAGCCAATCAGGTGTATGCCGTGAAGATAGCCGTGCAAAACGATGGATACCTGAAACGGGGAATGTACGGGCAGTTGAAAATCGAAAACGGACAAACGGATGGTCGTCGCTGAACACATCAACAAATGGTACCGGACAACGCAGGTGTTGAACGACGTCTGCTTCGAAACGGCGAAAGGGGAGATATTCGGCTTGATCGGTCCCGACGGAGCGGGCAAAACCACGCTTTTCCGCGTCCTGACCACGCTGATAAAGGCTGATTCGGGCAGGGCAACGATTGGAGGACTGGACGCGGAGACCGACTACCGGGAAATCCGCACCCGCATCGGCTACATGCCCGGACGGTTCTCGCTCTACCCCGACCTGACGGTGCGCGAAAACCTGGAATTTTTCGCAACGATATTTGGCGCCACCGTCAGGGAGAATTACACGCTGATAGAGGGCATATACCGTTCGCTGGCGCCGTTTGAGAACCGCCCCGCGGGAAAACTGTCGGGCGGCATGAAGCAGAAACTTGCGCTGAGTTGCGTGCTGATACACAAGCCGTCCGTACTTTTCCTCGACGAGCCTGCCACCGGCGTTGACCCCGTTTCGCGGAAGGAACTGTGGAGCATGTTGCGGCAACTGAAGGAACAGGGGATCACCATCATCGTATCCACGCCCTACATGGACGAAGCGCTGCTGTGCGACCGCATCGCGCTGATGCAGCACGGCAAACTGCTCTCGGCAGCCACTCCCGCGCAAGTCATCGCCGCCTATCCCCGAAAACTGTACGCGGCAGAGGCGCCAAACAACTACCGGCTGCTCAACGAACTGAGAGCCAATCCGCAAGTGGCGTCGGCTTATGCCTTCGGCGACTGCGTACACGTCGCCTTCATCGCGCAAAGCGACACTTCCATCCCAAACCTGCGGGAGATACCACCGGGCATTGAGGACTGCTTCATCGAACTGACCACGGGGAAGGGAGCATGGAACGACCACCGTAAAAACGACGGAAAATGAAAACCGGAGATACCTCCATTCGGGTCAGAGACCTGACCAAGCGTTTCGGGACGTTCACCGCCGTCGACCGCATCTGTTTTGACGTGAAGGAAGGCGAGATATTCGGATTTCTGGGCGCCAACGGAGCGGGAAAAACAACCGCCATGCGCATCCTCTGCGGATTGAGCAAACCGACCTCCGGCGAGGGAACGGTTGCCGGATGCGACATCGCCGACGCCGAGCAAATCAAGCGGCGCATCGGATACATGAGCCAGAAATTTTCGCTCTACGAAAACCTGAAAGTGTGGGAAAACATTCGCCTGTTTGCCGGCATCTACGGAATATCCGCCAAAGAAACGGCGCGCCGCACCGACGAGATGCTGGAACGCATCGGGTTTGCCCACGGAAAAAACGCCCTCGTCAAGAGCCTGCCGCTGGGGTGGAAACAAAAGCTGGCATTTTCCACAGCCATCTTTCACCATCCGAAAATCGTGTTCCTCGACGAGCCTACCGGCGGCGTCGATCCCGTAACCCGCCGACAGTTCTGGGAACTGATATGCGAGGCGTCCGAACGAGGCGTCACCGTATTCGTCACCACCCACTACATGGACGAAGCCGAGTACTGCCACCGCGTCTCCATCATGGTGGACGGCAGGATAGAAGCCCTCGACACGCCCCAAAACCTGCGCGCAAAATATCAGGCAAACAGCATGGATGAAGTGTTTCGGCAACTGGCGGGAAAAGCGAAGAGAATGGAAAATTGTAAAAAATGAAAAATAACTCTCCATTCTCCGTTCATCGAAATTCTCCGTTCATTGCCCTTGCGGGGAAGGAGTTTCGGCACATTTTCCGCGACGTGCGCACCATCCTGCTGCTGCTGGTGATGCCGGCGGCACAAATCATCCTGTTCGGTTTTGCCGTCACCACGGAAATCAAGGAAACGCCGATAGCGGTTTTTGACCCGTCGAAAAACGTTTCCACGGCGCGCCTCATCAAGCGGATCGACGCGAGCGAATATTTCAGGGTGGAGCAAATGCTGCATCATCCCGACGAGATCACCGGCGTGTTCGGGGAAGGGAAAATCAGGCTGGCGCTTGTCTTCGGCGACGGTTTCGGAGGCAGTCCGGCGCTCGACGGCAGGGCGTCCTTGCAAATTGTCGCCGACGCCACCGACCCCAATCAGGCAGGCACGCTCACGCAGTACCTCTCCGCCGTCATCGGGGACGAATACCGCTCGCAACTTCCCGCCGCCGACGCTCCCCCGTCCATTGTCCCTGTGGTGAAGATGCTCTACAATCCGGAGATGAAAAGCGTTTACAATTTCGTACCCGGCGTGATGGGGCTGATTTTTCTGCTGATATGCGCCATGATGACCTCCATATCCATTGTGCGCGAACGCGAAACCGGCACGATGGAGGTGTTGCTGGCGTCGCCCGTGAAGCCTTCCCTCATCATTGCGGCAAAGGCGGTTCCCTACCTTGCCCTGTCGGCGGTCAATTACTGCACGGTGCTGCTGCTTTCCGTCCTTGTGCTGGGCGTGCCGGTGGCGGGCAGTCTGGCGCTGCTCACGGTGGCGTCGAGCCTGTACATCGTGGTGTCGCTGTTGCTGGGACTGTTTATCTCTACCGTGGTGAGGACGCAGAAGGCGGCAATGATCGCTTCGGGCATGGGACTGATGATTCCCGTGATGCTGCTTTCGGGACTGATTTTCCCCGTGGCAAACATGCCCGTCGCCCTGCAATGGCTGTCGAGCGTTGTTCCGGCGCGGTGGTACATCCGGGCAATGCGCGGAATCATGATAGAAGGCTTGCCGCTGACGGCTGTCCGGCTCGAAATAGCCGTGCTTTGCGCGATGGGCGTCGTCCTGCTGGTCGTCAGCCTGAAGAAATTCAAAGTCCGTCTGGAATAAATGAAGAACATAAAATCGAACTCATGCTTGGTTATCTGATAGAAAAGGAATTTAAACTTGCTTTCAGGGATGCGATTATCCCGCGAATCACCCTGGTGATGCCGCTGGTGATCATGCTGGTGATGCCGCTGGTAGCCGACATGGAAATGAAAAGCATCAACATCTGCATTGCGGACAGCGACCGCAGCGGCTATTCCGCGCGCCTGACGGGGAAGATAGCCGCTTCGCCGCGTTTTGTGCTTGCCGGTCTGCCGGCGACCTACCGCGAGGCGATGAGCAGCATCGAAGCCGGCGCCGCCGACATGATACTGGAGATACCCTTTGAATTTGAACGCAGCCTCGCGAGCCGCCACACGGCACACGTCACGATTTCGGCAAATTCGACGGACGCCGTCAGGGGCGGCATGGGAAGCAGTTACCTGACCGGCATCCTGAACGACTTTGCCCGCGAACTGCACGAAGAGCGGTCGCCCGCCGTCGGCATGAGCGCCGCGCCCGCGGTGACGGTGCAAAACATGTTCAACCTCCGGCTCGACTACAAAACCCTCATGATTCCCGCCCTGATGGTGATGCTGCTCACCCTCATGTGCGGCTTCCTGCCCGCCCTGAGCATCGTGGGAGAAAAGGAAAGCGGCACCATCGAACAGATGAACGTTACGCCGGTGGGCAAATTCACCTTCATCTTCGCCAAACTGATCCCCTTCTGGGTGATCGGCTTCGTGACGCTGTTCATCGCCATGACGGTCGCCGCGCTGCTCTACGGGCTTGTTCCCGCCGGTAGCCTTGCGGTGATATGCCTGCTGGCAGCCATCTACATTCTGGCAATGTCCGGCATGGGACTGATGATCTCCAACTATTCAAACACCATGCAGCAAGCCATGCTCATCATGTTCTTCTTCATGATGATCATGCTGATGATGAGCGGTCTGTTCACCCCCGTGAGCAGCATGCCGCAGTGGGCGCAAGCCGTCACCGTCATCGACCCGCTGAAATACTTCATCGACGCCATGCGGCTGGTTTACCTGAAAGGCAGCAGCCTCAGCCAATTAGGACGGGAAACGGCAGCGCTGCTCGTCTTCGCCGCAGTCTTCAACGGCTGGGCAATATGGAGCTACAAAAAGAGGAAGTGAACAGTCCGGCGCCGTGCAAAGGCTGTCCCCCCAAAAACGGAACTTGTTTATTCATTATCCTGACTTCGACACTGGGACACCCTAAAAATTTTCCCATGTCGTCACTGAGACACCCAAAACCAAATAGAGTGTTTGAGAATCGAATATTTACGCATAAAATAATTTTGAATGGCGTTTGTGCCATTCTCAAAGACTTAAATGCCCAAGTGGTGAAATCAGAAAATATAGTGCTTTTTCAGTCAGGACACCCAAATGGGTGTCCTGAAAATTATAAAACACAAAATATCAGTGTGTTATAAAAACAAGATATTGAAAGTGTCAAAGTCAGGAAAAAAGGAAGTGAACAGTCCGGCGCCGTGCAGATGCTGTCCCCCCAAAAACGGAACTTGTTTATTCATTATTACTAAACACTCAACTGTTTTACCCCCAACCAACAGCTAATTTTCTTCCAAAAATCGAAAATCAAGTCCGCCTTTCGCAAAATTTGAGTCCAAAACCTGTCTCAAAATATTTCTCTATTCTCAAAATAATTGGCTTGCGAATCTAAGGTAAGATACTAAAGCCTGACTCCGATCATCAGCACGTCGTCTATCTGCTCCACGTTGCCCTTCCAGAGTTCGAAATGTTCTTTCAGCACCCTGTGCTGTTCGTCCATGTCGCGGTTGTGAATGTCGTTCAGCACGCTTTGCAGGCGGTTCATCTTGAATTTTTTGCCGGCAGGACCGCCGAACTGGTCGGGATAGCCGTCGGTAAACATATAAATCAGGTCGCCCGGTGCAAGCTGCAGTTCGATGAGTTCAAACCGTTTGTTGTTCATGTGCTGTCCGCCGATGGCAACATGGCTGCCCTTGTACACCTTCTGCTCTCCGTTGTGGTACACCACAAAGGGGCGCATTGCCGAGGATACCCGTACATGACAGGTTTTGGTATTGATTTCGCATACAATCACGTCCATTCCGTCGTTTGCCTGTTCCGATTCCTGATTCTGGTTCAGGGTGGACTGTATGTTTTCGTCCAGTCGCTGGAGTATGTCGACGGGCGTTTTGATTTCGGGACGCATCACGATGTCCTTGATCAGCGTTGTTCCGATCAGCGACATGAAAGCGCCCGGCACGCCGTGTCCCGTCGAGTCGGCGCAAACAATCAGGATGGCGTCGCGGTCGGGGAAATAGTTGAACCAGTAAAAGTCGCCGCTGACAATGTCGCGCGGACGGTAAAAGATGAATGCGTCGGAACAGTTGTCCAGCAGTGTTTTGGTGGTGGGCAGCACGCTGAACTGTATGCGTTGCGCGTAGTTGATGCTGTCGGTGATGTCCCTGTTTTTTGCTTCTATTTCTTCCTTTTGATCGAGTACTTCCCTGGTGCGTGCGGCAAGTTCGCGTTCCAGGTATTCCTGCTGATGCCTGTGCGCCCGTTCGCGCATGATGATGAAGGCATACACCGCGCCTGTCACCGTCCCCAGCATGAGCGCCATGAACCAGTACGTTTTCCAGAAGGGACGGCGGATTTTAAATTCATACAGCAGGGTGTCGGCTGTACAGTAGTTGCTGTTGCACGCCCGCACGAGAAAACGGTAGTTGCCGTTCTCCAGACGGGGATAGAGTACCGATCTGCCGTTTGAAGGCTCCGACCATTCGACGTCGTAGCCTTGCAGCATGTACTGATAGATCACCGCTTCCGGTTGCCGGTACTGCAACCCGATGTAGTCGAACTGTACGCGGTAGCGGTTGAAAGGCAGCGACAGCGGTTCTCCGGGATTGTACGACTTGTCGCCGATGGTCACTCCGGTAAGGTTCAGGATGGGCTCCCATTCCTGCCGGCAGTCTTCGGCAGTGTTGTACAGCAGCACCCCGTCGGTAAAGCCGGCGATCAGCTCGTTGTCGCTGTTGATCCGCATCGCGTTGGGGTTCACGTCGCCCGTTATGCCGTACTCCGTTCCGAAAGTAACCACGGAGCGCTGACGGACGTCCACCATGCTCAAGCCCAGGCGGTGACCCACCCAGACATGACCGCTGCGGTCGCTTTCCATTGCGTAGCAGAAATCGGACTTCAAGCCGTTTTGCGAAGTAATCCGGTACACGCTGTCGTTCTTCCTGTCGAACAGAAAAACACCCGCCCCGTGCGTTCCCGCCCAGATATTGCCGTCGGCGTCTTCGGAGAGGCACGAAAATTCCGTTTCGGACATCAGACCGGTTTGCAGCCGTTTTTCTTCCTTTTCGGGATCAATCCAGTGGTTGATCGACAGGATGGAATTGCTGTTGGCTGCTATCCAGATCATCCCCTGCGAATCCCTGTAAATATCCCTGATGTTGTTGTGCGGAAGCCCGTTGTAGGTATTGATGATTTTTGAAGAATGATCTCTCGTATCCAGTATGACCACTCCGTTCCGTGAAGCGTACAGTATCAGGTGATCCTGCGAAACGACGGCCTGTATGGCATTGGACAGCGAATTGGCGGAACTGTAGTACGGCGTGAAGTATCTGCCGTTTTTGCCCAGCCGGTACAGACCGCTTTGCTCGGTGCCTGCCCACAGCGTACCCGCACTGTCTATATGCAGGGCGGTGATTTTGTCGTTCGGAACGCCGTTTTGCCGGTTGAATATCTGCGGATCCGCTCCCTGTACGATCCGGGCAATCGCTCCGTCGCCGCCCACCCAGTATTCGGAAGCATCCGCCGAAAAAACGGAAACAGCATTGTTGTCCGCAAGCCCCACGTGATTCCGGAAGGAAATAGCCTGATCGGTCAGGCAAGCCACTCCATACTCGTAGGTGCCTACCCAGAGGTTCTGACGGTTATCGAAAAAAACCTGCTTGATGTAATCGCTTCCCAGTCCGTTACTGCTGTTGTAATTGTCTGTCTTTTCCACCTGTTCGTCCCTTGAAAGGCGCAAACGGAAAAGCCCCTTTCCGAAGGTGGAAACCCACAGGTTCCCCTGCCGGTCTTCATATATGGACTGCAACTGTACATCCTCAAGTTCCGGCACGTCTATCCTGCGGGCGGAAAAGCCATTGCCCGAAACGTTCAGGTAAAACAGCCCGCCGTTTCCCGTTGCTATCCGGAAGTTGTCGCCGTCGGTTTCCCTGATGATGGAAGGAATGCTTTCATCGCCCGTTGCTTCTATCCTGGAGATGATTTGAAGGCTGAACGGGTCGGCGGCATAGCGGCAAACGTACAAACCGTCGCCGCAGCCGAGCAACAGGCGCGTCCCGTCGATGCAGCAAACGGAATAGAGCAGCTTGTCCTCCAGCCCTTCCGAAAAGTAAACGGTTTTTCCTTCCGAAATGCACCCCACGCCTTCGTTTTGCGTGACCGCAAGGATGCTGCCGTCGGGCGTTTGGGCGATTTGATTCACGGAAGTGTTGTTGTGGGCGCTGTCCGCCACCGTGAAATGCTTGCCGTCGTACCTGACGATCATCCCGTCGTTGTAGCCGAACCAGAGGTTGCCTTCGCGATCGCTGAAGGAAGCGCTGATGTTGCCGGAGGGTATTTCTTCGGAGGGAGAAACAAATTGAAAACCGTCGTAGCGGCACAGTCCCATCCCCGTGGAAGGGGGCAACGCCTTTGCCTACGAATATTCGTTTCGCATGCACGACAATCCCGATGAGA
>JAISRX010000283.1 GCA_031273395.1 Bacteroidales bacterium | reverse complement strand
AATCAGTTTTTTATCTAATTCGTCAAACCATTCCTCCACGGTGTACCATATCGGTTTGCCGTTTTCGTCGTATTCAACGCCCGGCAAACGGTCTGTCGTTTGGGGAGCGTCAGAAACGGATGCATCTGTTGTCGCCATATCTGAAAAGTTTAAATTTGAATGATAACGCAAAGGTAATGAAAATTTGAAAATTGAAAATTGAAAATGACAATCAACCATATAAAATATAAAATACCCAATGGATAAAGACCTTTTAAAAACCCGAAGCGAAGCGCTCAGGCTGCGGAATGAACAAATCCTCGCCCGCTGCAAGCAGATACTCGACGAAAAGAAAACGCCCGAAACGAAACCGGACAGGGGCAATGCGCACAACGGGAAAGGCGGTCAAACGCCGCTGTCCGTTTTGCTGTGCGTTGCGCTGTGCCTTTCCGCCACCTTTTCCCTTTCCGCGCAGCGCTACCGCAGCGCCCGCGCGTCGGTATCCCCGCACGAGATAGCCGCGCACCTTGGCTTGGGCTACTCCACCCTCCGCTACCAGCCCGCGCAGGGCAGTCGGATGGGAGGCTTCAACGCCTTCGGCGGCGAGGGAGGCATTGATTACATGTACATGTTTTCCGAAAAGTTCGGCGTTGCCACCGGTGCGGGCGTGGCGCTCTACCGCGCCCGTACCGACCTCGGCGGGCTGGATTTCGTCAAATACGGGCTGCACGGCGATCAGCACGACTACGACCTGCACACCATACTGGAAACCTACCGCGAGCGGCAGTGGGCGTGGATGGCAGTCATCCCCCTGACCCTGCAATACCAGACCGATTTGCAGCGCGGCAGCCGGATGCGTATCACCGCACGGACGGGCGACGCGGACAAGTTCTACCTCCGGGCAGGCGTGAAGGCGGGGTTGCCGTTCAACGCCCGCTACTCGGTGAAGGACGCCGTCATCCGCAACGCCCGCTACTACCCCGCCGACGACGCATGGCTGGAAGACCGCCCGACGGAAGGTTTGGGAACCTACTCCGCATGGGGCAGGAAAGACAGGATCAACGGGCTGAAAACGGCATGGTCCCTTACCTTTGAAACGGGCGTCAAGTGGGGGATAGAACAGAACCTGTGGCTCTACACGGGCATCTACATGGACTACGGACTGAATAACGTGAATACCTCGTCGCACGAAGAGGAGTTTCTCTACATGCCGGAGGACGACCCGTCGATGTTCGTCACGCGCAGCATCCTCACCGCGCAGCAGTCCGCAGCGTCGGGGCAAACCGCCGCGGGACTCACCGGCGCGCTCTCCCCGCTGTCGGTGGGCGTGAACCTTCGGCTGGCGTTCGGCTACCCTTCGGACGTCATCGGCGGCAGTGGCAGGGCGCGAAGCGGCGCAAGAGGCGGCAGCAAGTCGCAGTCGGCATGGCGAAGCGGCGGCAGCGGTCTCACCAAAGCACAGCGCGCGTTCACCTCAAACAGCCTGCTCGCCCAAAAAGGCGTGACCGAAGCAATGAGTAAACTGATCAAATCCGCTCTCGACAACATCAGGATATGGACAGGCGGCGAAGAGCGGCGCAAACGGCAGGAGATGCGCTTTGCCGCGGAAAAGGTGAACCAAAACACGGATCGGCAGGAGCAGAAAATCGCCGAAGTGCAGGAGTTCCAACAGGCGGTGGAAACCATCAGCGAGACGATGTCCATGTCCGGCTACGCGGTGAACGCCTTTACCCTCTCGCCCGAAAGCCGCCGGCAGCTGGATGAAAAAGTCGCCCTGCTGAAGAAATACCCGAAACTGCGGGTGATCTGCGAAGGTCACACGGACAACAGCGGCACGCACGCCCAAAACCTGACGGTGGGACAGCGCCGCGCGGAAGCCGTGAAGCGCTACCTCGTCTCGCAGGGCATCCCGGCGTCCCGCATCCAGACAGGCAGCAAAGCCGAAACGGAACCCATAGCGCCCAACGACACCGAAGAAAACAAAGCCAAAAACAGGAGGGTGGAGTTTGAAGTGAGGGAGTAAATTAAATCAAAAAAGAATGAAGCGATTTGTTAAAACAGGATTTTTCCTTGCGTTAAAGGATTCAGGGGAGAACGGTCCGCCGGATTTGGAACAGTTGTATGAGGAGTTTACGGAGGTGGTGATGGACGGCGCCGGCAGGATGGATCATGCGGCTTACTGTCATGCCCTCAATTTTACTTCCGTCGAGTTAAAATTCATGCAAAAGGCAACAGTCGGAATGAAAAAAAATTTACTGTCTGCAAAAAGCGCTTGCAGTGGTGGACGAACAGCTTGATCTGGCGAAATGGATGTGGCAGACGGAAAAGTGCGGGCAATCCGCCCCGGCACAAAAAACCGTGCAGGAACTCCAGTGGACGGGGAGTATTGTCCAGTTTGTTGAATTATTTTATTCGATTCATGTAGCGAAAACCGTCAATGAAGGTATGATCACTTTGAAAGATTTATTCGGTGCAGCCTGTGAAATATTTCACATTGATGCAGGCAGCTACTCCCGTATTTTTATTGAAATCAAAAAAAGAGCGGGCAGCAGGACGCTGTTTCTGGATAAACTGAAAGCCGGACTGATACATTACATGGAAGAAGCCGACGGGAAATAAATACGCTAATTCTCCCTCATCCTTTCCAGATACCGGTTGCTGAAATCAATCTTCAGTTCCACCCAAAGCGGCAAATGATCCGATATTTGAAAGGTACGCCACGTGGACAGCCAGTATTTTTCCACTTCTTTTTCCGTTTTCCCCTGCGTGTTCCTTTCAGGAAAATATGGGCGATAGACCTCCAAATCCTGCGGGGTACAGATGCTTTCAGTATAATTAAACGCCCCCGATTTTTGTTCGGTTTCGGAGAAAACGGTCATGGCAGCATCCAGTTTCAGGTTGAAGGCTATCCGGTCGTAATGTTTCGTGCCGCCCAAATCGGAAGGATGCCGCCTGATACTGTCCGGTATCGTAAACCCCTTCCTTTCCAGTGCCTGCATCGCTGCACCGCCCACATTGCCGATATTAAAATCTCCCGGAAGGATGTAACTTGTATTCTCCTGTTTGGCTCGTTTTGACAGAAATGCGGCAATCGCCTCTATTTCCGACAGTCTTCGCTCATCGACGCCGGACGAACTCCCGTAATAAATATGTACGGTGGTCAGATTGAATTTGAACCATCCCGCTTGAAATGCTACGCAAAACGGTGTGCGGGCAAACTGCAACTCTCCCCCAATCAGTTTTTCTTTGGGCAGGACAATTTCTCCCGCCAGTTTCTTAAAGGCGATCTTACTTCTGCCGTACAGGAAAGCCGTCCGTTCCCCGCCGCCTGCACTGCCTTCCGTGCTGTCGGTAACAATACAGTCCCGGTTGAGACTTAACAGGGACATCAGTTTTTCCAGTCCCTTCAGGTTCGCCGAAACTTCCTGCACGGCAACCGGATCAAAACGGCTGATGATTTCCGCAATGTAATGAAGACTTTCCGCACGCCGGTTGTCCCCAAATTCGCGAAGATTTACAGTGCAAAGATAGATGAAATTTCCTGAATTACACACAGACGGATAAAATCGGGGGGGGCAAAAACAGATTTGGAAAAAAGGAATAACTGCCTTATTTTTTTCTTAAACCCAAAATCCGCATTATAAAGCTGGTGATTCTTTTTTTGCTATTTGACCCGCATTTACTTCAAATGTTCCCTGATAAACCTGTGCACGTCCGATTCCAGATAATACGTTTTCTGGTTAATCCGTTTGAAGGACAACATTCCCGAACTGCGGTAGCGTTGCAGGGTGCGTTTGCTGATGTGCAGCATCAGGCACACGTCCTGATTGTCAAAGAGCAATTCCCCGTCCATCCTGTGCCTTTCCTTCTCCTTTTTGACTGTCCGGTTTTCCAGCAGGTCAAACCTTGCCATGATGCGTTCCATCCACGCCTCAAAATGTTCCCTGTCGATGATCATAATATTTCGATTTTAATGTTTTAAACTGTGTCCAATCATGAAATAACTCACGTTAGAGGGGTCTTTCAGAATAATTTCCCTGTCGCGCATGAATTTGATATAACTTTTTGCCGTGCGTTCCTTTACCTCTAAAATAGACTGTATCTGTTCGCATAAATCAACATAGGTACAATGCCGCTGACTGTTGAAAACACTTCGGGCAACTCCTCTCAATTCCGTTTCCTTGCGCTTTTCCTTTTCCTCTTTGGGCTTTTCGCCGTAATAAGCATGCATTTGAATATCCTTATCCCATGAAAATTGCACAAGCGGCACATCCAGCGGACTGCCCTCCCGTACTTTCAACGCTTTGACAACCGATATTTGAGGGTCTTCATCTTTTTCAATGGAGAGAATGGCTGCCGCTTTGCGTTGCAGTTCGCTGCCCAGATGACCCCGAAGTTTCATCCCGTTGGGAATGAAATGCAGCACGCATACAATGCAGGTCCTGTAAATCCCCGCCAGCCGGTACAGTTCGTCAATCATCCCCACGCTTTCCGCTTCGTCGTTGGCGCAGCGGATCAAATCCGCAATACCGTCAATCACCACCAGATGTATGCCGCCAAACTGATAATAAAACCTGTCCATACTCTGCACAATTGCCTGCATACGTTCCCTGCGCGACATGCCTGTCAGACAGTATGCCTTCAAATGCAGCGGCATAACGCTCTGTTTGCCCCGTTTCAACACGCTGGAAACGTTTTTGTACAGCTGTACTTCCGACTGTTCGGTATCGTACCACAAAACGGCTTTGCCGGCTTTATCCGGCTGAACGTCCGTCCCCAAAGTATCGGTTTCAACACCGGCAGCACGAATGCTTCCGGCAATCAGACTTCCGGCATAATTGCTTTTGCCCGTACCTTCCCCGCCCGTAATACCCAGCAGATTGCCCTGCGTGCCGAGCGGAACGCCGTTGATGGAAATGAGCATCTCCGATATTGCCGGCGGATGGCTCAGGTCTATTTCACAGGGTTTTAATATCGCCATTGTTTCGCTGTATAAAGTTTCCAGAAATTCAAGAAAAAGACAGATAAAGTTTTCGCGCGTTTTACCGGACTTAAACCAGTCGGATATGTCCTTCTCCCACTTAGCCCCCGAAAGTGGCAGCACGAGCCGTTTAACGCCCAGCGTTGCCATTTGCTGCTCATGCTTGAGAGAGGATTCCAGTCCTGTCTTATCCGTATCGTAAAGCAAAACGATATGCTTGAAACGGTAAGATAATTTACGGATGATATTTTGCGGGATATTGGAGGTCTCGCTGTTAAAACAGATGGCATGAAAACCGTGCGCCGCAAGCGACATCACATCCTTTTCACCGCCTGTAATGAACAGCGTGTCGCCTTTGGCGGGCAGCTGCTCTACCCCGAAACAGTAATTTTCTCCCAAACTCCCGCCATACAGAAAACGTATTTCGGAAAACGGACGGTAAATTTTTACGTACCGTTTGCCGGTGTAGCCGAAGATCGGTTCTTCTTCCGAAGAGAGAAAACCAAAGGGGTTTCCTTCACTGTTTTCGCTCTGAAATTCCCGCAGGGAACAAACCCTGTAGGCTTTCAGGGTGTCGGGGGTGATGCCGTATGCTTCCCAAAAAGACACTTCCCTGACTGAAAAATCCTGCTGAACCGTCCGGTACGGTTTACTTTTGGGGGGAACAGGGGTGGTGGAATCGGGACAGGTATCAGGATGGGTTTCCGGCTGTTTGACGGATACCCTGACGGATGGGTTCGGAACAACCGTCCGGTTTTGAGGCGTCGAACAATTACAGTCATTGAACAGTCCCAGATTCAAATCCCGATTGATGATTTCAAGTATCCCGATAAAGTCTTTCGGGCTGTTGCAACTCAATCCCTGCAACTGTCCCACAAAATCAAAACAGTCGCCGCTGCAGGCGTCATTGCCGAAGTCTTTCAGGCGGTAACATCCCTTCCGGCGGTCAAAATAAATATTGCAGGAGGCTTTGCGGTCTTCGTACAGCGGGTTCAGAAAATTGCGTCCCACACGCCAATTGCCTGAAATATAATATTTAAAAATATCCAGACCGCTATTTGTCCGTTTTAGTATTTCGTCTTTGTTCAGCATACAGTTTGTGATTGGCAATTAAATCCTGAAGGTTGTCTTTGCTGCTGCGAATAGCATGTTCATCAAGCAGGCGGCTTATTTCACTGATCCTGTAAAAGGTTTTTCCGCGAATCAGCGAATAGTTGACCGCGCCCTGCGCGCGCAGTCGCTGCAGTGTACGGCTGCTGATTTTCAGAAACGTGCAGACCTCGTAACTGTCCACCCATCCGTCTGCGGGTGCGGCTTCTTCTTTCCTTTGATGTTCGATGACAAACCCGGCAATCGAATTGATTTTTGCCGTTAAATCCTTGAATACCTGCGATTCCATTGTGATAACTTCCATAAAACAAATGATTTGTTAAAATTTTGTGGCAAAGGTCGGGTGTTTGAAAATTCCGATATCACAACTTGTGAAATGAAAGGGTGTATATTTAACATATTTTAACATTTCGGAAAATATGACAGGTTGATTTACAGAAGTTTATGATTTTGCAAAAGAGCCAAAAAGAAGAAAAATCGGGATAAATTTCACAAGGATGCTGTATGACAGTCAGTTATAGACATCAAAAAAGACAGGGAAAATGATTTTTTGGAGGGAAATACTGTTTTTTAGACAGTTACAATATTCCTGTGTAAGGTTTATGTTCCTTGAAGAAAAAAAGATGTATTTATTTGAAAATAACCGTATTATCATTTTTTAATTTTCTGTCGGGAGACGCCGTTCTTTTTTTAGTGCAAGGTGCAAGGGTATATATATATATATACTTGCACCTTGCACCAAATATAATTGGTTGATATTCAAAAACAAAAAAAACTTTTTTTTTCAAAAAACCGTATTATCTTTGCGCCCGGGTTCTTTGCAGACAGGTGACGGACGATGGACGACAAAGCATACATGGCGTATGCGCTCTAAATCGTACCCCCATCAAATCAAAATGGAAAATAAATTGCTGAATTTCAGTTAGTTGTGAAAAAACCTACATCTCTCTCTCTCTCTCTCTCTCTCTCTCTGCAAATATCGTGCCAAACTGCTGTAATCCCCGTTGATCAATGGACACAGCTATAGCTACCGAGCGATTTTTTGTATCTTCGGGCAGCCATCCGGCAGACAATATGTGAGAAAAAGGTATCATTTTCTGTTTTAAAAAAACGTTTTGCCTTTTTTGCTTCGACTCTCGAAGCAAAAATTCCAAAACGCGGCAAAGGTAACATAACTTTTCTAAAGTTGTTCTCTTGGATGCAAAAAAAAGTAAAAAAAATATTTTGATCTGTGATTTGAATGATTGAATGAGGTCTGTGACTGTTTGTTTCTCCTGATACTGTGACCGTAACGCAATCGTAGGGGCAGGTCTTGCGCCTGCCCTCAATGAAAACGATACAGGGGCGGGCGCAGGGCGTACGACAATCGCGCGTAGCATCGCGGCGGGCGCATCCATTCCCGGCAGGATCAGGTTCGGCGCTTACACCCTGCAAATAGTTATGCGCTTCCCGCACGGCGCCGCGATGCTCAACGAACCCCGCACCATCACCTGCGAATTGCCGCTCGTTGTAAAAGAAAACGACGAAACGCCCCAGACGGTCTTCACACTTCCGTGAGCAACTCCGTTCCCTACATTTTTGTAACTTTCCACTTCAAATGTTACATTTTTGTAGGAAACTGTTGATGGATGCGTTCCCTGCCCGAAATTTTTAACGGGAATAAAACACTGACCGTCAATTGACCGCAAACGTTATCCATTCTTTGAACAACGTTTTTGTTGATCATGGCATACGTCTTGTATAAGAACAGGCGGTTAAATCAAACATCATGAACGACGTATCCAGACATCCCTGTTTCAATGAAGCGGCAAAACGGCAATACGCCCGCGTACACCTTCCGGTAGCGCCCAAGTGCAATATTCAGTGCTGCTACTGCAACCGTAAGTACGATTGCTGTAACGAGAGCCGTCCCGGAGTGAGCAGTACGGTACTGTCGCCCCTGCAATCGATTCACTACCTGAAAGCGCTTGCGGAAAAGATGCGCAACATCAGCGTGATCGCCATTGCAGGTCCCGGCGATCCTTTTGCCAATCCCGAAGAAACCATCAGCACGATGAAAATGGCGGTGCAGGAGTTTCCCGACATGCTGCTCTGCCTGTCAACCAACGGACTGGACATGCTGCCCTTCATTGACGAAATAGCGGCGACAGGCGTATCGCACGTCACCGTCACCGTCAACTCCATACGCCCGGAAACGCTGGCAAAAATGTACCGGTGGGTACGCTACCGCCGCCGTGTTTACCGCGGGGAAGAGGCGGGCAGTATCCTGTCCGGGCAGCAGCTGGAGGGCATTGCGCGGTTGAAGGAAAAGGGCATTTTTGTCAAGATCAACACGGTGGTATGTCCCGGCGTCAACGACGGCGAAACGGAGGAGATTGCCGTAAAGGTAGCTTCGCTCGGCGCGGACGCCATGAACTGCATTCCCCTTTATCCTGTGGAAAACACGGAGTTTGAACATCTGGCAGAACCCTCAAAAGAGATGATGCGGCAACTCAGGCAAACCGTTTCCCGACATCTCCTGCCGATGGCGCACTGCGCCCGGTGCCGCGCCGATGCTGCCGGACTGCTGGGGCACGACGATCTGGAAGCCATGAGCATGATCGGGCAGTTTTCGTCGCTGGTGGTCAATAAGGGCGAAGGGCGCGTCCGCGTGGCTGTGGCAAGCAATGAGGGTATTCTGGTGAACATGCATCTGGGAGAAGCGCGCAAGGTATATATTTTTGAACAGACAAAAAACGGCTACCATTTTGTAGAAACGCGGAATACCCCGCCGGAAGGAACCGGAACGGAACGGTGGAAGGAACTGTCGGACAAAACGCTGACGGACTGTCAGGCTATTCTGGTGGCGGGCATCGGGCAAAACCCCATGAAAGTGTTGCAGGAAAACGGGATCAGGGTCATACAAATGAGCGGACTGATTGACGCGGGATTGGACGCCGTGTACCTCAACATGCCGATAAAAACGCTGTGCCGCAGCGATTTTACCAAATGCGGGGAAAGCTGTCGCGGTACGGGAACAGGTTGCGGATAATCAATAATAAATCATATATCACAATAAATCAATAAACCAATGAAAAAACCGGATTATACCATTTTGGTGTGCAACTCGTACAGGGTTGCCGGAGATGCGCAGGGATACTGCAACAAGCAGGGCGCAACGTCGTTAGTTCAATGCCTCGCCGAGGGCTGTTCGGACAGGGGACTGGATGCGGTAGTAACCACCACCGCCTGTTTCAGCGTATGCAGCCAGGGTCCCATAGTGGTGATTCAACCGAATAACTACTGGTATGGAGGCGTCAACGAGGACAGGGTGGAGGAAATATTGGACGCCCTGGAAGCAGGGAACGCCGTTGAAGAATACCTGATAGCATAACCCGTGTCGCATTGCCATGTTCCTGATTGATTCCACGCTTCGAGACGGCGAACAGGCGCCCGGCGTCGTGTTTTCCGGAAAGGAAAAAATGCGGCTCGCGCAAATGCTGGACGATACGGGCATCGACGAGATAGAAGCCGGTATTCCTGCCGTGAGCGAAAACGAGTGCAGTACCATCCGCAGGATCTGCGCGATGAATTTGCGCGCGCGCGTGCTGGTGTGGAGCAGGGCGGTAAAAAACGACGTTGAACAGGCAGCTCGGACGGAGGCGCAGGCGATCCACATCGCCTTTCCCGTTTCCGACGTGCAGCTGTCGGTCATGGGCAAACAGTGGAACTGGGTGGAAGACAGTTTGCCCGCCATTGTGGAACATGCCCGCAAATATTTCAGCCATGTGAGCATCGGCGCGCAGGATGCGGGAAGAACGGACGCCGACCGCCTGCACGGGTTCGTCGGGATGTTGGAACGCTTGAATATCCGCCGTGTACGGATCGCCGATACGGTGGGCGTCCTCACCCCTGCGGATACCATGCGGCTGGTGCAGGGCGTCAGGGAACGGCATCCCGCCGTAGGGATAGACTTCCACGGGCACAACGACCTCGGAATGGCTACCGCCAATGCCGTCAGCGCATGGCAGGCAGGCGCATCCACCCTGAGCGTCACGGTAAACGGACTTGGCGAAAGGGCGGGAAACGCCGCGCTGGAAGAAGTGCTGATGATATTGACCCGCCTCTACGGGCAGGACAAGTACGACATCTCGTCGCTGTATGCCCTGTGCCGGTACGTAGCCGACGTCTCCGGATACCCTATCCCCAAGGGAAAAGCCGTTTGCGGCAGCATGGCGTTCAGCCACGAGTCGGGCATCCACGCCAAGGGAACGCTGAAGGACAAAACAGCCTATCAGGCGTTCGACGGCAAACTGATAGGGCGGGAAAGCGCGCGCAACCTCTTCGGGAAACATTCCGGAAAAGGCGCCGTTATTGACCTGCTGCAAAAGGAAAACCTCCGCATTGAGGAGGCGAAAATCCACCTCCTGATGGACAAAATCCGGCGGAAGGCGCAACGGTGCAAATGCGGCGTCGCGCCCGCGGAAATCATCGCGGCGTACCGGAAACTGGGCGAACGCCAAAAAATTTAATCCCCGGCAAATGATGGAATCCTTTGATACTTTGGCGCAGTTGTTTGTTGGGAACGGGTTCGGTTTCGGAAAATACTGGGCGGGATATATTTTCGGCAAAAACCCGAAAGACGAACACTTTTTGTATCTCGGCGACGGGCGGATGGCGATTTTATCGGCAGGGATCGACGAAGACGGCGAAAAAACGATCCTGACCGCTGCCGACGAATTTACGCCCGAACAGTTGCTCGCCTATTTCCGGCTTGACTTCAGCAAACGCTCGTCCGTAACGTGGTTGAACCGAACTGTGAATGTGCTGCTGCTGTGCGAAAAGCAGGAAACAGTGCGCAAAAACATGCGCTATTACATGTGGCCTGCCGTAACGCTGAATTTTACTTCCGCACTGAGCGAAAACACCATCGTGGTTTATGACCGGCTTACGCCGCAAACACAGTTGGCAAAGCTCAGAGACGAAGCGCAGCGGAAGGGTATTGCTGGGAAAATCGAGTTCTGGTCGATGCTGAAGTTCCTCGCCATGGGCGACCGCTTCGGCGAACTCGCTCCCAAAATATGCATGGAAACGGTGCCGGGCAATGCGCCGCCCAAAAAAGACGGCGACGGAGACAATTGACGGCACGGCATGTAGAGACGTGGCGCGCCGCGTCTCTACAATGGGGCGTACCATTTTGCGTCTCGCTACGCCGACGCTAAGGAATCGTCCGTAAATATAATGTATCATTTGTTTAGGGATACGGAATAAATCACTTAGTGTTCTTTCTGTTTGAATTTTTAACGCAAAGGGCGCAAAGGAAGGCGCCAAGTTCACAAAAGGCAAATAACAGACGGTTGTATGTTTTTTATTTCGCGTTCCTTATTTCGTTTTTGGGTGAGCAGCAAGGGATTTAAACCCCCTGTTACGGGAGATGGGGATTTTTCCTCACCCCCAGCCCCTCTCCAAAATGGAGAAGGGGGAGCGCCTGCCATACAGGAAATACCTCACAATGAACGCTGACGGGAGAGGTGACAATCATAGAGGAAACGTCTATGTCAAAGGTAAATGATATTTTATTATCGACAATTCCTCAGGAATGGCGAATAAAAAACTTATAACGGATATGAAACTCGACCTCGAAGAGGTCACATGTTTATAGAAGCAATGTACCCTTTGTTGTACGACCCCGACGGGGTCGAATGGAAACACAACATCGTTTTTCTATAAACATACGATGCCTTCGGCATCA
>JAISRX010000281.1 GCA_031273395.1 Bacteroidales bacterium | reverse complement strand
GTAGCCCGCGACGCCGACAAACTTTATTTCCTTGTGGAAACCGACGCCGCGCTCAGCCCGAAAAGCGACCGCAACTGGATGCTGTTGTTTATTGACGTCGACAGGGACAAATCGACCGGCTGGAACGGTTACGATTATGTGGTGAACCGGATCAATCCCGACAGGAGCGCCGTTGTTGAAAAAAATGTCGGCAACAGGTGGGAATGGGAACAGGCGGCAAAAGTGAAATTCGCCGTCAACGGGAACAGACTCGAACTGGAAATACCGCGCAAAACGCTTGGACTGGAAAACAAAAACGTCCATATCGAATTTAAATGGAACGATAACATGCAGGAAAACGGCAATATCATGGATTTTTACGTAAATGGCGATACGGCGCCGGGGGGAAGGTTTAATTTTCTTTACAGGGAATAATTTTAAAAATCGAATGGCAATGTTGAAAAATGTGAGCGGACAATCCGCGTATGCTCATCCGCGCATAAATTTACCATTCGCCGTCTTTATACCGGGACAGATGAAAATATGAAAAAGTATCCTAAAGTTTACATCAGATAAATTAATAAAACTAAATAAATTAAATAATATGCAAAGAAGACATTTTATCGGTAAAGCGTCCGTTGCGGCGCTCGGAGCGGGTCTGGTTCCGTCGGAGTCAGCCGCAGCGTTCATGGCGAAGCGCGCTGCGGGGAAATCTTTTGCCATCTGGCAGTTGCCCTCGCAAATCGACACCATCGGCAATTCCTACGTGCTGATCACCCCGCATGGCAAACTTCTGGTCATGGACGGAGGCGTGAAGGAGGAAGCGCCCTTTTTGCGCGGCGTCATTGCTGCTTTAGGCAACGAAGTGGAAGCCTGGTTTGTCAGTCATCCGCACGACGACCACATGGGAGCGCTGACGGAAATCATTCGGTCGCCCGCATGGTTCAGGCACCGCGCTCATCCGGACGCTGCACGCAGTGTGCGCGGCAACACGGGAATGTTGATCAAAAAGGTGTACCACTCGGAATTTTCAGCGGCTTACCGGCTCACGGAACCCGGATCGGCACAAAAAGCCGACGCGTACTACGATGCGCTCGGCGCATCCGGTATCCCCGTTGAGAACCTCACTTCGCCCGGCGTTTCATTCGAGATAGACGGGGTGAACATCAAAATTCTTTCCGTAACCAACGAAACGTTCAAGACCAACACTTATAACAATGCCTCCATGGTAATTCGCGTATGGGACAGGTCAAGATCAGCCGTCTTTCTGGGAGATTTGGGAATTGAAGGCGGCGATCTGCTGTTGCACGGTCCTTTTCGGAATGATTTGAACTGCGATTACCTGCAAATGGCGCATCACGGTCAGAATGGCGTCAGCAAGGAGTTTTACCGTACCGTGAAGTTTTCAGCCTGCCTCTGGCCAAGCCCGTCGTGGGTATTCCACAACGACGACGGCAAAGGCTACAACACCGGCAGGTATCAAACGGTGGAAATCAGGGAACTGATGGATGAACTGAACATTGCCAAACACTATGTGAGTTGTGAAGGATTACACAAAATATAAACATTCCAGACGGAAAACAAATATCTGGGTACGGTGAAACGGAGCGTGTGGCTTTCGGAAAACGGCACCAACTCCAGAACCTACAGCGATACCGACCTGAAGGAACAAGCCGCCGGATTTGCATTTGCGTGGAAAAAAATCAAGGCGCTGGACGGCATCGACGGCATACAGTGGCACAATTGGGCAGACAATCCCGCAGAATTTGGTTTGAGAATAGGACTGCGCGATTTCGACCTTGCGGCGAAACCGGTGTGGCATCTCTACAAGGCGGCGGATACTCCCGGCGAAGACGCTGCCTTTGACCCCTATAAAACCGTCATCGGTATCAACGACTGGAATATACTTGTTAATATATATTAAACGCATCATAAATTCAAAGATATGCAAAAGACAGTGTGGATCATCCTGTTGCTTGCCGGAACGGTGAGCCTTCAGGCACAAACGTTGGCAGGCTCCGACGAACTCGGACGGGTACTGTTGCAAAACAGGGAAACGGGCGACCCGCGTCCCGGCAAACATGTTGCCCTTTTTTACTTTTTGTGGCAGGGCGATAAAAGTTCGCCCACTTCTCCCCTTCACTGGGATTTACATGAGATATACGCCCGTCATCCCGAAGTGATGGAAGACCCCGGTCATCCGGAATGGGGCGGTAAAAAAGGTTCCTATTACTTCTGGGGACAACCGGTTTACGGCTACTACAGAGGCGACGATGATTGGGTGCATCTGAAAAACATTCAGCTTTTAACCGACGCCGGCGTGGATTTGCTGGTGATTGACGCCACCAACAGGCTCACCTATCCGGCGCAGTCCGAAGCCCTGATGAAGGCTATGGACGCCGTCAGAGCGCAGGGAAAACATCCGCCCGGAATCGTTTTCTACACCAATACCGCATCGGGGGAGGCAATGCAGGAAATCTACAATAACTGTTACAGGGAGGGCGCTCCGTATTATCATCCCGAATGTTGGTTCTATCTGGACGGAAAGCCGCTGATCATAGGTATCGCCAAAGAAGCGGAAGGAAGAGATTACCGCTCGTTTTTCACCTTCAGGGAATCGCAGTGGCCTACCGAAAGTCAAAAGGTAAACGGATGGCCCTGGATTTCCTTCACGCGCACGCCGCAGGTACATTATAACGAACGGGGAGAAAAGGAAATCATCAACGTTTCCGTGGCGCAACATCCCAATCCGTCTGCCGGAATGGGCGGATCGGCGTTCTACGGTAACAGGGACAACTGGGGGCGCAGCTACCGCAACCTTTCGCACGGCAATCCCGATACCGACATGCCTTACGGATACAATTTTCAGGAACAGTGGGACGCGGCTTTAAAAGAGCAAACGCCGTTCATCTTTGTTACCGGATGGAATGAATGGATTGCAGGACGGTGGGACAGTCCCGACAAAAACCCGAAACACTCGTTTTTCTGCGATCAGGCAAGTCCCGAGTACAGCCGCGACATCGAACCGACCCTCACGGCAGGACTGAAAGACCACTATTACATGCAGATGGTCAACAACATCAGGCGCTACAAAGGCACGGCGAAAAATGCCGTAACCGTCGCCGAAGCAACCGTCGGCAGCATGAGCGACTGGGAAAGGATACCGTCGGTATATGTCGACTATACGGGCGATACGCAGCACCGCCACCACCCCGGCGCACTGTCGTCGCCGGAAACCGTCCTGACCAACCGGACGGGACGAAACGACCTGCATATACTGAAAACGGCGCACGACAAAAAACACCTCTTTTTTTACGCCGAAACGGTGAACGACCTCACGCCCGCTTCCGGCGACAACCTCCTGCGCCTGTACATCAACAGCGACAGAGACCACAAAACAGGCCGGCACGGTTACGATTACCGCATCGTTGCCGGCGATAAAACCCTGCAACGGTACGAGGACGGCGAGTGGAAACCGGTAAAACCGGTAAAATGCGGCATTGAAAAGAACAGGATCATGATGACGGTAGCATGGAAAGACATGCAAGTTTCGCACAAAAACGCAAACATTGAGTTTAAATGGTCGGACAACATGCAGTCCGACGACCCGCTGGACTGGTATCTCAACGGAGACGCCGCTCCCGGAGGGCGGTTCAACTGCGTGTACGGCAACGATTAAAAAATAATCCTGTCCGGCAAAAGGCAAACCGGCGCATCTGCCCTGCGGGAACCGTCCCGACAGGATCGGATGCGTCCGCCGCAATGGCACGTGCAATTGTAGAGACGTGGCGCGCCGTATCTCTACGGCGAAGGCGTTTGTTTTGCAGGGCAGTCCCGCACCTCACAATGAACGCTGATGGGAGAGGTTGCCATCATAGAGGAAGCGCCTGTGTCAAAGATAAATGATATATTTATATCGACAATTCCTTATTGCCGTTTGGGAATCGGAACGTCGCGGACGGTTGGGGGGAGATTTCCGTTGAAAACGACCAATTTCCTGTCGCCGACCGCAATGTTTCCGTTGATGACCGCTACATTGCGCCGAAAACAGCGGATACCGCGTTCCGCAAACAGGATGCGGAAGTCCTCGTCGAGAAATTTCCTGTCGGCGATAGCAATGTTTCTATCGTCGACCTCGACCTCGTCCGGAAAAACGACCTTTTTTGCTATCCGCGACAGGAATATTGCTGTCTCCGATAGCAATATTCCTGTCGTCAACGGCAAATTTCCTGTCCCCGACAGCAATTTCGCACTTTTCGACGTGCAAAATTGCTGTTCGCGATAGCAATATTCCTGTCCCGGACAGGAACATTCCGGTTGGCGACAGCAATATTCCTGTCGCCGACCGAAATGGGGAGGTCGGGGACAGGAAAATGGTCTGGAGATACAAAATCAGCGTCGCGACCGCAGGGGCACCGGCATATCACCGTTTGGTACGAATAGCGCCTAAAAAAAAGATTTCGCCAAAAAAGAATGAACCTGTGAAAATAAACCGTTATATTTGTCGTTCCGTTTGACGGAAAAATTAAATGTCAATAAAAAATTAAAAAACATAATATGAGACAGATAAGAACATCATGCATCATCGTTTTGTGGAGCAGTATTTTTTGTGCGGGATTAGCCGCACAAACCGGCAGGGACGATCATCCTGCGGATCAGGTCAACATCCTGATGGGAACGCAATCGAAACATTCCCTGTCCAACGGCAACGTGTATCCGGCAATCGCACTGCCTTGGGGAATGAACTTCTGGACGCCGCAAACCGGCAAAATGGGCGATGGGTGGGTATATACCTACGACGCCGACAAAATACGCGGGTTTAAACAGATACACCAGCCAAGCCCGTGGATCAACGATTACGGGCAGTTTGCCGTCATGCCGGTTACAGGCGAACCGCTTTTCGACGAAAACAGCCGGGCAAGCTGGTTTTCGCACAAAGCCGAAACAGCCAGACCGTATTATTACAGCGTTTATCTGGCGGATCACGACGTTGTTGCCGAAATTGCGCCTACCGAACGGGCGGCGCTCTTCCGCTTCACCTTTCCCGAAACGGACAGGGCTTTTGTGGTGGTGGACGCTTTCGACAAAGGCTCGTATGTCAGGATTATCCCGTCCGAAAACAAGATCATCGGCTACACCACGAAAAACAACGGAGGAGTGCCTGCCGGGTTCAAGAATTATTTTACGGCGGTATTCGACAAGCCGTTTACCTACCGCGCTACCTTCGACGGCAAGGATTTGAAACAGGATCAGCTGGAAATGCAGTCGGGTCATGCCGGCGCCGTCATCGGGTTCAAGACGCGCAGGGGAGAAACCGTACACGTCCGCGTAGCCTCGTCGTTCATCAGCCACGAGCAGGCGGAGATCAACCTGAAGGAACTGGGCAACGACAGTTTCGACGCGGTGCGCAGCAAAGCCAAAGCTACGTGGGACGACGTGCTGGGACGCATCCGCGTGGACGGCGGCACGGCGGATCAGGTGCGCACGTTCTATTCCTGTTTCTACCGTTCCGTGCTGTTTCCGCGCCGGATGTACGAAACGGACGCCGACGGAAAGGTGGTGCACTACAGCCCGTACAACGGCAAGGTGCTGCCCGGCTACCTGTTCACCGACACCGGTTTCTGGGACACCTTCCGGAGTCTTTTCCCGTTCCTGAACCTGTTGTATCCGTCGATGAACGAAAAGATACAGGAAGGCTTGGTGAACACGTATCTTGAAAGCGGGTTTTTGCCAGAATGGGCAAGCCCCGGACATCGCGACTGCATGATCGGCAACAATTCGGCTTCCGTGGTTGCCGACGCTTACCTGAAAGGGTTGAAGGGCTACGACATTCAAAAACTGTACGAAGCCCTGCTGCACGCCACCGATCACGTACATCCGAAGATATCTTCCACGGGACGTCTCGGACACGAATACTACAACGAGTTGGGATACATCCCCTACGACGTGGGGATACGGGAAAACGTGGCGCGCACGCTCGAATATGCCTATAACGACTGGTGTATTTATCAGCTGGGCAAACAGTTGAAACGTCCGGCGGAAGAAATCGAGCTGTTCGCGCGGCGCAGCCAAAACTATCGCAACGTGTTCGACAGGGAAACCGGTTTGATGCGCGGACGCAACAAAGACGGCACATTCCAGTCGCCGTTCAATCCGCTCAAGTGGGGCGACGCTTTCACGGAGGGCAACAGCTGGCATTATACATGGTCGGTATTTCATGACGTACAGGGACTCATTGATCTGATGGGCGGAGCAAAAAAATTCAATGCAATGCTCGACTCCGTTTTTAACGTTCCCCCTTTGTTCGATGAAAGTTATTACGGCGGCGTGATCCACGAAATCCGCGAGATGCAGATCATGAACATGGGCAATTATGCGCACGGCAACCAGCCGATACAGCACATGATTTACCTCTACAATTACTCCGGCGAGCCGTGGAAAGCCCAGCAGCATCTCCGCAATGTGATGCGGCGGCTCTACCTGCCCGTTCCCGACGGTTATTGCGGCGATGAAGACAACGGACAGACCTCGGCATGGTATGTTTTTAGCGCGCTCGGATTTTATCCCGTCTGTCCGGGTTCGGGACAGTATGTCATGGGCAGCCCCCTGTTCCGTTCCGCCGTTATCCGGCTGGAAAACGGAAAAACCTTCACTGTCAAGGCGCCGGAAAACAGCGACGAAAATATCTATGTAAACAGCCGGCGACTGAACGGGACTTCTTCCCCCGCCCTGTTTATACGTCATTCGGATATTCTAAAGGGAGGAACGCTGGAATTTAAGATGAGCGACCGCCCGGACAGGAAAGGAAGTTTCAAGCCGGAGGATCTGCCTTATTCTTTTTCGGGGAAATAAAATCGAATACGGGAAGTCAAATACGGAAAATTTACTATTTTTGCGCCGTGTATTTTGCATTTCGAGATCGCACTTTGGAATACTTTAAAATAAACAATGGACAAGGGATATTTGGATATGGAGTTGCTGCGGTTTACCACGGCAGGCAGTGTGGATGACGGTAAGAGTACGCTCATCGGGAGATTGCTGTACGACAGCAAGTCGATTTTCGAAGACCAGATGGAAGCGGTAGAAACAGCCTCGAAGAGAAGCGGCAACGAGGAGGTCAACCTCGCCCTGCTGACGGACGGGTTGCGCAGCGAACGGGAACAGGGCATCACCATCGACGTAGCCTACCGGTACTTTGCCACTCCCAAGCGCAAATTCATCATCGCCGACACGCCCGGACACATACAGTACACCCGCAACATGGTCACCGGAGCATCTACCGCCGATCTTGCCATCATCCTGATAGACGCCCGGAACGGCGTACTCGAACAGACCCTGCGACATTCCTTCATTGCCTCCCTGCTGGGAATACCCAACATCGTGGTGTGCATCAACAAAATGGACCTTGCAGGCTTTTCGGAAAAAATTTATGAAAACATCAAGCGGCAATATCATGACATGATCGGCAAACTGCAACTGACCAACGTTTACTTTATCCCGATTTCCGCCAAGCTGGGGGACAACGTGGTGACCGCTTCGGAAAACATGCCGTGGTACACGGGTTCCACACTGATGGAACAACTCGAAACAACTCCGATTGACCACAAGCTGAACACATTGGAAATGCGCTTCCCGGTACAGTACGTTATCCGCCCTATTTCGGACAGGTTTCACGATTTTCGCGGATACGCAGGGCGCATGGCAGGCGGCGTCCTGAAAAAGGGAGATACCGTTGTCGCGCTGCCGTCGAAGCGGCGTTCCACCGTTTCCGCCATCACCCGCTGCGATAAAGAACTGGACGAAGCCTTCACCCCCGATTCCATCACCATACAGCTTGCCGACGACATTGACGTCAGCCGCGGCGACATTCTCGCCGGAGAAGGCGAACAACCCTCCGTTTCGCAGGACGTCACCCTGATGATCTGCTGGTTCAACGAACGTCCCCTGCATGCAGGCAGCAAATACCTCATCATGCACATGACGCGCGAAACCGTCGGAGTGGTCAAGCGGATCAACAATACGGTCAACATCAACACGCTGGAACTCGGCGCAGCCACAGACGTCCTGAACATGAACGATATAGCCTCCATTACCATCAAAACGGCGCAACCGCTGGTATTTGACGCCTACAAAAAAAACCGTACTACGGGAAGTCTGGTTTTTGTTGATCCGGATACCTTTGAAACCGTGGGAGCGGGAATGATCACTCAATAGCTATGGAACAAACGGAACAACGCATCAACACCCTGCGCAGGGAACTTGAACGGCACAATTACCTGTATTATGTGCAGTCGCAACCCGTAATCAGCGATTACGACTACGACATGATGTTCAAGGAACTGGAACAGCTGGAAAAACAGTATCCCATGTATGCCGATCCCAATTCGCCCACCCAGCGGGTGGGCAGCGATGTGAATGTGGAGTTCCGGCAGGTGAAACATCAATATCCCATGCTCTCGCTGGACAACACCTACAACGAAAGCGAACTTGCCGATTTCGACGCGCGGGTGAGCAAGGAATTGGCAGCCGCCCACCGCTACGTGTGCGAATTGAAATATGACGGGCTTTCCGTGAGCCTGACCTACCGCAACGGGGAGTTGCTGCGCGCCGTTACCCGCGGCGACGGGATACAGGGCGACGATGTGACGGCAAACGTCCGCACCGTCAGGAGTATCCCGCTGAAACTGCACGGCGGCGGATGGCCCGAAGAATTTGAAATACGCGGAGAAATAGTGATGCCGCGGCAGGTGTTTGAAAAACTGAATATCGAGCGGATAGAAGCCGGCGAAGCGCCATTTGCCAACCCGCGCAATGCCGCATCGGGCACCTTGAAGATGCAAAATTCGGCGCAGGTAGCCAAACGTTCGCTGGACTGTTTTCTCTATTTCCTGCTGGGCGAAAACCTGCCGGCGACTTCCCATTATGAAAACCTGCAAAAGGCGCGCGAATGGGGGTTCAAGATACCGTTTTATGCCTCCCTGTGCAACAGCGTGGAGGAAATCACACAATTCATTGCCGAATGGGACGCCGGGCGGCGCTCGCTGCCCTTCGACATCGACGGCATAGTGGTCAAGGTGGACGATCTGTCGCAGCAACGGCAACTCGGCGTGCGCGCCAAAAGCCCGCGATGGGCTGTAGCTTACAAGTTTCCCGCCGAACGTGTGGAAACGCGGCTGGATTCCATTTCCTATCAGGTAGGGCGCACGGGAGTGGTGACCCCCGTTGCCAACCTCGAACCTGTCCGGCTGGCGGGAACTACCGTCAAACGGGCGACACTGCACAATGCCGACCAGATGCAACTCCTTGACATACGGGAAGGCGACACGGTGTTCGTGGAAAAAGGCGGGGAAATCATCCCCAAAGTGATCGGCGTAAATCCGGACAAGCGTCCGGCGGACAGCGTTCCGACACAATTCATCACGCACTGCCCCGAATGTGGCTCAGCCCTGCTGCGCAACGAAGGGGAGGCGGCATGGTGCTGCCCCAACGACCGTTGCCCCCCGCAGGTCAAAGGCAGAATAGAACATTTTATCAGCCGCAAGGCAATGAATATCGACAGTCTGGGCGAAGGGAAACTGGAGGTGCTGTACGATAAGGGGCTGGTGCGCGATGTTGCCGATCTCTACGGGTTGCGCCGCGAACAGCTGGTAGGATTGGAAAAGATACTGACCGGCGAAGACGGCAACCGGCGAAAGATCGCTTTCGGGCAACGCACCGCAGAGAACATGCTGGCGGGCATCAAAGCGTCCGTACAGGTACCCTTTGAAAGGGTACTGTATGCCGTGGGGATACGTTTTGTGGGAGAAACCATTGCCCGGAAGCTGGCGCGAAGTTTCAAGTCGATAGATGCGTTGGCGGAAGCTACCTGCGAACAGCTGACGGCGGTGGACGAAATCGGGGAAAGAATTGCCGGCAGCGTAGCGGATTTTTTTTCCCGCGAAGACAACCTTGCCCTTCTGCAACGCTTGAAACAGGCGGGATTGCGTTTCACCGTCGATGAAGACGCCCGCGGCAGGAAGTCCGACGCGCTGCAAGGCAAAACAGTCGTGGTGAGCGGTGTGTTTTCCATTCCCCGCGACGACATCAAAAAAATGATTGAAGAACACGGCGGTAAAAATACGGGGTCTATATCGTCCAATACCGATTTTGTACTTGCCGGTGAAAAAATGGGACCGGAGAAACTGAAAAAAGCCGAATCGCTCCATATACCCATTATTTCGGAAGAAGAATTTTATAAATTAATAGAATCATGAATACGGAAATAATCACCAAAGCCCGGCAGTGGCTTTCCGACGCTTTTGACGGGGATACCCGCGCACGGGTAAAGGAGATGATGGATCATCATCCCGAAGAACTGACCGAATGCTTTTACAAAAATCTCGAATTTGGCACCGGAGGACTGCGGGGTCTGATGGGCGTGGGAACCAACCGGATGAACATTTACACCGTGGGGATGGCAACGCAGGGATTGTGCAATTACCTGAAAAGGAATTTCGCCGAACCTGCCGCCATCAAGGTAGCTGTGGCGCACGACAGCCGCAACAACAGCCGCCTGTTTGCCGAAACCGCCGCCGGCGTCTTTGCAGCCAACGGTATCGGGGTTTATCTGTTCGAATCGCTCCGTCCTACCCCGGAACTGTCGTATGCCATCCGCCGTTTCGGCTGCCGGAGCGGCGTGGTAGTCACCGCTTCGCACAATCCGAAGGAATACAACGGCTACAAAGCCTACTGGGAAGACGGAGCGCAGGTCATTCCGCCGCACGACAAAGCCATCATTGAAGAAGTAGGGAAAACATCCATTGAGGCGGTCAGGTTCAACGGACCAAAGGAACTGATTACCGTCATCGGGAAAGAAACGGACGAGGCATACACCGACATGATCGTGAATTTGACGCTTTCCCCGGAAGCCATCCGCCGCTGTCACGACCTGAAAATCGTGTACACTCCGATACACGGCACAGGAGTGGCGTTAGTACCGATGGCGCTGGAAAAGAAAGGATTTACCCGTATTTGCCATATACCGGAACAGGACGTTGCGGACGGGAATTTTCCTACCGTGAAATCGCCCAATCCCGAAGAATCGGCTGCCTTAAACCTTGCCATACGGAAGGCAAAGGAAACGGACGCCGACATTGTCATGGGCACCGATCCCGACGCCGACCGTGTGGGGATCGCCGTCAAAAACGGGCAGGGCGAATGGGTAATACTCAACGGCAATCAGGCAGCCGCCGTGCTGATCTATTACCTCGTAAGGCGGTGGGGCGAACTGGGCAAACTCACCGGCAAAGAATACATCGTCAAAACGATTGTCACTACCGAACTGCTCGCCGAAATAGCCGCGGGAAGTCATCTGCCGTGCTACGACGTGCTGACCGGCTTCAAATGGATTGCCGACGTACTGCGCCGGAATGAAGGCAAAAGCGTCTTCATCGGCGGGGGAGAAGAAAGTTACGGATACCTGTGCAGCGACGCCGTCCGCGACAAGGACGCAGTGATGTCGTGCGCCTACTTTGCCGAGATAGCTGCATGGGCAAAGGATCAGGGCAAAACGCTGTTCGACCTGCTGCTCGAAATTTACGCGCAATACGGCTTTTACAAGGAAACGGGTATTTCCACGGTCAAAACCGGAAAATCGGGCGCCGAAGAAATTACCGCCATGATGAACAACTACCGGAGCCATCCGCCGAAAAACATCGACGGGTCGCCGGTGGTGAAGATCACGGATTACGCGCGACAAACGGCTACCGACCTGAAAACGGGAACAGTATCGCCTGTTGATCTGCCCAAATCCGACGTCCTGCAATTCTTTACGGAAGACGGCAGCAAAATATCCATCCGTCCCTCCGGAACGGAGCCGAAAATAAAATATTACGTGAGCGTGAAGGAAACCCTGCCGTCCATAGCCGACTACGGAAAGATCAACCTCCTGCTCGACCGAAAGATAGAACGCATCGGGAAGGAATTTCAATAAAGTTCCGCAGGATGGGGAGTGCAAAAGATTTATCAAAAACCGTGATGCATGACGCCGTCCCAACGGGCAGGGTGCCACAAAGACGGGGTCTGAATTTTCAAAACTTCGTTCAAAAAATATGATCGCAGGCAGTCCGCAGGACTTGCATGTCAATAGAAACCGGCATTAGACCCCATCCCCAACCCCGTAGCGGGTGGAACACCTGCGGCGTTCTTTTAAATGGGCAACTTTTCTCACCGAAGGTAATCGTGTTTTCTATTGATATTTATTCCCTGCGGGAAATTTTGGAACGCAACTGTTTTTATCGAAATAGTATCTTTTTGACACCCCACCCAACGGGACATGAAACAGCATTTGATGAAGTCAATAGCCCCTCAAAAAAAGAATTAACCCCAAAATCCGAACGGTAAAATTTAACGTTTTATCGCTGATAATCGTTGGTATCGGAAACAGGGAGGTTCTTCTTCTATCGGGGACAAGTCTGTTTTTCTCCGGCATTTAAAAAAAAGATTTAGTCAAATATTATCCGAATTTTGTAATTATAAGAAAACATATTACATTTGCAGCAAATTTTAACGGTAAGTTGGGGGACAAAATCCCCCTTCTTTATATGCTAAAAGCATGATTTCGAAGGATACTGTTCAAAATATTGTGTTGTCCCACATTCAGGGGACGCCCGTCTTTTTAGTGGACGTCAGGGTTGACGTTTCCAACGGGATACGGGTGGAGGTAGATAAGCCGGAAGGGATCACCATCGGCGAATGTGCCGGTGTGAGCCGTGCGATTGAGGCAGCTCTCGATCGGGAAGCGGACGATTTCGCGGTGGAGGTATCTTCCCCCGGATTGACCGCTCCCTTTAAGGTAGTGGAGCAATACCGCAAAAACTGCGGCAAAACGGTCAATGTGCTCACAACAGACGGACAGACCTTCAACGGCGCCCTGTACGCGGTGGATCAGCAGGGAATCGTGCTGGAAGTAAAGGCAAAACCCAAAGAAGAAGGACAAAAACCCCTTCGGGGGGAAAAACAGCGACTTCCGTTAAAATTCAGCGAGATAAAAGCAACCAAAGTTTCAATCACTTTCAGTCATTTTTAGACAATGGAAAATTTAAAATTATTGGATACCTTTGCGGAGTTTAAAGAGTTGAAAAATATCGACCGCCCTACCATGATGAGCGTGCTGGAGGACGTCTTTCGCAGTACGCTGGCAAAGCAATACGGATCAGACGAGAATTTCGACATTATCATCAATATCGACAAGGGAGATTTCGAGATATGGCGTAACCGGAAAGTAGTCGCCGACGACGAATTTACGGATTTGAGCCGTCAGATACCATTGTCGGAAGCTCACAAGATAGACGCGGATTATGAAATCGGCGAAGAAGTGACCGACGAAGTGAAGATGTCCGATTTCGGGCGGCGCTCCATCCTTGCTTTGCGACAAAATCTCTCCGCCCGCATCATAGAACTCGAAAAAGGAAACATATATGCCAAATACAAGGACCGTATCGGAGAAATCATCACCGGAGAAGTATATCAAATCTGGAAACGCGAAATACTGGTGTTGGACGACGACGGCAACGAACTGATCCTGCCCAAGAACGAACAGATTTCATCCGATCACTACCGCAAGGGAGATACCCTGCGCGCGGTGGTGCTGCGGGTAGAAATGAAGAACAACAACCCGCTGATCATCCTCTCGCGGACGTCGCCCGTTTTCATGGAACGCCTGTTTGAACTGGAAGTCCCCGAAATTTTCGACGGACTGATCACTATCAAGAAAGTGGTGCGGTTGCCGGGCGAAAAAGCCAAAATAGCCGTCGAATCGTATGATGACCGCATTGATCCCGTGG
This sequence comes from Bacteroidales bacterium, assembly GCA_031273395.1. Taxonomy (GTDB): domain Bacteria; phylum Bacteroidota; class Bacteroidia; order Bacteroidales; family UBA4181; genus JAIRLS01. The sequence continues at coordinate 4,081 of JAISRX010000281.1, read as the reverse complement.
GCGCATGCGTAGGGATGAAAGGATCGCGTATTCACGGTATTGTCCGCGAACTGCGGAATGAAAATATTGATGTGATCAATTACACCACCAATGTACAGTTGTTCATCACCCGCGCTTTAAGTCCGGCAAAGGTCAATTCCATCAAGGTGAACGAAGCCGACAAGCACGTGGAAGTGTTTTTGAAGGCAAGCGAAGTATCGCTGGCAATAGGAAAGGGAGGATCGAACATTAAGCTGGCAAGTCTGTTGACCGGTTATGAAATTGATGTGTACCGCGAAACCGAGGAGGTGGAAGAAGAAGATGTGGATCTGGATGAATTTTCCGACGAAGTAGAAGACTGGATCATCCGGGAACTGAAAAACATCGGATGCGACACTGCCAAGAGCGTACTGGAACTGTCGGTGGAAGAGCTGGCAAAACGTACCGATCTCGAAGAAGAAACCATTCGCGAAGTAAGACGCATCATGGAATCGGAATTTGAATAATTGCCATACGAATGAAACGGCGCAAGAAAATATTAAATGTGTGACCTTAAAATTACGGATCAATGAATACGTAAACTTACAGTCAACACTTCATCAGATAAAATAGAAAAGCAAGTCGATATTATGTCAGAAGTGAAAGCAACCAGATTAAGTAAAATAGCAAGCGAATTTAACGTAGGAATTTCTACGATTGTAGATTTCTTGAAAAAGAAAGGGCATGATATTGATGCAAATCCGAATACGAAAATACCTTCTGAGTTGTATCTTCTTCTGTCCAAGGAATACAGTTCGGATATTTCGGCAAAAAAAGAATCGGAACGTGTAAATCTGCGCAATTTCAAAGACAAGAAGGAAACCGTTGACCGTGCGCCATCCTCGAAAAATTTGCCCGAAGAAGAAGAAGAAATCGAACCGGATATCCTGATCAAGGATACGGCGTCCGGGAAAAAGACGCCCCTGTTCATGTCCGTTCCCAAGGAACAGCCGAAAATTCTCGGCAAGATAGACGTCAGCAAGTTTTCCGGCAAACCGGGCGTATCGGGAAAGAACAAGCACAAGGGCGGCACGCCTGCAAAAACGGAACTGCCGAAAGAAAAGACGCCACCGCCACCACTTCCGTCTCCACCGCCACAGGTTGAACCGGTAAAAACGGAAGAAACGGCGGAAACGACTCCGCCGGTAGCAGTAACGCCACCACCGCCGCCACCGTTGCCATCACCGCCCGTCGTTGAAAAACCGGCGGAAGAACCGGTCGCGGAAGCGCCTGCCGCACCCCAGGAACCGGTTGTAACGGAAGAAGTCGCGCCGCAGCCACCCGCCGAAACACCGGAAGTACAGACTGTGGAAAGGCTTGTGGAACAGAAAGTCATCGACTCCGAACCCAAAGTGATAGGAAAGATAGACCTTTCGTCCATCAACCAGCGGACAAGACCGCAAAGAAAAACCAAACAGGAACTTGAACGCGAGCGCAAAGCACGCACGCAACAATACAAGGCGTCGCTGACGTCCAAAACAGACCGGAAAGACGGGCAGCGACAGAAGCCGAAACAGCAACCACCCGCCGGCGTCAAACCCGTACAGGAAAACAAAAGCGAGGGCGAACAGCCGGTAGAACACATAAGTCGTCCCAATATAAAACTGTCCGGACCCACCGTAGTGGGAAAAATTGATCTCCCGTCGGATAAAAAAACAGTTACCGACGATGAGGCTCGGAAAAAAAGAAAACGCATCCACAAGGAAAAGGAAAAAATAGTTCTCGGCGATAAATCCCAGAAGAAACCGGATGCACAGTCAGGCAAACCGAAAAAGAAAAAGACGCTCCGCACGGAAATCAACGAAGAAGATGTACAAAAACAAATCAAGGAAACGCTCTCACGGCTGACCTCGAAAACATCCAAGTCGAAGAGTTCCAAATACCGTCGCGACAAGAGGGATGCCTTCAATCAGAAGATGCAGGAAGAAGTGGAACAACTGCAACTTCAGAAAAACGTGCTGAAAGTAACGGAATTTGTTTCCGTCAACGAGTTGGCCTCGCTGATGAATGTGCCGGTCACCCAGGTGATCTCCACCTGCATGTCCATGGGGCTTTTTGTGTCGATCAACCAGCGTCTGGACGCCGAAGCGATGGTACTTGTCGCCGACGAATTTAACTATAAGGTGGAATTTATCAGCGTGGACGCACAGGACATGCTGGTGACGGAAAAAGACCAGCAGGAAGACCTGTTGCCCCGTCCGCCGATCGTTACCGTGATGGGACACGTCGATCACGGGAAAACCAAGCTGCTGGACCATATCCGCAATACCAACGTTATTGCCGGCGAAGCAGGCGGAATAACACAGCATATCGGAGCATATACCGTAAAACTGGATGAGGGACGTCTCATCACTTTCCTCGACACGCCCGGTCATGAGGCATTTACAGCCATGCGCGCACGTGGAGCCAGAATGACCGATGTGGCTATCATTGTAGTGGCAGCCGACGACGGCGTGAAACAGCAGACCATCGAAGCCATCAACCACGCCTCCGCAGCAGGAGTGCCTATCGTTTTTGCCATCAACAAGATTGACAAGGCGGACGCCAATCCCGACAAGGTAAAGGAAGAACTTGCCGGCATGAACTATCTGGTAGAAGACTGGGGCGGAAAATATCAGTCGCAGGATATTTCGGCAAAAGCGGGCATCAATATCGAGCTGCTGCTGGAAAAGGTGTTGCTGGAAGCCGAACTGCTTGAATTGAAAGCCAATCCCAACAAAAAAGCCGTCGGTTCGGTGATCGAATCCTCGCTGGACAAGGGACGCGGGTACGTTGCCACCGTGCTGGTGCAAAGCGGTACGCTGCGCACGGGCGACGTAGTGCTGGCAGGAAACTACGCGGGACACGTAAAGGCGATGTACAACGAACGCAACCAGCGAATAGAAGAAGCAGGTCCGTCAACGCCGGTGCTGGTGCTTGGACTGGACGGCGCGCCCCAGGCAGGCGATACCTTCAATGCAATGGACGATTTTCGCGAAGCGCGCGACATTGCCGCCCGGCGCAGCCAGCTGCAACGCGAACAGGGAATGCGCACCAAAAAGCACATTACCCTGGAAGACATTGCCCGCCGCAGAGCCATCGGCAATTTCCAGGAACTCAACGTGATTGTAAAGGGAGATGTGGACGGATCAATAGAAGCGCTTGCCGATTCGCTGATCAAACTGTCCATCCCCGAAATTCAGGTAAACGTGATCCACAAGGCGGTAGGTCAGATATCCGAATCGGACGTTTCGCTGGCTGCCGCTTCCAATGCCGTGATTGTAGGATTTCAGGTACGCCCGTCGTTAAGCGCCCGCAAACTCGCCGAACAGGAACAGATCGACATCCGCATCTATTCGATCATCTACGACGCCATTGAAGAAATAAAGTCGGCAATGGAAGGCATGTTGTCGCCGGAAATAAAGGAAGAAATAACAGCCACCCTCGAAGTGCTTGAAGCCTTCAGGATTTCCAAGGTAGGCACCATAGCGGGATGTATCGTCCGCGAAGGAAAGATTACCCGTACCACCAAAGTACGCATTATCCGCGACGGTATTGTGATCCATACCGGGGAAATAGGCTCGCTCAAACGAATGAAGGAAGACGTGAAGGAAGTTTCCACCGGCTACGAATGCGGTTTGGACATCAACGGCTTCAACGATATTCAGGCGAAGGACATCATTGAAGGGTATCAGGAAATAGAAGTGAAGAAAAAACTTTGAGCCGTCAAGGTGTCCGTACAGTCGCCCGGAACGCTTCCCGCGGGGTTTGATGTTTTCCATGACGGTACAGAAAAAATGTACCCCCTCTGTTGTACGACCACGATGGGGTCGAATGGAAACACCACATCGTTTTTCTATAAACATACGACGCCTTGGCATCAAAACCATGATACATTATTTATTTCACGTTCCTTAGCTTTGCGCTTTAACTTATACTGCATTCGGTTGAGTTTTGAGTTTTCGTACCCCGCACTGCGCTTCGCTTGTACGGGGTTATCAAAAGGCAACCCCTGTCGGGGTTGTGCATAGCCCTGCATGGACGTAAAACGCCGCAGGCGTTACCCTTTGATAACCCCGTATGA
>JAISRX010000275.1 GCA_031273395.1 Bacteroidales bacterium | reverse complement strand
GCTGTGTCTGTAATTGCTGCGCCTGTATGTGCGCGCTTTCTGTATTATTCTCTCTCTCTCTCTCTCTCTCTCTCTCTCTCTCTCTCTCTCTCTCTCTCTCTCTCTCTCTCTCTCTCTCTTCTGAAAATGTTACGCCGAAGCATGCAAATCCCTGATCTGCAGGGGACATGGCAATAGCTACCGAACGATTTTTTGTATCTTCGGGCAGCCATTCGGCAGACAATATGTGAGAAAAAACCTTCATTTCCTGTTAAAAAAAACGTTTTGCTTTTTTTGCTTCTTAGCTCGAAGCAAAAATCGTCAAACGACGGGGCAAAGATAACAATTATTTTTTAAAGTTGTTCTCATGAAGTAATTTTTTTTTTCAATCGCTACGCGTCGCCTTCGACGAGCAGTACCCCTTTTTGAAACGCCACCTGATGTTTTACCGATCCTGTCCGGCGGTTTCCGTCGGATAACCGTAAAAATCGGAATTGTCGATGCTTACGTCAAAACGTCCGTCTTCAATAGCCTCCACCACGTTGTTTGTCAGGTATTCCATGTCGAATACACCCGAGAGGATTACTTTGCTTACCTGATCGTCAATACTCAGGAGTTGCGCCCGCTTGAAAGTGAGACAGCCTCTCAAAGGGGAAACAGCCACAGGGACGGCGCTGTCATTTTCTATGGTTACCGTGCAGTCGTTACCGGTCAAATCAATTTTTGTATTGTGCAAAAACATCAAATCCCTGTAATCCTCCATCTTTTTCGATACGGGAAAAGAAAGGGTTAATGTCATTTTGCCGTAAGGGTAGCCGACCTCGCCGGTCACATGTCCTCTTAAAGAAAAATGTAACGTCCCTTCCCGGTACGTTATTTTGCAGGGTACCATATTGCCGGCGACGATAAAATAGCTTCTTTCATACTTTGCTCCGAAAGAATTATACCCCCACTCCGTATAAGCCGGCAATTTGCGGTCGTTTTCATCGGGAATAAAAACGGTTTTATCCATCTCGTCCCTGCTACAGGCAGGCGGGAGCAATAAAGCGGCGATGACCGGCAAAATATGTTTTAACGTTTTCATATCATGGTTTTTATGAGTTATTGGATAGATTCCCGATCGACAGGCGTTTTAATGTTTACCGGCAACTGCACCATCAACTTCATCCCGAAACCGGCATGTGATTTGTACAGTGATGATGCGTCGGATTGAAGCATGACCGGGATGTTGATTTCTACGTTGATCCTCGGATTCATTCGTCGTCCTATCTTCAATCCCACAGCTGGATAGATGTAAGCAATGAAATGTGACGGCTTGTCCATCTGCCGGAGAACGGTTGCCTCATAATGCTTCATTGACGGGTCGTAAAACCGGAACTCGTTTTTTGTGAACAGCTTACAGGCGAACGTTCCGCCCAGTTTAAAATATATCCTGACGGGTAATTCGCGTTTGTAAGGCAGGTAACGAAATTCTACGGGGACGCCGAGATAAAAGTTTTTTTGTGCCATATTTTTAATGCGGATATAATAGGTATTCAGCCCTTCCTGATGTAACTGCCAGAAAAAATAATCGCCGTTTGCATGTACCGCTGCGGAATATTGTTCAAAAAGCAGTCCGGTAGCAAGCCCTATCCGGTTATTTCGAGTAAAATACTCGGCTTTTACGCCTGTACGGAAACCGTTTATCGCCTGGTTGGTTTCAGGCAACCCGCAATGTGCCCCGTCAAGCGGGAATGCGGATTTACTTTCACGCATCCTGTCCGAAAGTTTTATTTCTCCGAAAATGCCGGCAAAACCGATCTCTATTCCTGCCCGAAGACGGGATGTTTCCTTTTCCCGAGCTTGTGCAGCGATGAACGGAATCATCAACATCAGCCAAACCATATATGCGTTTTTCATCCCTTTTATGTTTTTATCATGATGCAAAAAGATCAAAACGTTGCGTAAAATGGATGACCGATTGTCGGAATTTCCTCGAAAACATCAATGGCTTTATTCCGGCTTCCATGCCAATTTAAATATTTTTAGCATAAAAATTACTGCCAAAAACATGAAATGGCAAGATTATTGTAATACAAAACACAGTGAGGAGATAATTTTAAGTTCAAACAAAAACCGATTGATTGTAATGAAATATATCTACACTGTCATCATAGCAAGCCTGTTTTGTTTGAGGATCATTTCCGTACAGGCTTATCATCAGACGGATGTTGTCGTTGTTCGTTCTCTTTCCGTACCCGAAAAAAAGGTAAAGATTTATCCCAATCCCGTAAACAAGGGGGGTACGTTTACCGTTGAAATTCCGGAAGAAACGGGAGAACTCACCATATCCATCTATAACACGGTAGGGAAGGTGATCCACTCGGTGAAAACCAGCGAAAAGAAGGTAGAAATCAACGCTCCCAATGCTTATGGCATTTATTTGATACGTTTTGTCGAGAAACAAAAAGTAATTACCGTCGGAAAGATTGTGGTGAAAGAATAATGTTTTGCCTGATGCGGAAACCATCGACAGTTACTGATCGAAAAAGAAATTGTTTAATTCCCTGATTTCAAGGGGAGAATAATCGGAAGTGCCGTCAAAGTAAGTATTGATGGTTTTTAACAGTTCATCGAATGAAATCTCACCGTCGTTGTTGGCGTCTAATTTCTTGAACTTGTCGGGTATCGGCAGGGCGCCTCTTACACGTATATTTTCCTGATTCCGCGAGAGGAAGGCGGCTACGTCGCGGCGGTTCAAGGCGGGTTGTCCCAACAACTCTACGATCGTGTTTTCGTTGATTTCCACGCCAAACTCATCCACAATGGCTCCCGCACGCGACACTTCCCTGTCCAGATAGTCGGGTACGCCGTCGACATCCTTGTCAAAAGGGCAACCGATCGAATCGACCGGCACGCCGGAAGGAGTTCCCGGACATTCGTCCCATCCGTCAAAAACGCCGTCATTGTCTTCATCATCATACATTGCCATGTCATAATCTTCCACATCGGCAAAAAGATCTTCCACAATCTTGACTTTGTCGGAAGAGAACAAATCCAAATGCAGCGAAAGATAGGAGAATGTAAACCAGTCATTTCCCTTCTTGCCCCTGTAATCTTCATTTGTTGACTTGGAAGTCAAATCATCGAACAGATCGGTGAAGGCATAATGCAGCGAAGTGGCGGCACGCAGACTTACACGATCGGAAATATTGAAATCGAAGCCCGCATCAACCGGCATGGTGAAAGAAAAGGTGCTGTAACGCCCCAGTCCGCTTCGCTTGGCTATTGAGCGCAAATCGGTTTCGTAGGAATAATCGCGTTGAGTAAGATACTGATCACCGGGATCGCCGGTGATTTCATCCACAGACCGTATAGTCCCGTCAGTCCAATAATGATAAGGGTTTCCGGCATTGTCGAGATAATCGGCTTTTGAGTTGAAACTCATTGTTTCGATCCCCAGCGACACGAAAGGCTCAAGATATTTTCCCTTCAACAGGGGCTTGAAACTGTAATGAAAGTTGAAACCGAAACTGAAGATGGTCGACTTGAAATTCAAGTTTTGGCTGGCGGCGGGATTCCATACATCGCCGGATATTAGCTCTTGAGGAACAGTACGTTGCGTGCCGAATATATCGCCCGTCATAAAAACAAGGTTTCCTCTTAGCTGGTGTTTTTTTCCAATATAAGTGGTTACATTTACGCGCATGGCAGGTTTTCCTACCGTGAAACTCCGGTAAGCGTCTTTTATATCTCCATGAAAATTGAAATAGCCTGCGCCCAAACCGACTACGGGCATATATACCGGATTTTCCACCTCCACCTCCCTGATGAGCATGTCAACAGCAGTTTCGTCGTCTTCGCCGCCTTCCTCCTGCGCATATACGGTTGCCGTTATGATCGTTGCGAAAGCAAATGTCAATATCCCGAAAAGATACGTACCTTTCATCTCACCCATTTTTGGTTCAATGCCATCAACGCTTCCTGCACCGTGATCCGGGTACCGTTGTTGTATGCCGTTACAAAAGCGCCGTCCAGCTGGGTATTGCTCCGGAGATATACCCTGTAGTCACGCGCCGTTCTATACTCGGGAAACGTTCCTACCGAATATTTGTACCAACCCTCGTGTTCTTCACGTACCACGTCATGTTCCAGTTGATATTTCCCGAAATAACGCCGGGCATTTACCGGTCGATGTCCGGCAGCAATCTGCACGCGGTAATAGACTCCGGTTTCCGGGAGCGCAGCCGCCCCGCTTCCGTCAATGACCGCATTCTCCGGCTGTACGACCGCCTGCGTTGCCTCAACCTGCCTGCCGGATGCGGCGGGTGCGGCGGAAGAAACGGGAACAGGCGGGGAAACGGCAACCTGCACGGGAGCATTGTCGGCGGGTACTGCCGCATCTCTTCCGGCAACCTGTGTCGAAGCAGCAGTTACCGGCGTAACTTCCTTCCGGATGATCTCATTCACGGCTTCCCGAGCCAGTCCTTCCAATGATCCGCTCTGTTCAATTACGCCGGCTGTCATGGTCTTGTCGTTGTCCAGATACGAAAACATCCCTGAAATATTCATTTCCGAAGGATTTACCGTAACTCCGTCGTCAGGAGTTATTTTATATTTGATCACAAAATACGGGTCTGACGGTAAAACGCTCCAAAGTATTTTTACCGCGTTTTCGTCGAAAGAAAATATGCCGCTTTTGCTGTCGATATTGGACGCTGTGTAGCCTTCCGGAATTTTTTCTTCCAGTTTTGCCATTTTATCCACATTGTCTTTGTTGATCAACAGGGTGATCAGGAAACTGTTGCTTTCCGGCAACCACAGGGGATGTTCCCGCAGGCAGGCGACATGTGCCACGCGCGTTGCGGAGGTTGCCGGCGCCTGCATTTTGGCAAAATCCCGAACATCCACCACCATGGCAGGGTCAATATTCGGCGAGGGGGTAACGGACAGGGATTTCGCTATGAGGTCTATCGACTTCCGCTCGTTGTCCTCAATGTAGGAAAACCGTCCGCTCAAGTCAATACGTCCCGATAAGCGTTCGTTGGCTATGAGGGCGTAAGACGCTACAAACTTCTCGTCTTCGGGAAGACTTAACCAAATCATCGTTACTTTCTGTTCCTGAAAACTGAAATCGGCATTTGCCGAGTTGATCGCTTTCACGGTGAACCCATAAGGCACATCCTGTTGAAAACGGGCAAAACTGCTCAAATTGCCTTTATCTATGACCACGTTAACCGTGATTTCACTGCCGGCTTGAATCACATCGGGCATTTCCAACTCTATTTTTACGCCTTTTTGCAGGAAAAAAACGGCAAGAAATACCAGCAAAATACCTGTAACTATCGGAATAAGAATACGATTCATATATAAAATTTAAATTGCACTATGATATAATCGAACAAATGTACGAAATTCTATTTGATTAAAAATTAGGACTCAATAAATATTTTGAATAAAATTTATTGATGATCTCAACGGCGTCATCCGCATTGTCCGTCATGGTGAATATTTCCAGATCGTTTTCCTTAATATAATGGTGTTGTTCAAGCATTACATTTTTGATCCAGTTGAGCAATCCCTCCCAATACGGTTTACCTATCAGGACGATGGGAAATTTTCCGATTTTTTCGGTCTGTATCAGCGTCAGCGCTTCGAACAGTTCGTCCATCGTGCCGAAACCGCCCGGCAACACGATAAAACCTTGTGCATATTTGATGAACATGGTTTTACGGACAAAAAAATGATCGAAAGTGATCAATTTGTCGGAGTCGATAAACAGATTATGCGATTGTTCAAAAGGCAGGTTGATATTTAGCCCTACCGATCGCCCCTTTCCTCTCAGAGCGCCCAGATTTCCGGCTTCCATGATACCGGGACCTCCGCCCGTGATCACTCCGTAGCCGAACTGGGTGAGCTTGAAGGCTATCTCTTCCGCCATCCTGTAATATTTGTGGTCGGGAGTGGTGCGCGCCGAACCGAAAATAGATACGCATGGTCCGATTCTGCTCAGCTTTTCATATCCTTCCACAAACTCAGACATGATCTTGAAGATACGCCATGAGTCTTCTGTTTTGATTTCATTCCAATTCTTATCATTGAATGCATTTCTGATCTTTTCTTCGTTTGCCGTACACATATACAAAATTTTAATTTTGTGCAATATTACGAAAATAATAATAATTCAAAAAATAATGAGGTATTTTTTTTTACACGCCTGTTTTTATATGAACATTTTTATTACCTTTGCGCCCTCAAATTTATTGATACAAGAAATGGAGTCATTTGCATTAAAAGCCACCGTGCGTAAGGAAACAGGAAAAAAATCGTTAAAAGCGATCAGGGAACAGGAAACAGTTCCGTGCGTTTTATACGGCGGGAAAGAAAATATCAACTTCTGCGTGCCGGAAGGGGATTTTCGCGGATTGATCTATACCCCGACGGTATATACGGTTGATCTTGACATCGAAGGAAAACAACACCGTGCGTTGGTCAAGGAAACACAGTTTCATCCTGTAACCGACAAGTTGCTTCATGCCGATTTTTATGAAATCTCGGACGACAAACCTGTTGTTGTGCAAGTACCGGTGCAACTTACCGGATCGGCGATCGGCGTGCGCGAAGGCGGTAAGTTGGTTCTCGAACAAAGGAAAATTGCCGTAAAAGGACTTGTCAAAGATATTCCCGCTGCCATCGAAATAGATATTACCGAACTTGGCATCGGAAAATCTATTCGCGCGGGCGAAATCACATCGGAAAAATACGATGTGATCACCGTCAAGGAAACGCGGATCGTATCGGTGCGCACTACAAGAGCCGCCGCTGCCGTTGTTGCCGAAGCCGCCAAATAGCGGCGCCGTTTTTTTCCGTTTTTCCTGCAAGGTGGAATGTTTTGCCTTTTGGGACGGTTTACCGCGTGTGCTTATGGGCTAATTAACCGCAAAGTCGCAGAAGTCGCACAAAGTAACCCGGATATTCCCCGTGCGGGACTTGCTGTCCGCAAGCTGAAGTTTACGGTTCATAAACCCAAAATGTCCATTAGGATAGCTCGCCCTCATCGTCGACCGAGCCAACGGGTCGCATGTTTATAGAATCGGGGACGCTATACGTGCCGTACGACCCCGATGGTGGCGAATTTTCCATCAACATGCGTTTTATCAACATGCGACCTCTTCGAGGTACTACCTGTCTTCACACATTCCATGCCATCGAAATTCAATATGGGGATACCGGCTAATGGACATGTTGGGATAAAGTGTCGCCCCTGTTCGGGACTTGCCGTTTCTTCGTTCGCCGTAGCGAGACGCTGCGCCGAACGGTATTGTTTCCGTGGACAACCCTGCCCGTCGGCAAGCCCTGCAAGGATTGGATGCCTCCGATACGTCTCGCATCACCACGACCCTTAACAGGATTCCAAACCTCGCCAGGGTTTATTGCATCCGCCGCACCGGTACGTGCTATGGCAGTGGCGTTGAGCGCAACGCCACTGCGGCGGCGAAGGCGTTTGTTTTGCAGGGCAGTTTCGCAGGGACTACATCATGCGTCACCGTATGGGGGGCGTCTTCCCCTTCCTCCCCTAAAAAAATCACTTCTTAACTTCCTCTCTCACAAGCTAAAGAAATTTTTTTTAATTTTTTTTTTGCACCCATGAGAACAACTTTGGGAAAATTGTGTTACCTTTGCCGCGTTTTAAAATTTCTGCTTCGAGGTTCGAGGCAAAAAAGCGAGACAGTTTATTTATTCATCAAAAATGAAGACTTTTTCTCACATATTGTCCGCCGAATGGCTGTCCGAAGGTACAAAAAACCGATCGGTAGCTGTTGCTGTGTCCCTTGATCAACGTGGATTGCAGAAGTTTGGCACGATATTTGCAGAGAG
>JAISRX010000274.1 GCA_031273395.1 Bacteroidales bacterium | reverse complement strand
GTAGCCCGCGACGCCGACAAACTTTATTTCCTTGTGGAAACCGACGCCGCGCTCAGCCCGAAAAGCGACCGCAACTGGATGCTGTTGTTTATTGACGTCGACAGGGACAAATCGACCGGTTGGAACGGTTACGATTATGTGGTGAACCGGATCAATCCCGACAAGAGCGCCGTTGTTGAAAAAAATGTCGGCAACAGGTGGGAATGGGAACAGACGGCAAAAGTGAAATTCGCCGTCAACGGGAACAGACTCGAACTGGAAATACCGCGCAAAACGCTTGGACTGGAAAACAAAAACGTCCATATCGAATTTAAATGGAATGATAACATGCAGGAAAACGGCAATATCATGGATTTTTACGTAAACGGCGATACGGCGCCGGGGGGAAGGTTTAACTTTCTTTACAGGGAATAATCTTAAAAAAATGTGATATGGAACAAAGATATAAAAGCGTGACCATATTTGAGTTTCAGGAGAAATTCAAGACAGATGACGATGGCAAACGTTACCTGTCGGAAACGAAAAAGGCAAAATTTTCATTGTTGAAGGCATTTTACATAGTGTCCTGTGTATTGACGCTGGTCTGTTTTTTTGGATGCCATTCCGGGCATCATACAACGGTTGTCCGACTGCGCTGTCAGGATAAGGTGAATCCCGAAGGCGTGGAACAGGCGTTGCTGAGTTGGCAGATAGCGTCTGCTGCACAAGATGTACGGCAAACGGCTTGGGAAGTAGAGATATTTTCTTCGGAACGGAATCTGAAAAAAGGCGACGCTGACGTCTGGAAATCCGGAAAGCAAATATCCGACCGGCAATTGGACGTCGTTCCGTCCGGTGCGGTTTTGACCGCGGGCGAACTGTATTGGTGGCGTGTCCGCATCTGGGACGAAGCGGATGAGGCAAGCGAATGGAGCGCTCCCGCTTCCTTTTCGCTGGGACCGCAGGATGCAGCGTACTGGCAGGCAAAGTGGATCACTGCCGAATGGACGGATGGCTGCCCAATGCCGTATTTCAGGAAAGTGTTCGACATATCCGCAGCATCAGGCGCCAAACCGGTTCGCGCCGTTGTCTATCTGAGCGGATTGGGATGCGGCGATTTGTTTCTCAACGGCAAGCAGGTAGATGAAACACGCATCATCGACCCTGCGCAAACCGATTATGAAAAATATGCCTTTTACAATACCTTTAATGTTACCGCGCTGCTGAAATCGAAAGAAAACTGTATCGGTGTGATGCTGGGCGACGGATGGTACAATCAGGGACTTGTGTGGGGACCGGCGTTCGCTTACGGCAAGCCGATGCTGTTTCTTCAGATGGAAATCACGTATGACGACGGCTCCAAAAAAATCATCGGCACGGATGAATCATGGAAATGGTTTGCCGGTCCCGTCCTCAAATCCAACCTGTATGCAGGCGAAACGTATGACGCCGGTAAAGTGGTGGACGGTTGGGCAGACGCCGCGGTGGATTGCAGTCACTGGCAGGATGCGGTTCCGGCAACGGGCGTCATTCCTGCGGCATTGAAGCCGCAGATCATAGAACCGGTGCGTTTACAGCGGGAAATCACTCCGGTAGCCTTGTGGCAAAACCCCGACGGAAAATGGGTTTTTGATTTTGGCGTAAATGTAGCTGCCGTTCCCCGCATTACGGTAAGTCAGCCAAAAGGCACGCATCTCCGCATGTGCATGGGCGAGTATTTGAATGACGACCGCACCGTGAATTACGGAACAACAGGCGTATTTGCCACCGGCGTCATACAAACGGACGAGTATATCTGTGCCGGCAACGGGACTGAAACATGGACGCCTCGGTTCACCTATCACGGGTTTCGCTATCTGGAACTTTCGGGAATGAGCGGCGTTCCCGATCCATCGTGGATCAAAGCCGTAACGGTTTATACCGATGTTCCGGCAATCGGACGGTTTGAATGTTCCGAGCCGCAAATCAACCGTTTGCACGAGATGGCGGTACGTACCATGTTAAGCAACATACACGGAATACCCACCGATTGTCCGCACCGCGAACGTTGCGGGTGGCTGGGTGACGCCCATACGGTGGCTCCATTTGAAAACTGCAATTATGACATGAATAATTTCTGGATGAAATATCTCGACGACATAAAGTCGTCTGCTGATGTTTTTCTTGAAAATACGCTGCACCAAAAATTGTACAATTCCGAATTTTATTTCGCCGATAAAGCGCCCGGTATTCCGTTTATGATAGCGCCGGGACGCCGCTTATGCGGTGTTGCTTCGCCCGATTGGGGTACGGCTGTTGTCCAGTTGCCGTGGTTCACCTACCTTTACTATGGCAACGCAAGAGCGCTTGAGGTGCATTATCCCGAAATGAAACAATGGGTCGATCATATTGCAGCGCTTGCCGACGGGCATATTGTCCCCTACGGCTTGGGCGACTGGTGTCCTCCCGGGGGAAATCAAACCATTGACTGCCCCATACCGTTAAGTTCAACGGCTTTTCATTATTACGACGCATCAATTGTGGCGCAGGTTGCGGCAATATTGGACAAAAAGGACGACGCCGCATATTACCGCCATCTGAAGGAACAAATCGGGAAGGCGCTGACAGACAAATTCTACGACAGCACAAACAAAACATTCGGCAGTCAAACGGCAGACGCCATGGCGCTTGATTTCGGATTCGCTCCCGTTGCCGATCGAAAAGCGGTTTCCGACGCCATCGTCCGTAATATTGAGGAAAAATACAATCATTTTTTCCACACGGGCATATTCGGCATGGGACGCATAGGACAGGCGCTGTCGCGCAACGGCAACAGCGAAGCGGCGTGGAAGACATTCACAAAAAAAGGCGAAAACAGTTTTGAGTGGATGTGGACAAATGCAGATGCGACCACACTTTGGGAGATATTGCCGATACATGAGGAAAGCAAAGCTGTGTGCCTCAAGGGTAACTCATCGCTGAACCATCCCATGCTGGGCGGTTATGATACCTGGTTCTATGAAGACATTGCCGGAATACGTCCCGAGGTTTCATGCCCCGGCTACAAAATCATTCGCTTTGAACCGACACTCACCGGACAATTGGAATGGGCAAAAGCATCCATCTCTACCCCTTATGGAAAAACGGAAAGCGACTGGTCGAAAAAGAATGGAAAGTTGATGTGGAAAATCACTGTTCCGCCCAATGCATCCGGATGGGTTGCCTTGCCTGTACGGAAAAAGATAAAAGTGAACGAGGAGGAAACAGCGGATCAATATCCCGTTGTTGAGAACAGGGAAGATGTGCTGATACGTCGCTTCCCATCCGGTTTTTTTAATATTTCAATAGAAGAATAATATTTAAAAATAGAATAAGGATGTTAAAAAATGATGTATTATACTGGGTATTACTATTTTTTGTAGTTTCGTCCGTATCGTGCAAAAAAGAGAACGATAACGAAGAAAACAGCGGCAGCCAACTCCATGTGCGAGTGATGGGAGACCGGACAAAGTATCTGGATTTGCATGCCTTAAACGATACCGTTTTGATGCTCCATATCGGATATACGCAGGATAACGTGCATGATCATGATGTTGCATTGACTGTTGCGGAGGATTCATTTTATACTAAAACAAAGGAGAATATGAAAAAGTATCCCAAAGTTTACATTAGATAAATCAATAAAACTAAATAAATTAAACAATATGCAAAGAAGACATTTTATCGGTAAAGCGTCCGTTGCGGCGCTCGGAGCGAGTTTGATTCCGTCGGAGCGAGCCGCAGCGTTCATGTCGGAGCGCACTGCGGGGAAATCTTTTGCCATCTGGCAGTTGCCCTCGCAAATCGACACCATCGGCAACTCCTACGTGCTGATCACCCCGCATGGCAAACTTCTGGTCATGGACGGAGGCGTGAAGGAGGAAGCGCCCTTTTTACGCGGCGTCATTGCTGCTTTGGGCAACGAAGTGGAAGCCTGGTTTGTCAGTCATCCGCACGACGATCACATGGGAGCGCTGACGGAAATCATTCGGTCGCCCGCATGGTTCAGGCATCGCGCTCATCCGGACGCTGCACGCAGTGTGCGCGGCAACACGGGAATGTTGATCAAAAAGGTTTATCACTCGGAATTTTCAGCGGCTTACCGGCTCACAGAACCCGGATCGGCACAAAAAGCCGACGCATACTATGATGCGCTTGATGCATCCGGTATCCCTGTTGTGAACCTCACTTCGCCCGGCGTTTCATTCGAGATAGACGGGGTGAACATCAAAATTCTTTCCGTAACCAGCGAAACGTTCAACACCAACACTTACAACAATGCCTCTATGGTAATTCGCGTGTGGGACAGGTCAAGATCAGCCGTCTTTCTGGGTGATTTGGGAATTGAAGGAGGCGATCTGCTGTTGCACAGTCCTTTTCGGAATGATTTGAACTGCGATTACCTGCAAATGGCGCATCACGGTCAGAATGGCGTCAGCAAGGAGTTTTACCGTACCGTGAAGTTTTCAGCCTGCCTGTGGCCAAGCCCGTCGTGGGTATTCCACAACGACGACGGCAAAGGCTACAACACCGGCAGGTATCAAACGGTGGAGATCAGGGAACTGATGGATGAACTGAACATTGCCAGGCACTATGTGAGTTGTGAAGGATTACACAAAATATAAAACATAAACATTTAAAATAAGAAAAATGAAAAATTTATCAGTGACATTATTTTTTGCCGTTCTTACTATAAGCGCTGTCGCACAGGAAAGTCTTAAAACGGACCAGGAATTTCCCATTTTGGCATGGGTTGGCGTTCCGGAGGTAGAAACCGGCGTGGAACGGTT
>JAISRX010000272.1 GCA_031273395.1 Bacteroidales bacterium | reverse complement strand
TCCCAAAGGATATGTTTTGTCTGCCGCGATCAACAGGACGTCCTCCGATTCGCAGGATCCCTGCCTGACAGACGCCGCCAAACGCGACGCCGAACGTTCACGCTTCAACAGCGCGCCCGACGCGCCTCCCAAACAAACGGGAAGCATCACCTACATCTTTGTGGCGCAATAACATGAATGAACCGGTAATCCCCCCCTTCCGCGTTTCATTGCCTGTCAGCAGCGGTTTGCCGTTGTTCCTGCATCTTCAAAGTAATGCTCTCCGGCGTCAGAATTTGAATCCCACGGTCACCGCTATCTTGTGGTTGGTATCTTGCAGGACAGCTCGCACCTGTCCGTCGTTATACGGATCATCATACATGCTGTAGTGGTATTTGGCGTATTGGGTGTAAATATATGCCGCATCCATGTAAAAATTGGATCGTCTGAAGCCGATACCCCCCGAATAGCTGATCGTTCCCCTGTTCTCAAAATCATCGTTTTTAATTACTTCATCTCTGTGTGGAGTTCCGTAATGGGCAACGCCTCCGCGCAATGAAATGTCGCCGAGACGAAATTCCGCGCCGGCTTTCAGGTTGACCGTATTCCGGTACCCGTTTGCTATATCCTCATTCATTGGTATTCCGAACTCAGACTGTGGCAAAAACTTAGCCGCAGAATAATCAACAAATTCGGCGTCGCAACTTACCAGCCCGAAACTGCCCACCACGATTGCCGCGCTGAGCATGTAACGCCACGGAGAAATCAGCTTGAACCGGTTTTCACTGGGCAAATCGGTTTCCGAATAGAAATGATCCGCCTTATTGTCGGGTGAAGTATTGAAAAATGTCTCCATGCTGGTGGTTAATTCGGAATTTAGCCAGTAGCGTGTAGGCGTATGTATGGCTGCGCCGATGCGTATCAGGTTGATGGGACGGTAGATGACGCCTGTTTTAAAATTCATTCCCCATCCTTTGATAAGATACCGTGATTTAAAGATAAAATTGTTCAAATAATTAAATTCGGGACGTTCTTCATGCGTGAAAAATTCTTCCGAAGTCACATCGTCAATGCCCCAGGTTGCACCTATATATACCTGATTACTGATATTGGCGCCCAATGAAAAGGCATATTCGCCGATACCTCCGCGATAACCCATGGTGCGTTTCATGGGCTGGTCGCTAAAATTATTGGCACGATTGATATAATCATTATAATAAACGGGAGGGGTGGAATTATTATCATAGTCGATGGCATAAGTATCGTATGCCAGTCTTTCATAATGCGTGTCCAATGCATTATCCGGCAGGGGTATCCCGCTTTCTCCGCCATTGGCGTTCCAAACAAATTCGTTCATCATGGACGACCCAACGCGAGTATCTATGTATGCGTCGGACGAGAAATTATTCAACCTGTTGTATGCCATGCCGAACGTGACGCTTTGAACGCCTTTGTCCCGATAGGAATTCCACGTGTATATATAGCCGATATTGCTGAAATTAAACCGTGCCATGTTTTCTTTGAAATTGGGACTGTTGTACAGGGTGGCGTTGTTATTGGTAAAACTTAGCGCAGGGGTAAACGCAAATTCCGATCCGCGATAGACTGCCACGCCGGCAGGGTTGGTCGTTAGGGTGGACAAGTCGCCACCCAACGCTCCGAATGCGCCACTCATGGAAAGCGAACGGGCTGTGCCGCCGGCATACTGTTGCGAAAGACGCATGGCATCCCACGCATTTTGCGACACGGCATGATTGAGGGCAACCACGCAAAAGAACAATATAAAAATAACCTTTTTCATCGCACTGGATTTTAAATAAAACAAATGTCCAACTGATTGTTAACTATCCTGAGTATCAGCGCCTTCCGCCTGCCGAAGACGAACTGCTTCTGGAAGATGAACTGCTGCTACTGCTGCTGCTTCTGGATGAACTGCTACTGCTGCTGCTTGACGACCTTGCAGGAGCGCTGTAACTGCTTGATGAGCTACTGCTGCGCGATGGCGCGGAGTAGGACGGCGAACTGGTGCTTGTGCTGCGTGACGGTGATGAATAACCGGACGACGAGCGCGAAGAACTGCTGGGCGCCGAATAACTGCCGGATGAACGGCTTTGCGTGGTAGTGGTGGTACTTTGGCTGTTGCTCGTGCGCGGCGTTGCATACGAGGTGGACGACGTCCGCGTGTTGCTGTTGGTGGTGTTGGGGGTGGTTTGCGAGGACGTTGCGGCGCGTGTATTCGAACTGTTGCCCGAACTGACCGCCGTTCTGGTGCTGGACGTTGCGGAGGACGAAGTGCGATAGGACGAAGGCGTCGCCGCCGCGCGGGTGTAGCTCGACTGCGTGTTGGGAGTACGATAAGAACTCCCTGTCCGTGCGGAGGTGGTACTGCGCAAAGAGCTTACCGAACTGTTTGTCCTTACCGAAGCGGATGTATAGACGGTTCCTCCGCCCCGACGGTTGATGGGACCCGAAACGGTGTTGCGCGGACGGTGGTAATAATCGTCATAATAATGGTGATAGTGGTGATAATGATACGGATAATAATCCCAACCGTAATAATAACGCGGATAGTAGGAATAATACGGGTATCCCCATCCGTAGCCGAACCCCCATCCGTAATAGGAACTGTACCAGAATCTGCTTCCCGACCACGAATACCACGGATCGTACCACGGATCGTAGTAGAAGCGGTCGAAGCGGTTCAGGCGGTAGGCGTACGAGTTATCATAATAATTGTCGTAATAATTATTGGTAACGTAGGTATTGCCTTGTCCGTCTTTGGTTTGGGTGGATTCCACGTAGGCATACTGCCTTTGACTTTCTTCCGTTGCGGGTGGCGTTTCGTAATATTCCACCGGTGCGCTCCCGGCGGTGGCAACCGTGTCGCCCGCTTCCAGAGACAGGCGGTATTTTTCGTAATTGCTCAACCCGTCTTCGTCGGAGGTCTGATGGTTGTAACTCTCTGCCGCAACTGTGGACGTTGCGGCGGCTACAGGTGCAGGAGAAGCTACAGGAGCAGGAGCGACGGCGACAACAGCCGTGGCGGATTTATTCGGATTGTAATAAATGCCATCTTCATAGGAAGATGTGGTGTTTATTTGTCCCGAAGAACAGGAGATGGCTCCTAAAGCGAATATAACGGATATAATTTGTATCGTTTTCATGACTTGTTCCTCCTAATTTTGGGTTTAACGTAAATTTATTTATTTTTGCAATTATATTCAATTTTTAAGTGTAATACAAATTTTATACCAAAAAAAGTTTTAATGTCAAAAGGAATTATCAGTAGAAAAGAGAATTATTCTCAATGGTACAATGAATTGGTGGTGAAAGCCGGTTTAGCGGACAATTCGGCGGTTCGGGGATGTATGGTGATCAAACCTTACGGATACGCCATTTGGGAAAAGATGCGCGACCGGCTGGATCAGATGTTCAAGGAAACGGGGCACGAAAACGCTTATTTCCCGTTGTTCATCCCCAAGTCGTTTTTCAGCCGCGAGGCAAGTCATGTAGAGGGATTTGCCAAAGAATGTGCCGTAGTGACGCATTACCGTCTGAAAAATTCGCCCGACGGAAAGGGCATCGTGGTGGACGATGACGCCCGGCTGGAAGAGGAACTCATCGTGCGTCCCACTTCCGAAACCATTATCTGGAACACCTACAGGGATTGGATACAGTCCTACCGCGATCTTCCGATATTGATCAACCAGTGGGCGAACGTGGTACGCTGGGAAATGCGTACGCGCCTGTTTTTGCGTACCGCCGAGTTTCTGTGGCAGGAAGGTCACACGGCGCACGCCACCCGGGACGAGGCGATGGAAGAAACCGAACGGATGATCAATGTATATGCCTCCTTTGCAGAGCAATACATGGGCATTCCGGTCATCAGGGGGATCAAGACGGCAAATGAACGGTTTGCCGGTGCGCTGGAAACCTATTGTATCGAGGCGATGATGCAGGATGGAAAAGCGCTTCAGGCGGGTACGTCGCATTTTCTGGGACAGAATTTCGCCCGCGCCTTCGATGTGAAATTTGCTACCCGCGAAGGAACGCTGGATTACGTGTGGGCTACCTCGTGGGGGGTATCTACCCGTTTGATGGGCGCTCTGATCATGGCGCATTCGGATGACAACGGGCTGGTGCTGCCTCCCAAACTTGCGCCCATCCACGTGGTGATAGTGCCGATATACCAAAAACAGGAACAGTTGCCGGCGCTGGAAGAAAAGATATTGCCGCTCAAACGGGAATTGGAGGCTAAAGGCTTGACGGTGAAGTTCGATGACCGGGATACGGTCAAACCCGGATTTAAGTTTGCCGAACACGAACTGAGAGGCATTCCCGTGCGCATTGCCGTCGGACCGCGCGACATGGAAAACGGCACGGTGGAAATAGCCCGCCGCGATACCCTCGAAAAGAACGTGTATCCCATGAATGAAGCCGTTGGGGTGGTTACCCGCCTGATGGACGAAATTCAGGAGAACATCTATCGCAAAGCGCTGGATTTTCGCTCGTCCAACACCTGCCAAACCGACTCGTATGACGAGTTCAAGGAACTGCTGGAACGGGGAGGTTTTATCATGGCGCACTGGGACGGCTCCACCGAAACGGAAAACCGCATCAAGGAGGAAACCAAAGCTACCATACGCTGCATCCCCTTCGATGCCCCGGAAGAAGAAGGAAAATGCATCCTCACCGGAAAACCTTCAAAACGACGGGTACTTTTTGCACGGGCATACTGAATAATCGGGAAGTGAGCATTGAAAATTGGGAATTGTCGATTATTGTGTATTTTTGCAGGCTCATTTAAAAAAGTATTCAAGGCATGAAATTAGCAATTGTAGGCGTTAGTGGCGCAGTGGGGCAGGAGTTTTTAAAAGTTTTGGAACAGAGAATGTTTCCCGTGGACGAACTGCTGTTGTTCGGGTCGTCGCGAAGTGCGGGCGGCAGTTATTCATTCAGGGGCAGGGAAATAATTGTCAAGGAATTAACGGATAACGACGATTTCAAAGGCGTGGATATTGCCCTGACTTCCGCCGGAGCGGGAACCTCCCGCGCTTTTGCCGCCGCCATCACCCGTCATGGCGCCGTGATGATCGACAACTCCAGCGCTTTCCGCATGGAAAACGATGTGCCGCTGGTAGTTCCCGAAGTCAATCCGGATGACTGCAAAAAGCGTCCCCGCAACATTATTGCCAATCCCAACTGTTCGACCATCATCATGGTGGTGGCATTGAAACCGATTCATGATTTGTCGCCCGTTACCGGCGTCCGGGTAGCCACCTATCAGGCTGCCAGCGGAGCCGGGGCTGCCGCCATGGAAGAACTGAAAACACAAACCGAACAAACGCTGAAAGACGAACCTGTGGCAGCGGATAAATTCAAATACCGGCTGGCATTCAACCTGATTCCGCAGATCGACGTGTTTACGGACAACGATTATACGAAGGAAGAGATGAAGATGCATCATGAAACGCAAAAGATCATGCACGCCACGTTTCCTGTGAGCGCCTCTGCCGTTCGCGTACCGGTGTTGCGGGCACATTCCGAGGCAGTGTGGGCGGAAACCGAATCGCCGCTTGAAATTCCTGTTGTACGCAATGCGCTGCAAAATGCGCCCGGAATACTCGTCAATGATGTGCCTGCCGAAAGCATTTACCCCATGCCCTGGTTTGCAGCTGACAAGGATCCTGTTTTTGTGGGGCGCATCCGCAAAGACCTTGCCTCGCCCAACGGCGTCCATTTCTGGTGCGTAGGCGACCAGATACGCAAAGGAGCCGCACTCAACGCCGTTCAAATTGCCGAATATTTAATACGGGAACGGTTGATCTGAGTTCACAGGTTCTTGAACCTTGTGAGGGCGGCATTATGTTACAATGTGCCGTCCCTGTGTCCTCCCTGCGGGACATGAGGCAACATGTGATGCAATCAACAGTGTCTCCAAAAAGAATGAACCGTTTTCGGCAGGCAAACAAATTTTTTTTTTCCTGATTTGATCATCGAACCGATCTTTTTATTTCCTTTGTACATTCGTTTATTTCGGCAACAGATGAACGAATATTTTTGTGTCTGGATGTTAAAGTTGCCGTAAACATATAAAGAATAATGAAGTTAGACGTATTGTTGGGCCTCCAGTGGGGCGATGAAGGAAAGGGGAAGGTGGTGGATTTTTTAACTCCTCACTATGATGTGATTGCGCGGTTTCAGGGTGGTCCCAATGCGGGACATTCGCTTGAGTTCAACGGCGTCAAGCATGTGTTGCATATCATTCCTTCCGGGATTTTCCATCCGGAAAAAATCAATATCATCGGCAATGGCGTGGTGATTGATCCTATTGTGTTCAAAAAGGAAATTGAGGCGCTGAAAGCAAAAAAAACGGACATGAAACATCTGTATATTTCACGCAAGGCGCATTTGATATTGCCTACTCACCGCCTGCTTGACGCCGCATCGGAGGCGTCAAAGGGAAAATCCAAAATCGGTTCCACCCTCAAGGGCATCGGTCCTGCCTACAGGGACAAAACCGGGCGTAACGGTTTGCGCGTCGGCGATCTTTTCACATCCGACTTCCGGACACGCTACCGGGAACTGCTCGACCAGCACCTGAGCCTGTTGAAATCATACGGTGATCCCCCCGATTACCAAAAAGAGGAAGAAGAATGGTTCGAATCGCTTTCCGTACTTCGATCCTTTACGGCGATAGACAGCGAATATGCCATCAATCAGTATCTTGCCGGGAACAAAAGTATTCTTGCCGAAGGCGCGCAGGGAACCATGCTGGATATTGATTTCGGGTCGTATCCGTTTGTCACCTCGTCCAATACCGTATGTGCAGGCGCGTGTACCGGGCTGGGCGTTGCTCCGTCGCGTATCGGGGAGGTGTTCGGCATTGTGAAGGCGTATTGCACCCGCGTGGGCAGCGGTCCTTTTCCCACCGAACTTCTCGACGCAACAGGCGAACTCCTGCGCGAAAGGGGAAGCGAATACGGCGCTACTACCGGGCGTCCGAGGCGTTGCGGCTGGCTCGACCTGCCCGCCCTGAAATATTCCGTCATGATCAACGGCGTCACGTCGCTCATCATGACCAAAGCCGATGTACTGTCGGGATTCGACCGCATCAAGGTATGCACGCATTATAAAATTAACGGCGAGGTCACCGACAGGATACCCTTCGATGTAAACGCCGAAATAACGCCGGTTTATAAGGAAATGAAAGGCTGGCGGGACGATATTTCCTGCAATGCCTCCTACGACAGTTTGCCGGCTGCACTGAAGGACTACATTTCCTTTATCGAACAGGAAACCGGAGTTCCTTTCAAAATCATCTCGGTAAGCCCCGACAGGGAGAAAACCATCATCCGCAGTGAATAGCGATTAACGAGTATATATATTGTTTGATGAATAAAATAATCAGGAAAGAGTTTCTCTCCGAGAATGTTTTTCGGATGGAGATAGAGGCGCCCCGCATTGCGCAAAGCAGGAAAGCGGGACATTTTGTGATTGTCCGCACGGGCGAAGGCGGCGAACGCATCCCGCTCACCATTGCCGATGCGGATACCCGTGCGGGAACCATTACGCTGATTGTGCAGAAGGTGGGTTGTTCGTCCGCAAAACTGTCCAAACTCAATGAAGGCGACTACGTTCAGGATGTGGTAGGTCCGCTGGGAAACGCCACCCATATTGAAAAGGCAGGCACCGTGCTGTGTGCCGGCGGCGGCGTGGGCGTTGCTCCGCTGTTTCCCATCGTGCAGGCGTTCAAACGTGCGGGCAACAGGGTAGTTACCGTGCTGGCGGCGCGTACGGCAGGGCTGTTGCTGTACGAGAAAGAGATGAAAGAATTTTCCGACGATCTGATTCTGGTCACCGACGACGGGTCGCGCGGCAGGAAGGGACTGGTGACCGACGGCATGGAAGAAGTCATCCTGCGGGAAACGGTGCATCAGGCGGTAGTGATAGGTCCTGCGGTGATGATGAAATATGCGGCGATGCTGACCCGGAAATATAATATTCCCACGCTTGCCAGCCTGAACACCATCATGGTGGACGGAACGGGCATGTGTGGCGCCTGCCGCTGTTCGGTGGACGGAAAAACACGTTTTGTCTGTGTGGACGGTCCCGAATTTGACGCCCATCAGGTGGATTTCGACGAGATGCTCCGGCGCATGTCGGCTTACAGGGAGGAAGAAGAAACCGCCTACAGGAATTATCTGATCCATGAACAATAACATGAAATTTTGAACCGTTACACCCAAATGAACACAACAGAATATCTCAAATCGGAACGCAGCCATGCATGGCGGGAAGAATTGCGCAAATCCGTCAGGGCGGCGGACAGAACCAAACGCGAACGGGTAGCGATGCCCGAACAGCTACCTGCAATACGGGCTGCCAACCATCTGGAAGTCAACCTGGGGCTTGGCGTGGAGGAAGCCGTGGGAGAAGCCGTCCGCTGCCTCGACTGTCCCGATCCCACCTGTATCTCCGGATGTCCGGTGGGCGTCAATATCCCGAAATTCATCAAATACATCGAAGGACGGAATTTCGGGGAAGCCGCCCGCACCCTGAAGGAAACCAATGCCCTTCCGGCTGTTTGCGGACGGGTATGCCCGCAGGAAGTGCAGTGCGAATCCCAATGTTTTTATACGCTGAAACTGAAAAAAACGCCGGTTGCCATCGGCAATCTGGAACGGTTTGCGGCAGATTATGAACGCACTTCCGGCAACCTGTCCATACCGGCAGTAGCGCCGTCCAACGGCGTGAAGGTAGCGGTGGTGGGATCGGGTCCCGCAGGGCTTGCCGCTGCCGGAGACCTTGCCAAACTCGGATACGGCGTCACCGTCTTTGAAGCGTTGCATGAGATCGGCGGCGTGCTGAAGTACGGTATTCCCGAATTTCGCCTGCCCAACGTGATTGTGGATGTGGAGATAGACAATCTGCGCAGGATGGGCGTTTGTTTTGAAACCAATTTCATCGTGGGCAAAACGGGCGCTTTCGACGACCTGCGCGCCGAAGGGTTTAAAGCGTTTTTCATCGGCAGCGGCGCCGGGCTTCCCAACTTCATGAACATACCCGGCGAAAACTGCACGGGCGTCTTTTCCTCCAATGAGTACCTGACGCGCATCAACCTGATGGGGGCGGGCAGACAGGAGTATGACACCCCTGTGTTGAGCGGCAAAAATGTTGCCGTGATCGGCGGAGGAAATACGGCTATGGACAGCGTGCGCACCGCCAAACGGCTGGGCGCGCACCGCGCCGTAATCGTTTACCGGCGGTCGATGGACGAGATGCCCGCCCGCAGGGAAGAAATACACCACGCACAGCAGGAAGGCGTGGAATTTATGTGCCTGCACAATCCCGTCGCCTATCTGGCAGACGAAAAAGGGCGCGTGAAGCAAATGCAGCTGCAAAAGATGGAACTCGGCGAGCCGGATGCGTCCGGTCGCAGGCGTCCGGTGCCGATAGAAGGCTCCGAATTTCCGGTGGATGTGGACACCGTGGTGGTGAGCGTCGGGGTATCGCCCAATCCGCTCATCTCGAAAGCCATTCCCGCGCTGAAAGTGTCGCGCTGGGGTACTTTGACGGTCGATCAGGAAACCATGCAAACCTCCGTGCCTGACATTTTTGCAGGAGGAGACATTGTGAGAGGAGGGGCAACCGTCATCCTTGCCATGGGCGACGGGCGCAAGGCAGCCGCCGGAATACACGCTTACCTGCAGGGGCGCTGACAGGCAAACGAAATGTTACACTTGTCGGATTTATCCATCGGTTACCGAAAACATGCTCTTTTAAGCCATATCCGTTTGTCGGCTGCCGAAGGAGAGTTGGTAGCGCTGATCGGACGCAACGGCACGGGCAAAAGCACCCTGATGCGTACCATAGCGCGGTTGCAGCCTAAACTGTCGGGAGAGGTGCTGCTTTCGGGCAAACCGGCAGAAAGTTATTCGAGAAGCGACTGGGCTGAAAAATTGAGCATTGTATCTACCGAAACGGTAGGCGAGTTGCATTTGACTGTCCGGCAACTTGTGGCTTTTGGGCGTTTCCCCTATACCAACTGGATCGGCAAACTGACGGAAAAGGATATCGCCGCGGTGGAAGAAGCGATGCAACTGGTGGATATGGCTCATCTTGCCGGAAAGAATCTCCACGAAACGAGCGACGGCGAACGGCAACGGGCAATGATTGCGCGAACTTTGGCGCAGGACACCGGCGTCATCCTGCTCGACGAACCGACGGCTTACCTTGACATGCCCAACAAATACGAAGTGATACGCCTGTTGCACCACCTGACGCGCAACAAAGGCAAAACCATCATCTTTTCAACGCACGACCTGAACATTGCCATGCAGGAAGCCGATAAACTGTGGCTGATAACGGGCAACCGCCTGCAGGAAGGCGCACCGGAAGACATGGCGCTTAACCGGCAATTGGAACAGTTGTTTGAAGCAAGCAGCCTTCATTTCGACGACAGCAACGGCGAATTTAAGATCAAACGGACAAATTTACCGGTCGTTGCGCTTTACGGTGAGGGGAAAAACGCTTTTTGGACGCAAAAGGCGCTGGAACGGACAGGATTTTCGGTACTTCCCGGCAAAGATGATACGGCGGCGGGGCAGGAAAATTTTTCCGTTTCGGTTTCGGAACGCCATCCGCCCGTGTGGACGCTGCACCGCAACGGGGAAGAACTGCAAGCGGACAGTATTTTTGAATTGTGCCGGCAGTTGAATAAATCCGTGAAATACCCGCAAAACATCGACATGAAAGGTCTAACGGACAAAAGCCAGCCCATTGTTTCAAGCGGACAAAATTACGCCTGATTTTTTCACACGCTATACTGCACTCGGTTATAGTCTTGTGTTTTTTAGCCTGTCGTACCCCGCCCCGCATTTCATACGGGGTTATCAAAGGGTAACGCCTGCGGCGTTTTACGTCCATGCAGGGCTGTGCGCAACCCAGACAGGGGTTGCCTTTTGA
>JAISRX010000198.1 GCA_031273395.1 Bacteroidales bacterium | reverse complement strand
TACGAAAGCATTATTCCCAAGGGGAAGCATATACAAACGAAAGCAGAAACATTTACCGTCGAGGGATATAACAGTTTATTCAGACATTTTTTGGCAAGAATGAGAAGAAAGTCAAAATGTTACTCAAAGAAGATGGAAATGTTGAAATTGTCTTTTCTTTTACTGATACATTATCGAAACGGAACCTTATCTATACTTGATTAGCAATGCCCTATCATTAACGGATAAACCGTCAGGATTAAAGTCAACAGACTATTTTCTTAACTGTGCCGCTACGCATACTGTCATTGCGGCGACGATTAAAAATACTCTTTTCATTCTACTACTGTTTATTAATTAAATACTTAGAAACACCCATGACAAAAAGATAAATGCGGACACACAAGGGGATGATTATATCGCTTTTTCCTCACCCCCTCTCCGGCATGGAGAGGGGGTGAGGAAAAAGAAATTGAAGATATAAACATCTGAAACACTATTGCCGATTTAAAGGAACGCCGCAGGTGTTCCACCCGCTACGGGGTAGGGGATGGTGTTTCTATTGATATGCAAGTCCTGCGGACTGCCTGCGATCATATTTTTTGAACGAAGTAACGAAAATTCATACCCCGTCTTTTTGACATCCCACCCTGCGGGACTGCCGATGACGGTCACCCTGCTTTTTCCACTCCTGTACCCCCGTTTCGATTGCCTTTGCCTATTTGGAAATCGGCTGGGCAAAAGTGATCACGTTCTGGTCGGTGATCGTTTTTTCACACAGGATGATCAATCGTTCTATCACATTGCGGAACTCCCGGATGTTGCCCGTCCAGTTGATTTTTTGCAACTCGGCAATGGCTTCCGGCGTAATTTCTTTCTGCGGCATCCCGTATTCCGCGCAGACAAGTTTGATGAAGTGATCCGCCAGCAGGGGAATGTCTTCTATCCGTTCGTTCAGGGTGGGCACCCGGATCAGGATCACGCTGAGGCGGTGGTAGAGGTCTTCGCGAAACAGGTTGTTCGCGATAGCCTGTTTGAGATCCTTGTTGGTAGCCGCCACGATGCGCACATCTACCCGTATTTCCTTGTCGCTTCCCACGCGGGAAATCTTGTTCTCCTGCAACGCCCTAAGCACTTTTGCCTGTGCGGATAAACTCATGTCCCCTATTTCATCCAGAAAAATCGTGCCTTTGTTTGCCACCTCGAATTTTCCCTTTCTGTCCTTGTAAGCGGAGGTAAACGATCCCTTTTCGTGTCCGAACAGTTCGCTCTCTATCAGTTCGGACGGGATGGCGGCGCAGTTGACTTCCACAAAGGGACCTGCCGCCCGCGAACTTTTCTCGTGCAACCACCGCGCCACGAGTTCTTTGCCTGTTCCGTTGCTTCCGGTGATCAGCACGCGGGCGTCGGTAGGCGCTACCCGCTCGATGATTTCGAGTACGCTTTTGATGGCGGGCGACTCTCCGATGATTTCATACGTTTTATTGACGCGGCGTTTGAGTACTCTGGTTTCCGTCACCAGATCCTTTTTCTCCATGGCATTGCGGATGGTGATCAACAGGCGGTTCAGATCCAGAGGTTTTTCTATAAAGTCGAAAGCGCCCTTTTTGATGGCGTCCACCGCAGTGTCGATGTTTCCATGCCCCGAAATCATCACTATCGGCGCATCGCCGGGCATGTCCAATATTTTGTCCAGCACCTCCATGCCGTCCATGTTCGGCATCTTGATGTCGCACAAAACCAGTTCATATTTGCCCTTTCCGAACATTTCAAGTCCTTCTGCGCCGTCCACCGCAACATCCACCTCGTGGTTTTCGTATTCCAGCACCTCTTTCAGCGTATTGCGAATACTCCGTTCATCGTCGATTACAAGTATTTTTGCCATTTTGGGATATGTTTCTTAATTATATAAAACGAAACGAAGGTAAGAATATTTTCACAAATTTCAAAAATGTTCCGTATTTTAATTATTTTTGCATCGGCTGAACGGGACGTTTTTTCCGTCCCGAGAGCTTTCTGATGGTGGAAAAAGTAATTTATCCGGAAGGTATTGCTCCCCTTGATTTGTACGGGGTGAATAACTCATTGTATGAGCGAATACGCAGTTTTTTTCCGAAACTGAAGATCGTTGCGCGTGGCAGTGAAATCAAAGTGATGGGAGAGGATTCCGAAATACGGCGTTTTGAAGATGCTTTGCAGTCCCTGATTGCTTATCACCGGAAATACAACCGGCTGACGGAAGCCGACGTTGACTGTGTGATGAACGACACCGTCGGCGCCGGCGCGGATTTGTCGGAACCCGACGGAAGCGTCATCGTTTACGGCAACAACGGGAAAAGTATCCGTGCGCGAACGGTCAACCAGCGCCTGCTGGCGGATGAATACCGGCAAAACGATCTGCTCTTTGCCATTGGTCCCGCCGGAACGGGAAAAACCTATACGGCTATTGCGCTGGCGGTGGCGGCATTCAAGAACAAAACGGTGAAGAAGATCATCCTGACGCGACCGGCAGTGGAAGCGGGTGAAAAACTCGGTTTCCTGCCCGGCGACATGAAGGAAAAACTCGATCCGTATCTGCAACCGCTCTATGACGCATTGCACGACATGATCCCGCCCAAAAAACTCTCCGAACTGATTGAAGCCGGTACGGTGCAGATTGTGCCTCTGGCGTACATGCGCGGACGAACGCTGGATCATGCGTTCGTGATACTGGACGAAGCGCAAAACGCCACGGTCAACCAGCTGAAAATGTTCCTCACCCGCATGGGACGGAACGCCAAATTTATCGTTACGGGCGACGTCACGCAGATTGATCTTCCCAACAGGCAACTCTCCGGGCTTAGCTCTACCGTCCAGATACTGAAAGATATATCCGGGATTTCCGTCATCCGCTTCGACCGGCGCGACATCATCCGGCATCCGCTGGTAAAGGATATTGTGACCGCATACGAGAATTTGATGAGTAATGAAAATGAATAATAAATTAAATATGTTGATATGAAAAAAATAAGTGTGATAGTAGCATTTTGGGCGTTTTCATTTGCCTTGTACGGGCAAGTTACGCTTTCGTTCAAACCGGAAAAAGGGACATACCTGTTTGAGATGCAAATGGATCAAAGCATTACCCAAAAAATGATGGGAATGGATATGACGATGGAACAGAAAATGAATCTCAATTACGAAATGGCAGTGAAAAATGTATCCGATAAGGAAATACAGATACGGTTCACTTTCAGTGAAATCGGATATTTATTGAACAGCATGTACCTCAAGATGGAATATGATTCAAGAAAACCGAAAACAGGCGAAGTTTCCGAAATGGACGGCATCATGGCGAAGCTCTTCAATGTACTTGTGGGCAAATCGTTAGAGATGAAGATGCGCCCCGACGGATCGGTCATATCCCTTTCGGGAATGGACGCCATTGCTCAGGAGATGGTAAAAGCCGTCAGCACGGAAAACGGACAACTTGCCGGACAGGTTGGCAAAGCATTGAGCCAGCAGTTTAATGATAAAATGTGGAAAAACACCTTCGAGCAGTCGTTCATGACTTTTCCCTCCCGCCCCGTAAAGAAAAACGACAGCTGGGACGCTGCCACGCAACTCAACATATCGGGTGTGGTGATAAACAGCAACAACAAATATACATTAAAGGATGTGAAGGGTAAAACGGGCTATATTGATGTGGTATCCGTCATAGAGATGTCGCCGACGTCCGAAACAAAGGGAAAAATGTCCGGCTCCATGTCGGGCAGCATCATTATGGACACGGCAACCGGAATATCCGAAACATCGGAAATGACGCAGGATATCAGCGGTACAATGTCCGTCAACAACATGGAAATACCCATGACTATTAAATCGAAGATCAAAACCTCAACGAAAAAGATAAAATAGAAAATCAAAATGGAAGCGCTGACAAAAACCGGTTTTCACTTTCCGGGACAGAAAAGTCTTTATGTGGGCAAAGTGCGTGACGTATATGATATTGACGGTCGTTATCTGGTGATGGTGGTCACTGATCGCATATCCGCTTTCGATGTGGTGCTGCCTCGCGGTATTCCCTACAAGGGACAGGTGTTGAACCAGATTGCCGCCGGATTTCTGGACGCTACTGCCGATATTGTTCCCAACTGGAAAATAGCATCGCCCGACCCGATGGTCACTGTCGGTCACCGTTGCCAGCCGTTCAAGGTGGAGATGGTCATACGCGGCTGCCTCACCGGACATGCGTGGCGCGAATACAGATCGGGCAAACGCCTGTTGTGCGGCGTCCCTCTTCCCGACGGAATGAAGGAAAACCAGCAGTTCGACGCCCCCGTCATCACCCCGACCACCAAAGCCGATGAAGGTCACGACATGGACATTTCGCGCGAGGAAATCATTGCGCAGGGACTTGTGTCGGAAGCCGATTATACACAATTGGAACAATATACGCGGGCACTGTTTGCACGCGGCGCCCGGATGGCAGCCGAAAAAGGGCTGATACTGGTGGACACCAAGTATGAATTTGGTAAAAAAGATGGAAAAATCTATCTGATTGACGAAATACACACTCCCGATTCATCGCGCTATTTCTATGCCGAAGGTTACGAAGAACGGATGGCAAAAGGTGAACAGCAAAAACAGCTTTCGAAGGAGTTTGTCCGTCAGTGGCTCATCGAAAACGGTTTTCAGGGGAAGGAAGGTCAGAAAATTCCCGTCCTGACGGACGATTATGTGCACCGGATTTCCGAACGCTACATCGAACTGTACGAAAACATTACAGGCGCTCCCTTCCGCAAGGCAAATACGGACAATCAGGCACAGCGTATCGAAAAAAACGTGACCGGTTGTTTGAAAGAAATACGGTAAACGGCTGTTCCGACGCCGCGGGAACGGTGTGTAAACAAACCTCCGCCCGTCCGTCGCCGGCAGGTGCAAGGCTGGTTGAAGCAAAGCGTTTTCATGGAAGGGAAACCGAACGTGTCCGGCAGTTTATTGAGCCACTCATGGGATTCGAACCCGCGACCTGCTCATTACGAGTGAGCTGCTCTACCGCTGAGCTAAAGTGGCATTGACCGCGCAAAGATATACTTTTTCGACAAACAGAAAAAATATTTTTAAATTTTCCTTAATTCTTTTTTGAGGCGCTATTCGTGCCAAATGGTCATATTCCGGCAGAAAATGCCACCGTCCCTGCATAATATCCCCTGCAAAGTCAGTTCGCTGGTAATTTCCCACATGCCAATGGCTTTGCGGTGTTTGTATCGCGGAATAAATTCCTCCAGATATTCCATCAGCGCCTGTCGGGATTTCGAGTTGGCGTCACCCACCGGTTCGCGCAAATTCTCACCCGCATCCTGCTGTACAAAAATATCGCATCCCAGGGAAAAGAAAGCGCTCAAATGATGTCTTTCACAAAGATCGAATATGATGTCCATGGCGGGGTAAAATATCTTTTCCCGTTTTACCGGGTCAGTCCACAGTTCCTGATGCGGAGCGCCGAAGAAACGCAGAGTACGCAATCCTGCCCCGGCAAGATCGCCCAATGCCTTGTCCTGTCGCTACACGGCGGGATGATTGAAATCCGGACTGTCGCCATTCATCGCCGTTTCCCATATCGTCCGGCAAAGATCGAATTTGTTGAAACCGATTTTCGCAAGCGCGTTTCCATTGAGGTAAAGCATGTTTCCCTTCACGGATATAACGTCGTCTTTTGTAATGGTGTCGGCGCTGCCGGAACACGAAAATACCCCAAAGCGGGCAACAAAGAAATATAAATATACAGTGACTTCATTTCACTTTTAAATTATCGTTAACCTTTTATTCTACTACCGTCACCCAGCGGTATGCGTCGGGGGTATCTCCGTACTGTATGGAGCGCAGCGCGTGGTAGAGTTTGGCGCTGACGGGACCTGCCGTTTCCCCGTAATCGTATGTTCTGCCGTTTTGCGGATCAAATATTTTGCCGATCGGGGTGATGACGGCAGCCGTTCCACATTCGCCCACTTCTTCAAAGGCGTCCAGTTCGGACAGTTCCACCTGCCGGCGCTCTACGCGGATGCCCATGTCCTTTGCCAGCGTCATCAGGCTGTCGTTGGTGATGGAGGGCAATATGCTTCGCGACTTCGGGGTGATATACGTATTGTCCCTGATCCCGAAAAAATTGGCAGGACCGCATTCGTCAATGTATTTTTTTTCCCGGGCGTCCAGATACAGGCAGGTGGAATAGCCCAGCCGTTGCGCCTCGGCAGCCGCGGGAAGGCTGGCGGCATAGTTGCCGCCCACTTTGATGTGACCGGTTCCCAGAGGAGCGGCGCGGTCGCTGTCGCGCGTAATCATCACGCTCACCGGGTTAAATCCTGTTTTGAAATACGGTCCCACCGGCGTGACGAACACCAGAAAGAGATATTCACTTGAAGGCTTGACGCCCACTTCGGCGCCCGACCCGATCAGCAGCGGACGCACATACAGGGCGGCGCCCGATTCATACGGCGGTACGAAACGTTCGTTGAGCAGGATCGCCTTCCTTACCGCTTCGGTATATAATTCCGCCGGAGGCGTCGCCATCCGGATGTATGTACCCGAATTGATCAGGCGGCGGGCATTGTCGGCACAGCGAAACATGCGGATTTTTCCGTCTTTGCCCCGAAAGGCTTTCATCCCTTCAAACACCTCCTGCCCGTAATGCAGCGATGTGGCAGCCATGTGCAGCATGACGTATTCGGAGGAAGATATTTCAAGTTCGCCCCATTTTCCTTCCCGGTAACAGCAACGCACATTATAGTCGGTTTTCATATAACCGAACGGTAAATTTTTCCAGTCGATATTTTCCATTTGAAATTTATTTACTTTTGTCGGGAGGCGAAATTATAAATAATTTTTACCTTTGCCGCCCTGAAATTGAAAATGCGAAACGATAAAATATTTTTAGTCATGGATTTGATGAAATTAATTCGGGAACAAAATGCAGTTTCCGCGGATTTTCCGAAATTTGCAAGTGGTGATACGATAACCGTTCATTACAAGATTAAAGAAGGCAACAAAGAACGTATTCAGCAGTACCGGGGCGTGGTCATACAGCGCAAGGGAGCCACCTTCACGGTACGCAAAATGTCGGGGGAAACCGGCGTGGAAAGGATCTTCCCGGTCAATTCGCCCTTTATTGAAAAAATCGAAGTAAACAAATACGGTAAAGTTCGCCGCGCGCGTATTTTCTATTTGAGGAAACTCACCGGCAAGAAAGCCCGTATTGCCGAAAGGAAATTCACCGCTACGGCATAGCCGGCTCAACGGTCAGCGATCCTATCCTTTCAAGCCGTTGCATCATTTGTGCGGAAAGGCTTTTCCGTACCCGTACCTTCATCGAACAGACGAGGTTGAAGTCCTGTGCGAAACATTCCAGTTCCATATCCTTCACCACGCGCAATACATGGTTCATATCGGGATATTCAAAAGTAACCCGATAGGTTTCGGCAAGTATGCCGGGTACGACGGTAGCATGAGCCAGCGCATCGGCAGCCGCCTGCTTGTACGCATGCGCCAAGCCGCCGACGCCCAGCAGGACGCCCCCGAAATAGCGGACTACCGCCACAAGAACGTTGGTCAGTCCGCAGGAAACGATTTGTCCGAGGATGGGCTTTCCCGCCGAACCGGACGGCTCTCCGTCGTCGTTGGCGCGGTAATGCGTCCCTTCCGCTCCCAAGCGCCACGCATAGCAATGATGCCGCGCGTCAAAATATTGCCTGCGCAGACGGGCGAGGTGCTTCCCGATTTCCTCCTCGTCCTTCACGGGAAGGACAAAGGCGATGAACTTGCTCCCTTTCTCGCGGTACATCCCTTCGGACGCCGATGCGACGGTAAAAAACGTATCTGACAAAATATGATAAATTTCGTGGTAAAATTAGTAAATATCTTCATTCGCCATGTCCGTATCAAAATATTTCTTGCCGCAACATGCGCGGCGAAGTTGCTCTGCGCTGCCCAACAGACGGATAAGGCGTTTTCCGGCGTGGAAGCGAAACCGTACCTGCGGTCTTATACGCAAATGCGCGCCGGCTTGCACGACGACACGCTGTTTTTCCAGCAGGAAAAAATCATGTTCGGAGTGCATGTCCGGATGAATGAACACTGGTCGGCGCAAATGGGGGTGGACTTCATCAGCATGAAATATCCCTATCCTAAACCGGCTTTCGTCACATGGAAAAAGGAACGGTGGACGGTAGATGCGGGGATCATCATGCCCAGCCAGATCAGTCAGGCGAACAGTTTCTGGAACCACCGCTTTATCGAACGGGTTGCCTCCGACAAATGGATGTCCGATCCCACCGCCGACCTGGGGCTTCGGGTAACTCGCCGGTGGAACGATTATCTGTCCGTCGATCTGTCGGTCGTTTCCGGCAACGGTTTCCGGCGGCTGACGGACAGGTACCGTCCCATGCCGGCTTTCCGGCTGGTGCTGACGCCCGTCGAACAGGTGGAAGCGGGCGGATATGTTTCCGTCGCTCGAAACAGGGGCGTTTCCGCTGTAAGCATGTACGGATTTGTGGGGCTGCAACCCGGCGAACAGTGGAAAATAACGGGGGAATATCACCGGAAAACCAATTTTCTGTTTGAAAAGGACATGCGGCTGAATGTCGCTTCGCTTCATGCCTCTTGTGATCTTACTCCGTGGTGGAGCATGATTTGCCGCTACGATCTGATATGGACGGATGCACAGGGCGTTTCCGGCAGCTACCGGCATGCAGGGCAGGCATGGATCGGCGGATGGATATTCCGCTGTTTCCCCTCCCTGCGCGTTTCCGCGGACTATCGCAACAAACGTCCCTCCGGTCAAGCACTCCGCGGGGAGGACTGGCTCTATGTCTGTCTGGAATTTACATATTGAACGGTAAACTTAAAATAATTTCCATGTCCAAAAACAAATTGAAGCGCTTTGCCGACATGTCCCTTTATCCGAATGTGCTGGAACCGGCGTTTGAGGAGGTATTCCGCAGCAATTTCCGCAGCAGGGGACGGTGGGCGGACGATATTTTCGCCAACCGCCGTCCGATAACGCTCGAACTCGGATGCGGCAAGGGGGAATATACGGTGGCGCTGGCGAGCCGGTATCCCGAAAGGAATTTTGTGGGAATCGACGTCAAAGGCGCACGCATGTGGGTGGGCGCCACCGAAGCGTTGCAGCGCCACCTGGCGAATGTGGTTTTCCTGCGCATACGCATTGAGTTTCTCCTCTCCTGTTTTGCACCCGGCGAAGTGTCGGAAATATGGATTACCTTTCCCGATCCGCAGCCGCAGCAGAGCCGCGCCAACAAGCGATTGACTTCCGCCCGTTTCCTGAACGCCTACAGGCAAATACTCCCGCCCGGCGGAATCATCCATCTGAAAACCGACAGCCAAAGCCTTTTCGAATATACATGCAGGGTAGTTGAACTGAACCGGCTGCCCGTACTGACGTGTACCGACGATTTGTACCGTTCCGGCGTCACCGGACACGCCGTATCCGTACAAACCCATTACGAAAAACTGTTCGCCGCAAAGGGTTTTTCCATCAAATACCTGAAATTTGCCATCCCCGGCGACGAAATATTACAGGAACCGTAAGCCGGTTTGGAAGTTTCCATTTTCACGGCAGGAAATTTCTATTTCCACAGCAGGAAAATATTTTTCCACAGCAGGAAAATATTTTTTCACGGCAGGAAAGTATTTTTTCCACGGCAGGGAAATATATTTTCCACAGCAGGGAAGTATTTTTTTCACAGCAGGAAAGTATTTTTTTCACGGCAGGGAATTTTTTTCTCACGGCAGGAAGGTGATATTTTCACAGCAGGATACTCCTGAAAACTATTTAAAGGATGTTTCTATAAACATACGACGTCTTCGACGTGTCGATTCGTCCCTCGCCGGTACTGCGTACAAATGCGCATTTCGACGGCGTTGTTGCCACCTATGTCGGTATGGCAAAGCCCGGCAAAAGTGTAAACGTTTCGGACAACAGGGGGAATGGAGGTCTTGGCGTTCCTGCCGTTTTCACGGTAGATCTGAAGAAGCCGCATCTGATTGATTATTTCCGCATCGGACACCGGAACTCGGTTCTTGGGTTGAGATACTGGGGAGTAACGGTGGAAGGCAGCAATGACAATACGAATTGGGAGATGCTCAAGGAAAATTTTGCCATCCCCGACGCAAAAAACGGAGCAAAACTGGAATCGCCGAATATTCCGGTGGACAGGAGTACTCACCGTTACATCAGGGTAACGCTTACGGATTACGATCCGGTAAACAACAGCGCTGTGCAGATGTCCGAATTTTATCTCGGCGCAAGCAAAGATTAATTCACGCCACAGGGCAATCATCCGAACCGGAATTCTTTCGTCCGTTGATTGGGCGGTTCGAGTTCCGGTTTGGATTTTTTTTGTGGTATGACAATATATCATTCCGAAGGCAATGATGGTTCATTGTTAAACCGGCGCACACACAGGCGTCATGCGGTGTTTTCCGCTGCCTTGCCGTCTCGATTGATGTAATTTCAGGCAGGAAAATTTTTCTTTGCTGTATTGTTTTATCCCAAAAACCGGTTACTTTTGCCGGTTAATAGTGAAAAATAATATCAATAAACCAACAGAAAACATGAATACCCGTCCACCTTTACTTCTGGCAGCCCTGGCAACAGGCGTGGCTGCATGCGGTCATGAAACGCCCAAAAAACCGTTGAATATTGTGTACATCATGACCGACGACCATTCGTTTCAAACCATCAGCGCCTACGGGCATCCGATTTCAAAATTAGCGCCCACGCCCCATATCGACCGGTTGGCTAAAGAGGGCGTCCTGTTCCGGAGGGCTTTTGTCGAAAACTCGTTATCTACCCCCAGCCGCGCCTGCCTGATGACGGGTTTGTACAGTCACCAAAACGGACAGCGCACGCTGGGCAAGGGCATAGATACTGCCAAAACCTTTGTATCCGAACTGCTGCACGACGCGGGATACCAAACCGCTGTCACCGGTAAATGGCATTTGCAGTGCAGACCGAAAGGCTTCGATTTTTATTATGTATTGAACGATCAGGGCGATTATTACAATCCCGCATTTAAGTCGCCCGCGTCCGGCGGCAAATACATCCGCGAAGAAGGCTATGCCACCACGCTGATCACCGACCATGCCGTCGAATTTCTCGAAACCCGCGATCCCGACAAACCCTTCGGACTTTTTGTCCATCACAAGGCGCCCCACCGCAACTGGATGCCCGAAGGCAAATACCTGAATCTTTACGAAGACGTAGAATTTCCCTATCCCGAAACATTCAACGACGACTACCATACCCGTTGTGCGGCGGCAGCTTCGCAGGAAATGACCATTGCCAAAGACATGACCCTGCTTGCCGACCTGAAAACGGGAGGATTGATTGACGCCGCGCTGCAAGCCGCATGGCAGGACACCATTGCCGCATGGTCGGCGAAGGGACTGAATCGCCGGCAGATATACGAACAGCTCACGCCCGACGGACGCAGTGTATGGGGATGGCAACAGTTAACCAACCGGATGACCCCCGAACAACTGGACGCATGGACAAAAGCATATTACGGAAGAAATAAAGAATTTATCGAACAGCAACTGCAAGGCGAAGAATTGACCAGGTGGAAGTACCGGCAATACCTGAAAGATTATCTGCGCTGCATCAAAACCATTGACGATGAAGTCGGACGTCTGGTGAAATATCTTGAAGACCATGATTTGCTGAAAAACACCATCATCGTATATACCTCCGATCAGGGTTTCTACATGGGCGAACACGGCTGGTTCGACAAACGTTTCATGTATGAGGAATCCTTCCGCACACCGCTGATCATCCGCTATCCGGGCAACGGCGCGCTCCGCGGTATCGAAAACGATGCGCTGGTGCAAAACATTGATTATGCGCCTACTTTCCTTGACGCAGCCGGAATAGCGAAGCCCGAAAGCATGACCGGCGCTTCGCTGCTGCCCCTGCTTGAGGGAAAAACGCCGGACGGCTGGAGAGAATATCTCTATTATCATTACTACGAGTATCCTTCCGTGCATCAGGTGCGGCGTCAGGATGGAGTGCGCGACGCCCGGTACAAGCTGATTCATTTCTATGGCGAAGGTTTCGGCAAGGACAAGGGACACGACATCAACTGCAACGAGCTGTACGACCTGCAAACCGACCCCAACGAACTGCACAACCTATACGGAGAACAAGACTTCGCCGAAGTGAGTGCGCGGCTGCAAAAGCGGCTGGAACAGTTCAGAACGGATTTGAAAGTGGATGAATATTAAGCTCGCACGATAAATCCGGTTCGAGAAAAACGATGCCGCAGGCGTCGAATGAGACCGTAGAGACGCAGCATGACGTCTCTACGTCTTTTTCGGCGTGCAGGCGCTCAATTTCCTGACGTTGACGTTCCGGTTCCCGCGCCCGGGCTTCCGATTTTTCGTGGTATTGGCGGTCGTCGGCAGCGATGAGGTCTGCGCTCGTCAGTGCTATGGAGAAAGTCTGCACGCCTTCAAAGCGCTGAGCAAATCGGGGTGGATTGCCGACGGCGAAAAAATATTGTTCCCGAACACCGGCAGCGGATACAAGTATCTTCATAATCTCTACCACCATTCAATACTTATGAGAGGAGATCATGTAATCTAAGGAACGCGAAATAAACAACGTACCACATATTTTATTTTGCAAGTCCAACTCCTTTTTGTACTTTTGCGTTGTGTTGAAAAACACATCATCCGTGGATGACGGAGTAGAGGACGTGGAGTTATCGGCAATAGTCGGAGCGGTGAAACGTCAAGAAATGAATAACTGTTGCAGGTTATAAATTTCGTATTCCCAAAGTTTCGGAAGAATATGCGTAAATCTCAAACCACTGTATCCTGATAATGAAATTGCACTGGCAAATATTCATTGCGTTGTTGCTCGGCGCCGCACTGGGAATATTCTTTCCCGCAGCCGTTCCGTTTGTTTCGTGGACAGGCGATATGTTCATGAACGCGCTGAACATGCTGATAGTCCCCGTTATTTTCTTTTCGATTGTCAAAAGCATTATCGGCATCCTGACTTCGGGATACGACTTAAAAAACTTGGGATTAAAAACATTGGGATTTTACGTGCTGACCATGATCATTGCCGTCGTCACGGGATTGATTCTTGTCAGTCTGATTGAACCCGGACAGGGACTTCCTGCCGGAAAAAACATGCCTGCTGCCGGTTTGACCGTCGAACAGCAGTCCGTGCAAAACATTGTCGTCAACTTCATTCCAAAGAATATATTCTACGCCTTTACGCAGAATTACACTCTTCCGGTGATCCTCGTTGCTTTTCTTGCAGGGCTGCATATACCTAAAATATCGCAAGCCGGAAGAGATTCCCTGACCGGTTTCATAGAAGGAGGATTTGAATTGACCATGAGGATTACCAAATTGGTGATTCGCTGCTCTCCGTTGGGAATTTTTGCTATCGTCATGAAACAGTTCGGCGATACGGTTGATTTTTTGCCGCTCGTCAAAAGCATGTTCCTGTATGTGCTTACCGTAACCGCCGGGTTGGCGATTCATACTTTTGTCTGGTTTTCGCTGATTTTGAGGTTCGGGTGCAAGGTTCATCCGTGGCGACATCTCAGGAACACGGCAACACCCTTGCTGACGGCTTTTTCAACGGCGTCATCGGGCGCCGCTCTGCCGGCAACGCTTCATGCCGTCAGGCACAACGACGGGGTTTCGCCCGGAATTGCGCAATTCACTATCCCTCTGGGAGCGGCAATCAACATGGACGGAACGGCATTGCTGGAGTGCGTAGCCGTTATTTTCATTGCGCAGGCATACGGCGTGGAGTTGTCCCTGCTTCAAATCATACTCGTCGCTTTCACGTCTCTGCTTTGCGCAATCGGCGCGGCAGGTATTCCAATGGCTGCACTGGTGATGATGAGCCTTATCCTCAATGTGGTGGGGTTGCCGCTGGAAGGCATCGGGCTGGTGGCAGGCGTGGACAGGATACTTGATATGATGCGTACGGCGGTGAATGTCTATGGAGATACCTGCGTTGCCGTGATGGTGGCAAAAACGGAAAAGGAAACGTTGAAAATAGATATTTCTGCAAAACCTTAGGACACATCAATAAATAAATATATCAAATAATTTTGCAGTTACAGAAAAAAATCCTTACCTTTGCAGTCTAAAAAAAGCAGATAACAAATGGAAGAGGAAACCATCCGAAAGAAAATAGCGACCATGTTGCCTGTTTTGGACGAAAAACAAACTTGCTTATATCTTGCTTATATCTTGCAAGTGAAGCACAAAGCATTGGCTGGGGCGGTCAGAGCAGGATAGCCGCTTTGTCGGGCAAAAGTCGCTTTTTAATAGCGCGCGGGGCAAAAGAACTTCAAAGTCCG
>JAISRX010000092.1 GCA_031273395.1 Bacteroidales bacterium | reverse complement strand
CAAATCGTACCCGACCACCCATGTTACCGACACTTGGGCAGGCACAGCGCCGCAGACGAACTATACGTTTGCGCCCAACCTCAAGTCGCTGCCTTCGGGAGACTACCGCCTTGTCGCCATCCTCGAAAAGAGTAACGGCTACATGCAGGTGGTGGACGCAACGGACGCCGAACATCACGCCGTATGGCAGTACCTGAGCGCCGACACCACCGCCGCGGCGTTTGCGCACGTCAATCCGCTGCAACCTGCCGCGCCTGTTACCAACCTGTTAGCAGCAGGCGAAAACGGACAAATCAAGGTGTCGTGGACTGCCCCCTCCAATATGACCAACGTAATGGGCTATCAGGTGAACGTAACGCCCGCAGGCACGGACAGCATCCTGTTGCGTCAAACCGTTTCCGATCCCGCCGCAACGGCAGTATTCTTTGAAGCCGCCAACAGCTGGGACGGGACACAGGTGAACGGCGCCAACGTGTTGCCGACGATCATATACGGCGAAAGTTACCGGTTTACGGTAACGCCCATCCGCATCGACACCCTTTCCGCAGAGCCGGAAATAATCACCGTCTGCGAAGGTCTGCCGGTAACGAGCAACGCGGCTTCCGTCAGCGAACCGCAGCGTCCCTCCATTCATAACCTCTGGCGCATGGCTGGCGACAGCAACGACGGCACTGACCTGAGGGGAGAGAAGCCCGTCCTGTCACCGACGGATATGATTGGGCTTACCGCTTACCTCCGCAGCATCGACAAACTGCTGGTAGGTTCGCCCGTAAACGTAACCGCTTTTGAATGGAAGGTTTCGGAAAGAATCGAAGACGCAACGGATATAAATGCGCTCACTTACACCGACCTGTCGGCTTATGCCACACAGAGCGGTAATCAGCTGGATATTCTGTTTATCAACGGCACGGACACGCTCGCCGAAGGCAGCTACAGGGTGGAACTGACCCTGAAGAACGGCGCTGACTACAACGTCTTCCGCTTCGACTTGCTGATAGACAACACGCCGCCCGTGCTGTTAGTGAGCGAAAAAATGCAGAACGGCGACGGCGACTGGGTCATATCAGGCGCCACCGAACCGGGTGCAAACCTGCTGTTCAACGGCGCCAACATTGACGCCAAACTCAATGCAGGCGCATTCACCCTGACGGTGGACGAAAACCTGTCGCACATCTCCGTGCAGGCAACCGACGCGGCTGGCAACATTTCCACCGTAAGCGCCCTGCTCAACGGAATAGCGCAACTCGGCGCCGGCGACCTGACAGAAGCCGTAGAAATAGACTTTGAAAACCTGCAGCTGAAGATGAGCAACACGTCGTTTACCGCCACCGCACAGTTGAAACGCAGCGGCGCGCCCGTTGCTCCCACGCCCGGCGAGATTACCTGGTCGGTACTGAAAGGCGGCGCAGCGCTTTCGATTAACGCGGCAACCGGCGTCCTCACGCCCAAAGCCGCAGGCGAAGCCACCATCCGCGCAACCTACGGCGGCGGCGCACTGACCGACGACGCGAACATCACCGTAGCGGAAGAATTTCCGGTAGGCGACCTTCGCGTATCGCAGGTAGTCAATGAAACAGCGGTTACGCTCAACTTCACCGAACCGACCGGCGCCACCGGCAAATCGCTCGAACTGTCCATGGACGCTCCCCAGGAAGGCGTCGTAGTGAGCGGCTGGACGAGCGTCTCCGCCACCTTCGACGGCGCCGGCAACGCTGCGCTCACCATCCCCAACGCCGACTCCACGTTCTACTTCCGCCTCATCGTAACGGGCGGACTGAATGAAGGAACAAGCAACACGGCAGGGAAGATGGGA
The DNA here is from genome assembly GCA_031273395.1 of Bacteroidales bacterium. Taxonomy (GTDB): domain Bacteria; phylum Bacteroidota; class Bacteroidia; order Bacteroidales; family UBA4181; genus JAIRLS01. Next base: position 19,921 of record JAISRX010000092.1, on the reverse strand, counting down.
CGGCAGGCGATGGCGACAAGCGTTTACACCGTAACGGTAACTCCTGCCACGGCAAGCTTGATGTGTGGCGACACGCAGCAGTTTACGGCTGATGTAACCGCAACGGGCAGCGCAAGCACAGCCGTCACGTGGACGGTTGCAGGCAACCTCGCAGGCAGCGCCATCAACAGCACGGGACTGCTGACCGTATCGGCTGACGAAACGGCGGCAAGCCTCACCGTAACGGCAACCTCCGTCGCCAATCCCGCAGTGAGCGGTTCGGCAACGGTAACGGTAATCGCCAATCCCGAAACGGGCATTGAAGATGTGGATGTGGCTGTGGATGCGAACGCGGTAACACTCCATCCGAACCCCGCTAACGACATCGTCACCATCGACGGCGCAGCCGAGGGCAGTACGGTAGCCGTTTATAACGCATCCGGCGCACTGGTCATCAACCGGAAAGCCGCCTCCTCGCCCGAAAAGGTCAGCGTGGCGCATCTGCCGGACGGGGTGTACATCGTGCGCATCACCGACGGACAGAAGGTGAAAACGATGAAATTAGTCATTAGCAGACAGTAATTGAAAATTAAATTAAATACAGGGGCGGGTTTTGCGCCCGCCCTTTTTTAATAAAAATTAAAATTTAAAACAGTATGAAAAACAGATTATTTTTAGCCGTGTTGTTAGCGGCAGCCGTATTAAGCGGCGCATGTAAGAAAAACGATACGCCCCTGAGTAGCGAAAAAGCCATCATCACGTTTACCGTAACCGATGGCGGCGGCAACAGCGTATCCTGTAACGTGAGCGGAACAACCGTGAGCGCGGTGCTGTGCAAGGGTACGAACCTTGCCGGCTTGACGCCCGTGATTACCGTGTCGCCCAAAGCGACCTTCACGCCGCTGGATGCGAAGGACTTCACCCTGCCCGTCACCTGCACGGTAACGGCAGAAGACGGCTCCACAGCCACCTATACGGTAACGCTGACGAAAAGTACGACGGCGTGTAGCAATTGACGCATTGCGGATTCAGGCATGTAGAGACGCGATTAATCGCGTCTCTACTTTGACATGTTCGTTTACACGCAAATATTCAATTGCGAATTACGGTTTTTCGGGCTAAATCTTTTTTTGAGGCGCTATTGACTTCATCAAATGTTGTTTCATATACGGCATCATGCATCACCGCGGGTGGAGCGCAGCGAACGGCGCAGCCCTCAACAAAGTTAAACCCGCGGACACGGATTCCGCACCCCGTACTGCAAGTCCCGCAGGGGACGATACTTTATTAACGGGTGTACGACAAAAAAAGGGCAACTCCTACGGAGTTAGGCGTTACCGAGAGCGTTACCCCGCACTGCGCTTCGCCTGCGGCTCGCTTGTACGGGGTTATCGAAAGGGAAACCCCTGTCGGGGTTGTGCACAGCCCTGCATGGACGTAAAACGCCGTAGGCGTTACCCTTTGATAACCCCGTATGAAATGCGGGGCGGGGTACGACAGGCTAAAAAACACAAGCCTATAACCGAGTGCAGTATAACCGCAGGCTTCAGCCTGCGGACAGAACGGTACACCCCTGTCCAAGTCCCGCAGGGGACGACACTTTATTAACCGTAAGCTTTAGCTTACGGACAGGACAGTATCCATCCGGCAAGTCCCGCAGGGACGACACTTTATTAACCGCAGGCTTCAGCCTACGGACAGGACAGTATCCATCCGGCAAAGTCCCGCATGGGACGACACTTTATTAACCGTAAGCTTTAGCTTACGGACAGGACAGTATCCATCCGGCAAGTCCCGCATGGGACGACACTTTATTAACCGTAAGCTTTAGCTTACGGACAGGACAGTATCCATCCGGCAAAGTCCCGCAGGGACGACACTTGGACATGCCGCAACAGAAAATGTCGTCCCTGCGGAACTTTTACGCCTGCACAAAAGGAAAATTCCGATGAATTTCGTTCTCGAAGGCTTGGGGAGGCGCCATTGCTTTGCCGGGTTGCTTCCGGCTACAGCCGGCGTCATTTTTTGTCCTCGCTTTTTTCGCAACTGAAATCAAGCTTTTCGATGGCTTTTTGCAATTGCGCTTCCGTTGTTTTTTTCGGATCGTAGGAAACGGTCACCTTTTGGTTTTCCAAGTCCACGCGGAGGTCTTTTACCCCTTTCTCCCAGGGGATATTCTTTTCGATCTTCGCCTGACAGTTCCGACAGTGCATGCCGACTTTGAAAATGACCTCTTCGGTTTTTTTCTTTTTCGTACTTTTGGAAGCATCCTGAGCCGACGCAGGGAAACCGACGCCCAAACATAAAATAACGATGATTACCAACTTGATTGTTTTCATTTTTACTGATTTTTATTGATTGATGATTACTGTTGATGATTAATTTCCGGATGAATAAAAAAATCGTCCCTTACGGGGGATATTGTTCCAGTCCAAACAGGTGGAATAGCGCTTGTCGAAGATGTTCTCCGCGCCTGATTTCACGTTCACCGTGATTCCTTTGCACGAAGTCCCTGCGAGCTTTCCGGTATGGTGTTCTTTGCGGATATTCATATTATTTTATCTCTCCTATTCTTATTCTTACGCCGCAATAGATTTTGCGTCCCAGCAGCGGACCCCAGACGAGGGAAGCGTCAAAATCGAGATGAAACGGAGCGCTCCAGCCGCGAACGGGATTATCCTGCGTTTTATTCAACAGGTTTTCCACGCCCGCGTACATGTCGAAACGTTTGCTGTTTTTGCTGATCTGTGCAAACAGTACGGGGAAGGCGGGGGAATATATTTTTTGTGAATGGTATCCGTTCATGCCCGGCATTCGCGACGGACCGTTGATCTGCGCTGTCGCATCGAATACCCAGCGTTTGAAACGGGTGGCATACGACAGGTTGAGCAGTCCCCGACAGGCGGATACCAGCGGTTTGTCCACAAGATAGCGCGCGCCGTCTTCGCCGGTGTAGGTTATTTTGTTGCGATTGTATCGAAAGGCGGCGAAGAGGTCGAATCCTTCGAGCAGGGGCAGGGAGAGGTCAGCCTGCCATGCGTCGGCATACGAGCGTCCGGCAAGGTTGTAGAAATACACGGCGTGCCTGTCGCGCTCGGTATCGGCTACGGTTTGCCGCTGAAATTCCGTATGGAAATAATCGATGCTCAGGGCGGCGCGCCGGTCTTCCTGCAAAGGGAGATATACCGTTACGCTGCCGCCCGTGTTCCATGCGCTTTCCATCTCCAGATACGGTATTTCGTCCGTTTCAAAACGACGCGAGGAAGCCATCAGCCTGTTATTGTCGGCTATGGCGTTGGGCGACCGGAATCCGCGTCCTGCCGAAGCGCGCACGATCACATAGTTTCCGACGTCGTACTTGAAATGCGCCCGTGGCGTCACCATCCACCCGAACAGGCTGTTCCGGTCGGCGCGCAAGCCCAGAGTAAGCGTCCATCCGGCGGGATTTGCGCGGGTGTATTCGACAAAGACGCCCGGCACGGCTTCCGTGCACCGGAAGCGGGTGGGCGGCGTGGCGTTGTATGCCAGCGAATCCAGATATTCCGTGTCGTAGCGGTCGTATGCAAGGCTCGCGCCTGCCGTATAGCGGTGTGCGGCGCTGCGTACGAAAGAGGTGAACAGCAGGTTGAGGTAAAGGGAAGTCTGCACGCCGTCGAAAGCCTTTTTCCCGAAATCCGACGCCTGTTCATGGCGCGTAAAATTGCCGATAATGCCGACACTTTGCCCTTCTTTGTTGCCGACGGCAATGCCCGTCTTGTTGTACACCGTGATGTTCCGGTTGGTGATGAATGTTTCAAACAGAGGCAGCCCGTCGTTGGCGTGGCAGGCGGAATCCTGCCCGGCTTTGCGGCGGTCGTGCAGATACCTGACGCCTGTGCGCGACTGTATGCCTTTTTCCTCATTCAGATAGAACCAGCGGTTATAGAGATGAACGGTGCTATATTTAGGCATGTCCATGAAGGTATCGCCGTTTTTGTCATGCACGTAGGCAGCGGAAACGCCGTGCAGCAACAGCCCCGCCCACAGGTTGCGCCCTGCCGGAAGTGCAACGGCGGCGTTACCCTCCCAGTGACGCGCGTCGTCCGCATACAGATTGACAAACAGCGGTTCGCTGTTGTGGGGCTTGCGAAATTCGAGATTCATCTGTCCCGTGACGGATTCATAGCCGTTCACCACCGAGGCTGCCCCTTTGGAAATCTGTATGGATTCCAGCCAGGCGGCGGGGATATAGCTCCATCCGTATGTTGCCGACAAGCCGCGCATGGTGGGAATGTTTTCGTCAAGCATACTGCTGTACATGCCCGACAAGCCCAGCAACCGGATGGTACGCGCGCCCGATATCGCGTCGCTGTAGCCTGCGCTCACCGTAGCGCTGTTTTCAAAACTTTCCGACAGGCTGCAACATGCCATTTTCATCAGCCCGGAGGAGGTGATCGTCTCCGTTTTCAGCTGCGTGAGCGATGACAGGATCGTTCCCTGACGGCGCGCGCTCACCGTTACTTCCTCCAGTTCCACCCCGACGCCGGCGACAGACGCGGTATCTCCCGTCTGCGCCTGCACGGAAAGGAAAGAAGCCGTCGTCAGATAAAAAACGGCAAGGCATTTGCGGAGTACCCGCCGTACACTACCAGTTGTCATCACATTCCACATAAATGATACGGGTTACGTTGCCGGCGGCGTTGTACTCGCCGTTCCCTTCCTGAACGGCGGTGACGGGGAGCGGATAAGCGGCATAGTCGCCGTGAACGAGTATCAACACCTTGCCGACAATCTGACCGATACTTTCGTTGCCGGACAGATAACTCACCGGAAGTCCCGACGAAGCCGTTCCGGTCAGCAGCAACGCGCCCTGACTGGTTTTCCAATTCGTCGGAAGGCTGAAAGTGATGCTTTGGGTTTTCTTGTCGGGGTCGTTGCTGTGTATTTGCAGCCGACGGGTAACGGAAGGCGCTTCGTAGAAACGGTCGTTGCCTGCCTGTTCGGCGGTGACGTCCGTGTAGCCGACAGACACAAACACCGCGCGGTCGCCTTCGATCATCGCTACCGACTCGTTGCTGCTGCGGTAGGTCACGGCAAGACCGGAGGTAGCCGCAGCCGACAGTTGCAACCACCCGTCTTCGATGTACTGAGGCGCTATTTCGCCAAAGACGATCTCCTGATTTTCAGGATTGTCCGAGCAACTCAACAGACCGAATAAAATGAAAAATGGGAAATGGAAAATGGAAAATTTTCCATTCCCGATGCTCCGTTGTCCGTTTTCCTTTTCTCTATTTCCCTTTTTCCTGCCCATTTTTAATTCTTATCCTTTTGACGTCGGTACATATATACAAACAACATGCCAATGTGTATATAGGACTGACAAACATGTGTTTAGCAAGAAATCGGCATGTCCGTTCACACAAAATTGTTACATTTATGTAGGATTTTCAGATATAAAGTTACCGTTTTGTAGGAAATGCAGTTTGAAAATGAGACACAAGCATTATTTCGAGATCCTTTTCCTGAGCGTTTCCAGGGCTTTGTAGAGGGTGTTGCGGACAGCCTGATAGCTAATGCCCATCACCTCAGCGATTTCTTCATTATTCAATTCAATGATGTAGCGCAAGTAAATAATTTCTTTCTGCCGTTCAGACATTTGATTAAGAGTATCTCGCAATAATTTCTTTTTGACCCGCAAGCTTTCCTTTTCCTCCCGGTCGACATCCGGTATGGCTTCCAGCATAAAACAGTCATCAATAGAGACCGTGTCATGTACTCGCTTCTGTTGGCGAACAATTTTGTTTTTCAACGACCGGACAAGATAAAAACGGATATTATCGGTACTTCCCAGCGTACTGCGATGATTGGATAATTCCACAAAAAGGTCGTGGATACAATCTCTGACAAATTCGGTATCGGAAGAAAACCTTGAACCATAGTCAAAAAGAGCATGGACATGCGACCGATATATCAACGCAAAAGCCTCATCATCTCCATGCCGGAAATGATCCCATAAACAGGTATCACTGATGTTGGTATATATTGTCCTCATCCGAACATTTTTATGCCTCAAAAGTACGGATTTTCGTGATGTAATTTAAAAAACGTTTTAAAATTTATGCCTTTTGAAAGAATCGTCAAATAGAGCGATATGGTAATATGCTTACATTCAATATTGTATTAAATACGATCCGATATTTAAGAGAAAAATTCACCGGAGAAGGTTACAAAACAGATTTTTTTGTCTTTTATAAGCATGAAAGATAAATATTCAGCATTTCGTTGTGCAGACTTTGCGTCTGATCCTGTCTTCATTGAGTGGGTACGTCATCCGCAACCCGAATCGGACACATTCTGGAAGATGTTCAGAGAATCCCATCCCGCATTGGTTGACGATATGGATCAAGCAGTGTTGATGGTGCAATCCATCCGTTTTGCAGAAAAAACGTTGCCGCCGGAGGATGTGGAACGATTGTGGCAAAGTATTCGGAAACATTCAACGAATAAAAGGCGACATATCCTTCGTTACGTCGCCGCATGCGCTGCTTCTGTTGCGCTTTTGGCGGGCGCATTTCGGTTGCTGCAAGAACAGGCGGACGAGCCGGCTAATCATGACGCTTTTCGTGAATATGCGCGCGAATATACGATGACGTCACAAGATTTGACAACCGGTAAAGAAGTACAATTAGTGCTTGCCGATAACAGCAACCTGTCTATAAAAACAGATCAGGCTCATATACAATATGATAAGGAGGGAAAGTTGATTGTTAACGCATCGAATATTGTCAATCAGTCTGCGAATGTTTCGAATGGTGAAATCACGTATAATAAAATCATTGTCCCGTGGGGCAAACGTGCATCTGTGGTTTTCAACGACGGTACCAAATTATGGCTGAATGCGGGGAGCCGTGCCGTTTATCCGGTAGAATTTACCGGCAGGGAACGGGAAGTTTATGTGGAAGGCGAAGCATATTTCGAAGTGGCAAAAAACGAAAACCGTCCATTTATCGTGAAATGCAATGACTTAACTGTAAGAGTTTTGGGAACAAAATTCAACGTAACTGCCTACTCCGACGAGTCGCAATGTACGGTTACTTTAGTAGATGGGATGGTTGAAGTAGCGTCCAAAGACAACAGCGCCATCCATCTATTGCCGAATCAGTCAATCAGCATCGACAGGGAGACGTCGTATCAGGAAGTGAAAAACGTGCATGCATACGATTATGTTTGCTGGACGGAAGGTTATTTAAAATTCAACAGCGAATACCTGAGCAGTATATTGCGGAAATTGGAAAGGCATTATGCCAGAGCGATAGAAATAAATCCGGCTGTAAAGGACTGTCTCATTACCGGCAAACTGGATATGAAAGAGAATATTGCGGATGTATTGAAAGTCATAGAAAAAGTGACGCCCGTACAAACTGAAATAACCCCTCAACAAATAATTATTCACCCTAAATCTCAATAATTTAAAACCGGATAATACTGCGAATATTATCCGGCACATCAGTTTTAATTCAAAATGCTCTTGTAACATCAATCCTTAAAACATTTGTCAAAAGTATGAATAAATTTTGTTTTTTTAACCCAAGCAAGGTAAAATTTTTATTAGCGATGAAATTATCCGTCATTTCGGTTTTCTTTTCCACCTGTATCGTTTGCGCCAACAGTTTATATGCCCAGGATACGCGGATTAGCCTGCAATTGAAAGACGCAACGGTAAAAGAGATACTGAACGAGATAGAACGTGTCAGCGAATTTATTTTCATTTTCCGCAATGACGCCGTCGATTTGGATAGGAAAATCACGGTATCCGTTCTTGACAAATCCATTGAACATCTGATGGATCTACTATTCGGTTCAACCGATAATTCGTATGAGATAATTGACAGGCAAGTAATTATAAGCAAGCGGCTTAAACCATCTACGAGTGATGCCAAATTGCAACAGCAAACAATCGTAACGGGAACAATTACCGATGAAAAAAACAGCCCGTTGCCCGGCGCGAATGTGCTGCTTAAAGGTACTCTGACAGGAGTGGTAACCGACGCCGAAGGAAGATACAGCATCAACGTTCCCAATAGAGACGCCGTGCTGGTCTTCTCATTTGTAGGATTTGCCACACAGGAAATAGCGGTCGGCAGCCGTTCGGAGTGGAATGTTCATTTGTCTGAAATTTCGAGTGAAATAGAGGAAGTGGTCGTTATCGGTTATGGTACTGTAAAAAAGCGAGACTTGACCGGCGCCGTTTCTTCGGTCAAAGCCGGCGATTTGAATATAGTTTCAACGGCTTCGGTAGGGCATGTCTTACAAGGGAAAGCGGCAGGATTGAGCGTAATACAGAATAGCGCGCAACCGGGAGGAGGGTTGGATATTCTTATCCGTGGAGCCGGTTCGGTCAATGCCGGCAACAGACCTCTTTACATAGTAGATGGGTTTCCTATTGCTGCTACTTCGGAACAGTCGCTTGGAAACACCGACAGGCTCAACTCCGGCACACAGGGAATACTGAATTTTCTGAATCCCAATGACATATCCTCCATTGATATACTGAAAGATGCTTCGGCTACGGCTATTTACGGTTCACGCGCCGCCAATGGAGTGGTACTGATTACCACCAAGCGAGGCACCGTCGGCAAGCCGACGGTCAGTTTTTCCGCATCGTATGCTTTGCAAAAACATACCGATATTTATGATGTATTTCGCCTGAAAGAATGGATGGATGAAAAAAATGTCGCTTCGTGGGACATGTGGATGTATGATAACGAAGTATATCCTTACGGTAACAGGACTTTGGAAGAAGCCAATGAACTTCCGAAAAACGGCGTGAAATACAAACTGCCTTACACCGATACGGAAATAGAAAACGCCGGAGAAGGAACGGATTGGATCGGTTTAGTTACTCGTGACGGACATATTGAGCAGTATAATCTGAGTATTCAGGGCGGGACGCCCGAATCCAAATATTTGATGTCCGCCAATTATTACGACCATCACGGCATCATCAAGAACTCACGGATGAAACGTTATACGGGAAAAATCAATTTTGACCAAAACCTGAGCAAGTATTTCAAGTTAGCCCTGAACCTTGCGGCGTCACGCCTTGATAACGACAATACTCCACTTGGCGACGGACAATGGGAAAAATCGGGTTTGATACGCGCTGCCGTACAAATGGGTCCCCACATTGAAGCCAAATTGCCCGACGGCAGCTACCCGATCAATCCCATGCTGCCTACCCAACCCAATCCGTATTCCCTGCTGGAAGTAACCGACAACAGCATTATCGACAGGATCGTTGCAAACAGCAGCATCACGGCAGAACCGGTGAAAGACCTGTTGATTAAATTAAATGTCGGTTTGGACAGATCAATCCATAAACGACACACTTACATGCCCAAAACCACATTGTATGGAGGTAATTCCAATGGCATCGCTACTATCAACGAAAGGGGCAATGAACAATATCTTACCGAAATCACAGCCAGCTACCATCTCCGTCTGAAGGAGGCGCATCAACTTGCTTTCCTTGCCGGTTATTCCTACGAACAATTCAAGACGAGTGAAGACAATTCGGGAAACAACAATTTCCTCACCGATGGCTTTTTGTGGAACAACCTGAATGCCGGCGAAGGCACCAAAGTGGTAGGGTCGAATGCATATTCCAACAAAATGGCGTCATTTTTCGGAAGAATCAATTACACATTGCTGGACAGATATTTGTTCACAGCCACCCTCCGTACCGACGGCGCCAGTGTTTTTGCCCGCAACCACAAATGGGGTGTTTTTCCTTCGGTTGCATTGGGGTGGAACATGTCCGAAGAAGAATTTATGTCGTTCGGCAAAGATATCATCCACCTGTTGAAATGGCGCATCAGTTACGGGCAAACAGGCAATTCCGATATCGGAAGCAATGCCTTTGCATCCTATTATCCCCAGATTGCATGGGCAACCCATGATGACGGACCTGTTGTCGGCGTGTTTCCCAGCCGGTTGGAAAATCCGGACCTCAAATGGGAAACTACCTCCGAATTTAATGTCGGCTTGGATGTATCCGTATTCGACGGGCGTATTTCCGCATCGTTTGAGTATTATCGCAAAGTGATATCCGATCTTTTGAATTTCAAACCTTTGAACACCTATCAGGATATCAGTTTTGTGATGGCAAATATCGGCAAGACACAAAGTCGAGGATTTGAAATCACGCTGAACACCGGAAATTTCAGCCGGCAGAATTTTTCGTGGACTTCCGATCTGACCTTTACAACCTACAGGGACAGATGGCTGGAACGGACGGACGACTGGAAACCGGCAGTGTTCGAAAATGTGACGGATCCTATCAGGGCAAACTATTACCGTCAGGCTGTCGGGATACTGCAAACAAGCGATGCGCGTCCTGCCGCCCAGCAGGATCTTCGTCCGGGACAACTTATCATTGCCGATATCAACGGATATGTGAGGGACGCGGATGACAATCCTGCCGTGGACGCCTCCGGAAAATTCATGCTCACCGGCAACCCCGACGGAATTATAGATGATGCGGACACACGGTTGACAGGCAGCCGCGACCCCGGATTCATCATCGGCTTGGGAAACCGGATCAAATACAAAGGGTTCGATCTAGGGTTCCATTTTTACGGAATGTTCCAACGTGTAATGGAAGACCCGACGCGCATGGCTTACGGAGTTTCCTCATGGCCTATTGCCCAATACGGATATAACGGGCTGAGAAGCGTACGGAACCGGTGGATGCCCGATAGACCTTCAACGACACATCCCAGTTCGTTCTACAGCGGATCAAGGTACGGCAACGGCGACTTTTTTCTGGAAAAAGCGTGGTTTATCCGGCTGCAAACCATCGGCTTGGGATATACTCTGCCGGAAAACAAGTTGCTGAACAAACTCGTTTCCAGTCTCAGGGTGCATGTGGATGTGAACAATGTGTTTGTCATCACGCCTTACGGCGGATTAGACCCCGAAACAGACAGCTATACGGCAGCTTACCCCAATGCTCGCACCTACTCCGTGGGAATAGATATTAAATTTTAAACAGAATACAATAAACATCATAAACATGAATAAGATTGTTCAATACGCAATTGTCGGAATCACTCTTACCTGCATGACGGGATGCTACGGGGAATTGGAGCCTGTAAGCTATGCGGAAATCAATCCTTCTATTTTTCCCAAAACGGAAGAAGACTTGAAATCACTGGTTATGTCGTGTTATTATCCGTTGCGGGGCAGTTGGTGGGACGGCATCAACTCCACTTCCGAAAAGGGACAGATGTTTGTGAACGACTGCTGCACGGAAATCATTTGCGGCAAGTTCGGTCCGCAGCAATTATGTTCGGACATGTCGTACAATGAAACAAATACGGATATTACCTGGTTTTATTACAAGCGTGAAGAACCTTACGGCTACCACAACAAGATAAGCCGCTGCACGCTGATCATGGATCAAATCGAAAACAGCAGTCTGAGAGACGACCAAAAAACCAGATACATTGCTGAAGTCCGTTGTGCAAGAGCGTTCATGTCGTACATCCTTTTCGACATGTACGGACCCCTGGTGATCGCTCCGGCGGAAGTGCTGAAAAATCCTTTGAATGAAACGCCTCTTCCCCGTTTGAGTAACGAGGAAATGGTGGAATTCATTGAAACCGACCTGCTCTATGCCGCCGAACATCTGCCGATGCCGAAAGTTGCCGAATACGGACGTTTCAGCGCCGGTTTTGCCAAAATGCTGTTGATAAGGCTGTATCTTCACGAAACGGTGCATGACAAAGCATACTACAATCAGGTGGAAACACTTGCACGCGATCTGATGACTTCCGATTATGGCTACAGTTTGGTGAGCAGCTACCCATCACTGTTCGAAGCCAAAGGACAAACGGAAAACAATCCGGAATATATTTTCGTTATTCCATGCACCTACAGCGGGTACAGCCAGAACCAGTGGCACATGATGGTGATGCCGCCCGACATCGACGGTCCGGTGAAGGGATGGCAATCCATCCAGAGCACATGGTGGTTTTATGACACTTTTGACCCTGCCGACACTCGGAAAACCTATCTGTTAGACCGCTATACCGACCAGAGCGGGAGATTGGTGAACCGCTCAAACCCCGGATCAACCATGGATTTGGGACCGATTCCGCAGAAATACGAAATGGACGCCGGCGTGTCTGCCAACAACAACTACTCCAATCTGGACATCGTGATGTACCGCTATGCCGACGTGTTGCTGTCCCTTGCCGAAGCGGTGGTGATGAAACCGGGAGGCAGCGTGAATCAGGAAGCCGTAAATCTGATGAACACCGTTCGCAAACGCGCTAATCTGGATGATAAAATTTTAGCCGATTTTCCTACGCAGGATGCCTTTATCGACCAACTGCTGACCGAGCGAAGCCACGAATTTTGGTGCGAAAACGGTCAATACCGCGCCGACCTGATACGCTTCGACAAACTGTACGACCGCGTGATGACCCTGAACGCAGGGGTGGCGCCATACGCCAGCAAAAACAAGTATCTGTACCCACTGCCGCTCACCGTGATTGTCGATGGAAAGGGATGGGTAATTCAAAACAAGGGATATGGTAATTAGTGAACAGGGAACAATTTGTGAATAATATAAGCTAATTTTTAATGAGTACTTAAATGATCATACAAACAAAAATGCAAACAATAAAAACAATATCTGTTTTGCTCTTGGTCGCCGGAATATTTTCGTGCGGCGGAAAACAATCCAAAGACGCTCCCGCAGAGCAACTGACTGCGGTGACGTATTTGGCGAGTGATGAAAAGTTTCCCAATCCCGAACGTGGCTTTTACCGATACACGGAAAGCCGGGCGGGAGCAAATTCCGCACTGCTGGATGGAAATACGCTGAAATCGTATCGTCAACAGGGCATTACCCTCATCTACCGGATTTATTATCTGAAAGATTTTAAGGACAAGCCCATTTCCGGGCAGGCATTGGAAAGGATGAACACCGACATGGACATTTTGCGCGCCGCAGGATTGAAATGCGTCTTGCGTTTCGCCTATTCAAGCGCCGAAAATGAAGCAGATGCGCCGCTGGACGTCGTCTTGCAGCATCTGGATCAGTTGGAGGCTGTTTTCGACAAAAATGCCGATGTGATTGCCGTGCTTCAAGCCGGATTCATCGGAGCGTGGGGGGAATGGTACTATTCGTCGAACAACTTGAAAACGGCAGGCATTCGCGCCACTATCCTCAACAAAATGCTGGATGTACTGCCTGCGCGCAGGATGATTCAAGTGCGCACCCCTGCCTACAAAACGGAATACCTCCAAAACAACGCGGCGTTGAAACGAAGCGAGGCATTCTCGGAAACAAAGGCTGCGCGCATCGGTCACCACAACGACTGTTTTATGGCAAGCGCTACCGATTACGGTACTTACGCCAACATTGAAACGGAAAAAGCCTACATCGGCAGCGAAGGCGTCTATTTGCCCGTTGGCGGAGAAACCTGTCCGCCCGACGGAGTAGATCCTGCCGATTGTCAAAAAGCGGAAAATGAAATGCGCACCCTGCACTGGAGTTTCCTGAACGAGGATTATTACAAAGGCGTAAATGACCGGTGGGTAACGCTCGGATGCATGGACAATATCATCCGTGAATTAGGATACCGGTTTGAACTGATCTCCGGAGCTTATAGCCCTGAAGCAGCACCCGGCGGTACAATGACTGTGGAATTGACGGTAAACAATACCGGCTATAGCGCTCCCTACAATCCCCGCGCTATGGAAATAATCCTGAAAAATTCCGCCACCGGTGAAATCTTTGCAGTGCAGGTAGATGAAGACCCAAGATTCTGGAAGCCCAAAACCTATGCGGAAATCAAGTTCAGTCCGGGTATTCCGGAAGACATGCCCACAGGTGCGTATGACCTGTATCTGAATCTTCCCGATCCCGAATCTTTGCTGCACGATCGTCCCGAATATTCCATCCGGTTGGCTAACAAAGAACTTTGGGACGCCCAAACCGGTTACAACCGGTTGAATCACCGCATTAATGTCGGCGGGGTTGCAGCTGTCCCCTATACGGGAAACCGGTGGTTTGAAAAGAAATCTAATTTTTTAAATAAATAATAATCATAAATTTAATCTGTTTTTATCATGAAAAGAATATTTGAACAAGTGGTGTTAATGAGTTTATTCGGCTCATTATTGTGTTGGTCGTCCTGCAAAAAAGACGATAATGGGAATGAAGGCAACAGCGACAAGCCTGTAATAGAAAATCTTGCCGTGAACCCTGCAAGTGCCGTAAAATTTGGCGATATTGTGAAGTTAACGGGATCTTTCAGTGATCTCACGGGATTAAAATCTTATACGGTTAAGATAAGCAATGCCGGAGGCGATATTTGGGAAACAACCAATATGCTCACCGGCGCTTCGTACACACTGAATCTGGATTTGGTTATTCCTCTTCCTAAAAATGCAAGTGCAGGCGATGTAAAAATAAGCGTTACACTGAAAAACAGCGGTACAGGTTCCGAAACAAGGGATTTGACGCTCGCTTCGGTGTCGATCCCTGTGTTTGAACAATTGTATCTGATTGTGGGAACAAAAGTTTATACATTGGAAAATGTCGACGGCGTGTTCGGCACTGAAGATATCATTCCTGCCAATGCTGTCGGTAAAATCTATGTCAATCAGGACAAAACAGGTATGTTTTGGGGCATGTCCGCTAACGAGATCGTAGCAATGGGCGACGGCGACATCAGTTTTGGCAATACCACCGAAAAGTATTTGACCATCGCTTTTAATCCGTCTTCCTTTGTTTTTCAGGCTGTAGAATCCGAAGAACCCTGGATCGAAACTGATGACCCGATATACATATTGGGCAATATTTCCGGTCATTATGCAGATGGCAATATCACCGGAGAAAACCTAAAAATGAAAATGCAGGGATACGCTTCCGGCAATAAAAAATATTGGACATGGACAGCGCCAAGCACCGGTAGCGGCGATCCGGCAGACGACATGTGGGGAAACATTGTGCCGGGTAGTTTCAGATTTAAGAAAGGCGGTGCGGAGGAATATATCCTCTACGACAATCGCGCAATTACCACAGGCGCCGCCAACGAGGAAGACAAAAGTTTCCTTTCCTCGGCAGGCGGACATTTTACCATCAAATTGTTCTTTGATGGCGCGGTCTTCAATAAAGTCAGTCTGGAACAAACGGACTGGGAGACGGGCAGTATTCTCAAATCGTTGGAATACATGGAAAACGGCGATCTGATAATCAATGGCAGCCCTGCGCCTGAGGCAGTCAGCTTTGCCGGTACGCCCTTGACGTTAAAAGACGGTACGCTGCATGTATATGAAGGCTCATTGACCCTGACCAAAGACCAAAACATTACCGCTCAGGGAACCGATCTCTCAACCGCCAATCCGGATCCGGACGTTTTCTCCGGAAAGGGAAACGCCACATGGAAAATGGAAGGCGCCACAGGTACGTGGCTTATCAGGATCGATCCTTTCGCTTCAACCATTTACGCCTGCAATTCCGCAGGTTTCCCGGAGGTGATATACATGGACGGCTGGAGTTGGGCAAAATTTGACTCGGATCCTGCAATCGCATGGCAACCCGAAAACAGATTGTGCCTGCAGCGCCAAAGCGGTAACTCGTATATTTATGAAGCCACTTTCTATAACTTCGGATGGGGCGGTGATGTATCCTTCTGGGCAGCGCCTCTGTCCGATCCCGACTATGGAAAGAAAACCATATCTTCCAAATATTTCGATAATGTTACGGCAGTCGGGGACGGAATGTTACTGCCCTCCATCGCCGGATATTACAAAGTGTCCGTTGATCTGAAACAGGGATTTACATTTTCGGAAGCGGAAATGGATGGAAATTATTTCAAGTTAACACCCACAGGAAACAACTTTACGGTAACATTCACCGGTCAATAGGAATGAAAACCGTGCACAAAACGCTTCGCTATCCGATGGCGAAGCGTTTTTTTTGAATCATTAAGCGGCGTAATGCCGGAAAACGTTGCAGAGTGCGGATACGGGATTGCCCGGAAATGATACTGCTGCAACACGGCAATCGGTTATTCATTCAGCGCTTGATGGATGTCGTCTCTCAAGTCTTCGAAATCTTCCAGTCCGGCGGAAAAGCGGAGCAGTGCGGGTTCGATTCCCGTCAACGCCTTGTTTTCTTTGCTGAATGTGCCGTATATGGTGGATTCGGGATGAATGACCAGCGTTTTGTTGTCGAACAGGTTGGTTGCCCTGCGGATAATTTGCAGCCTGTCCATAAACCGGTAACATGCCTCTTTGTTCTCCAAAGAAACAGTGAACATGGCGCCCGGATGGGCAACAAACATCCGGTCGGAAATTTCCCTGTAGGGATTGCCTGCCAATTCCGGATAATTCACTTTGGCTACCTTTTCGTGCTGCGAAATATATTCCGCCAGCCGGTATGCCGTTTGTGACATCCTTTCGTAGCGCAGTTGCAGCGTTTCCATTCCCAGCGCCTGTAAAAAAGCAGTATCGGGAGCCATGCAGGCGCCCGTATTCCTTGCTATTTCCGATTTCAGCTTAAAGGCAAACCGCGACATCCCCTTGGGTTTGGGGATTTGTTGCAGCTTCCGGTTGTTTTTCCAGTCGAACGTCCCGTAATCCACTATAGCGCCGCCTATGCTTGTAGCGCCGCCCGAAATGTATTTCGTAGCGGATATGACCTCTATGTCAATGCCGCACGCACGGGCGTCATAGCCGCACCAGGGTACCACGGTGGAGTCGATCACCATGGGGACATGCTTTTCCTTCAGTATCTGCGATATTTTGGGAAGGTCGGCAATTTCAAGATGCGGATTGGTGATCAGTTCGCTGTAAAAAGCGCAGGTATTTTCGTCAATAGCGGCGGCAATCTCGTCGGGGTTATCCGTATTGACAAAGCGCACTTCCACTCCGAAGGCGGGCAGCGTGGAAGCGAACAGCGCAAAGGTATTCCCGAACAGATGGGGAGAAGACACAATGTTGCTTCCCGCGCAGGCGATGGTGAAAAAGGTGTCGGAAATGGCAGCCATGCCCGAAGCCAGCGCCATGACATATTCCGCACCCGAAGCCGCTTTGATCTTCGCCTCCAAATGGCTGACCGTGGGGTTGGATATGCGGGAATACGTATGTAAATCGTGCCGGTACTGGAAAGCAGCGGCAATGCTTTCCGAATCGGCAAATTCAAAGGCGGCGTTCCGGTACACGGGAAAACCTATCGCCCCATACGCATCGGGACGGGCAAACGAACAAGCGATGATTTTCGTTGAAAATTTTTGAGACATCTGCATTTAAAATTTAATCCGGCAAAAGTACCTGTTATAAATTTATTCTGCAAACATTTATTCTGCCGGTAAATGCTCCTCCCGTTCCGCTGTCGGCGCTTGCCGGAATTGCCCGCAAAAAAATACCCTCCCGCAAAAATTAAATTTACCTCAATTAGTTTGCAGATAATCTACTTCATGATTACTTTTGTGCATTATTTCATCATGCGACAATCAATGATCAAGATCATGCCAAATGACAATCCGATAAAGATTTTCACAGGTTCCGCCTCTCAGGAACTTGCCGACAAGATAGCCAAAAGCTACGGTTCAAAACTGGGGGCGTGTTCTGTCCTCCGGTTCAGTGACGGGGAGTTTCAGCCCGCCTATGATGAATCCGTCAGGGGCGCTACCGTTTTCATCATACAGTCCACTTTCCCTCCGGCAGAACATCTCTTTGAGTTGCTTTTGATGATTGACGCGGCAAAACGGGCGTCGGCGGACAAGGTAGTGGCGGTGATCCCGTATTTCGGATATGCGCGCCAGGACCGCAAGGACAGACCGCGTTGCGCCATAGGCGCCAAGCTGGTAGCCAACCTGCTGTGCGCCGCAGGAGTTGACCGCGTAATGACGATGGATCTGCACGCCGATCCCATACAGGGGTTCTTCGACGTACCGGTGGATCATCTCCACGCCTCCTCCATCTTCGTGCCGTACCTGAAGGAACTGAACCTCGACCGGCTGGTGATTGCCGCGCCCGACGTGGGAGGAACGAAACGCGCCAATGCCTATTCCCGTTTTCTGAATGTAGAAATGGCTATTTGCTACAAGCTGCGGAAAAAAGCCAACGAAATCAGTGAAATGAAAGTCATCGGCGATGTGGAAGGGAAGGATGTGGTGATTGTGGACGACATGGTCGATACGGCAGGAACGGTCACGCTTGCCGCCGATCTGATGCGCGATCTGGGAGCAAGTTCGGTCAGGGTTATCTCCACGCATCCGGTGCTTTCGGGTCCGGCTTACGACAGGCTGAAAAAATCGGTGATCACGGAGATGGTAGTCACCGACACCATTCCGCTGATCATCCCGCACCCCAAAATCAAAGTACTTTCGGTAGCCGACACCTTTGCCGACGTCATCCAGAAGGTATATACCCATCAATCCATCAGCGATAATTTCATCGCATAGCCATGTTGCCATGTCTGTAATTTTCCGCATCATGTTCCGTAAAAATCCGACGCCGAAGACAGGGTATTTTCCGCTGCTGTGGCTGACGCTCCTGATTGCCTGCAGCGACAGGATACCGAAAGAAGAAATGACGGAGATACTCACGGAAATAGCGCTCTCAAAATCCTATTTCTCTTCCGAGGGTATCCCCGACGCCCGCTGGAAGGACACCATCCCGTATCATCATCACATTGTGGATCGCCACGGATACCAATGGGCGCAGTTCGACAGTACGATCTCGTGGTATTGCGCCCACCCCGACCAGTATCAGGACATACTCGACGAAGTGATCGCACGGCTGAGCGAAATGGAGCAGGCGGTGGCGGAAGAACTCGACCCGCCGTCCGAACTGTGGACGGGACGGTCTGCGGTGCAACTGCCGGCTGACGGCGCACGCGATACGGTGCCTGTCAACATACTGTTGAAAGGGGTAGGGAAATATGTGATAAAAGCAAAAATACGCATCTATCCCGAAGACAGCTCCGTCGATCCGCATGTCGCCCTCTACTGGTGGCGTTCCGACACCACAATGACGGGAGTATGCGATACTTTCCGGATCATCCCCATACGCAAGGACGGTTTGATGCTCGAATATTCCATGGAAAAAACCCTGCTGCCGGGCAACGAGTTCACCCACCTCAAGGGAAACTGGCTGCAACACGGGAAAAATGCAATGGATACCGCATGGCGCAAACGCGCGGAAGTAAAAGACATTTCCGTGTATCACATCCCGCAGAAATTCAAGTAATAAACAGGAGGGGGAATGACGATGCGGCGTAATCGTTTCGCATGCTCCCTATGGGGATGATCCTTTCGATAACCCCGCCACAGGCAAAACGCAGTGCGGGGATGATGCGGACGTCGCCTTCCCTGCCCGAAACCCCGAAGGAGTTTTATATATGCATAAAATATTATAGAAACATCATTTAACTATCCATCATATTTTTATTTTTTTAGTCCGGCATATATAATATGCCCGCAGTATTTTTACTTTTTTATCCCGGCATATATAATATGCCCGTAATATTATTACTTTTTTAACCCGGCATATATAATATGCCCGTAATATTTTTACTTTTTTATTCCGGCATATATAATATGCCCGTAATATTTTTATTTTTTCAGTCCGGCATATATAATATGCCAGTAGTATGTTTACTTTTTTTAACCCGGCATATATAATATGCCCGTAATATTTTTACTTTTTCAGTCCGGCATATATAATATGCCCGTAATATTTTTATTTTTTTAGTCCGGCATATATAATATGCCCGTAGTATTCTTACTTTTTTATCCCGGCATATATAATAGGATGTATCTTAAGGAATGAAAAATTAATAACTTATAACTGTATCGTTTGCAGGTTAATTGTCCTGAAAGGACAGATTTTCATAACCGCAGGTCTCCGACCTGCGGGCAACGAAAACCGGTAACAC
>JAISRX010000015.1 GCA_031273395.1 Bacteroidales bacterium | reverse complement strand
GGCGTTTTACGTCTATGCAGGGCTGTGCACAACCCCGACAGGGGTTGCCTTTTGATAACCCCGTACAAGCGAAGCGCAGTGCGGGGCACGAAAACTCAAAACTCAACCGAATGCGGTATGTATTGTTAACATGATTCCCTTTGCGAACTTTGCGAAAATGCTTTGCGCACTTTGCGTTGGAAATCTCACTTGCGCCAATAGTCGCAAGTATGTTCCCGCATCGGTTTGGACTTGCGCCAACTGTCGCAAGCGTGTTTTGCTTCCGGTTTGGACTTGCGCCAATAGTCGCAAGTATGTTCCCGTTCCGGTTTGGATTTGCGCAAAGCGTTGTAAGGCAGCCGTTCATTTCCCGTGTATCCTCCTTTGCATTAGAACACGAAAAAGCCGCCCATGCAAAAAGCATGGTGCGGCTATTGTATATTGTATATATATTATTATAATACGCGCGTGCGTACGATACGTAACTGCCTGATTTACTCTCTCTCTCTCTCTCTCTCTCTCTCTCTCTCTCTCTCTCTCTCTCTCTCTCTCTCTCTCTCTCTCTCTGCAATGGTCACACGAAAGCACGCGAACGCCTGATGATCAGCGGACGCGACAATACCTGTCGAAAGATTTCCCGTATCTTTCGGCAACCATTCGGCGGACAGTATGTGAGAAAATAACTTCATTTCGTATTTTTAATCATGTTTTACTTTTTTCTGCTTCTTACCCCGAAGCAAAATTTCCAAAAACGGGGCAAACATAACACAATTTTTTCACAATTGTTCTCCTTGCTGCAAAAAAAAGGTAAAAAAATTTTCTTTAGCTTGCAGGAGAGGAAGTTAGAAAATGATTTTTTTGAGGGTAGGGGCGGGTCTTGCTCCCGCCCTTGTATCGTTTCCATTGAAGGCAGGCGCCAGACCTGCCCCTACGGTCGTGGTGATGCAGAGACGTGGCGCGCCGCGTCTCTACACAGCTTATTCCCGCGTCCGATGATCAATGAGGTTGTTGCGGAGTTCCTGCAGGAAGTGATGCAGGGCTTTGGTGTCCCTGCCGCGAATCATTTCGAGCAGGGCGGAGAGCCTGTCCTGTATTTTTTCCATCTGCGGCAGGGTATGCGGATTTAACAGCACTTCACTCAGCAGATAGTCGTCTTCGGAGAGCAGCCCGCGGGCAATATCCAGATGTTTTTTGAAAGTGGTGCCGGGCGCTTCCTGATGCTTCATGCAGGCGGCAAACACCATTGTGGAGGCAAAAGGCACCGACAGGGCATAAGCCATCGTTTGATCGTGCTGCTCAAACGAATATTCGTAGATGTTCAGGTGCAGCGAAGCATAAAAATCACGGAAAAACCGTTTGCCTTCCTCATCGCTTTCGCTGATGATCACGGCGTTTTGCCGGCTTAATTCCTTCAGGCTTGCGAAGGTGGGTCCAAACATCGGGTGGGTGGACACAAAACGCCGTCCCAGATGCGCATAGTAATCCTGCAATCCGTTTTTTACCGAGGTAATATCGGACAGGATACATTCTTCCGGAAGGTATGCCAGCAGGTCGTTGAAAGCCGAAACGGTGTGTTGCAGGCTGACGGCATTGATGACCATCTCCGGCAGGAATGCGCCGATCTGCTCGAAAGTGACAAAACGGTGGGCGTTGAAAAAGTAGCGCAGTTTCCGCCTGTCGGTATCAAAAACGGCTACATCATGTTCCAGACAGAACGATTCTACAAACCACGCGCCCATGTTGCCCGCTCCTATAACAAGTATCTTCATCCTATCAGGTCTTTCATGGAAAAAATGCCCTTCCTGCTGTGGATATACTCGGCAGCCAGCACCGCCCCCAGGGCAAATCCCCGCCGAGAATGAGCGGTGTGGGTGATTTCGATGTCGTCAATATCCGACGCATATTTTACCGTATGCGTGCCGGGCACGTCGTTTTCGCGTACCGCATGTACGGGCAGTATGCCGTTTTGCCCGTCGCCGTCGAGTTCCCAGCCTTTGACGTCGGGGTTTTCGTCCATGATGCCTTCCGCCAGCGTGATGGCAGTGCCGCTGGGCGCGTCCAGTTTCCGCAGGTGGTGTATCTCTTTTATGCCGGCGCTGTATTCGGGAAACCGTTTCATTAACCTTGCGAGCGTGCGGTTGAGTTCAAAAAAGATGTTCACCCCCAGACTGAAATTCGATGCACACAACATGGAACCGCCCCGTGCGGCGCAAAGCTGTTTTGCCTCGTTCAGCCTTCCGTACCATCCGGTAGAGCCGCAAACAACCGGCAAACCGTATTCCAGACACCTGACAACATTTTCAAACGCCGTCAGGGGACCCGTAAATTCTATTGCCGCCTGCGCTTTTTGCAGGTTTTCGGCAGTAAATTCCTCGCGGTTATCGACGTCTATGATCCCGCCGATGCGGTGACCGCGTTCAACGGCAATGCTTTCTATCGCCTTGCCCATTTTCCCGTAACCTATCAATACTATGTCCATTTTTATTTTTAATTCGATTTACAGCCGGCGACCCGCCATTAATACAGTTCTATTTCGCAAGGCATTTTAGCCTGTACGCCCTGCATCTGCGCCATGCTTTTCAGTTGCCGGTAATATTTGTAATATTCGCCCGTTTCCGCGCGTACAGCCCGCATCTTCGCTTCTTCCGCGAGACCGGAAAGGAGTATTTCCAGCATGGTTCGCCGTTCCGGCAGTTCCTTAACGGCATAATCGGTCAGTCCTGCCTTTTCCGCGGCAATGAGGACTGCCTCGTTCAGCCCGCCGAAACGGTCGATCAGCCCCAGCCGTTTCGCATCCACGGCGCTCCACACGCGCCCCTGCCCCATCTCGTCAACGGTTTCTTTCGGCATGTTGCGCCCTGTTGACACCCGCACAAGGAACGTATCGTATATGTTTTCCACATGTTTTTGGAGGATAGTCCGTTCTTCGGCGCTCAGCGGACGCATCGGATTGCCCGCGTCGGAATAGCGGTGGGTGGTCACGCCGTCGAAGGTCAGCCCGAGTTTTTTATCCATAAAATTCCTGAAGTTCGGGATAATGCCGAAAACGCCGATAGACCCCGTGATGGTGGTCGGATCGGCAACAATGATGTCTGCCTGCGTAGCGATGTAATAACCGCCGGAAGCCGCCACATCGCCGAATGATGCGATCACCGGCTTCACGTCGGCAGCCAGCCGCACTTCGCGGCTGATGATTTCGGAGGCAAGCGCGCTGCCGCCGCCCGAATTGATCCGCAGCACGATGGCTTTGACGGAACTGTCCTGTCGCGCCTCGCGGATGCTGTTTGTCAATCCTCCCGACGTGATGCTTTCCGAAACATGACCGCTGCCCATGACGATGTCTCCTTCGGCAAAGATCACGGCTATTTTATCGACGGACGTTGCGGGCATGCTTGCCCGTTCATGCTCCTTAATGTAGTCGGAAAGCGAAACGAACGACGGGTTTTCCTCCGACCCTGCCTCGCTGTACTCCGCCAGTTCCTTCAACACTTCGTCCTCATACGTCAAGCCGTCCAGCAATCCTTTTGTCATTGCCGAACGGGCTTCAAAGACTTCCAGACGGTCTATCCATTCGTTCATTTGCTGCTTGTCCAGCGAGCGCGCGCCGGCAATGCCGTCTGCCACCCAGTCCCAAATAGCGTTGATGTACGTGCGGGTTTGCTCGCGGCTTTCATGGCTCATCCTGTCCTGCATCCACGGCTCTACTGCGCTTTTGAACTTTCCGTGACGGATGATTTCCGCTTCAATATCCAGTTTTTCCATCGCATTTTTCAGGAAAAGCACTTGCGAACCGATTCCTTTCAACGGGAAATCGCCCATCGGGTTCATATAAATCCTGTCGGCAATGCTGGCAAGGTAATAGGCTTTTTGCGTATAAAAATCGCTGTAGCTGACAATGAATTTCCCCGACTCCTTAAAGTCCGCCAGCGCGTTCCGTATTTCTTCCACCGTGGCATAGCCTGCCGAGACGGTCGTCAGGTTCAGATAGACGCCTTTTATCCGGCTGTCGTCTTTGGCATTCCGGATAGCCGACAGTATCCGGTTCAAACCCATGACCTGCTGCGTTTGCAGCGAGAGAAAATCGAACGAAGGAATAAGGCGTTCGGGGGCGCGTTCGGCAATCGCCGCATGCAACTCTATTTTCAATACCGTATTCTCCCGTATTACCACCGGCTGATCGCCCAATGAAGCCATTGACCCAAAGATGCCCGCCACAATAAAAAGCATCAGCAGCAAGGCGACAAGACTGCCTGCCAGGGTCGCCAAAAAGTACTTGAAAAATTTCATTACATTATATATAAGGTCGTTTTCAGGTGCACAACGGACAATAGCCGGCTGACAGAGAGGGGAGGAGGGAGGGAGGGTTTCCATCCGCATGTTATCCTTGACGGGACGCCTGCTTCATGACGGCAGCGTTGTCATTGCTTCCTGATTTCAACGTATGATGACGAATTTGACAAAAATAAAAAGACAAAGGTAGTGAATATTTTTAAAGTAATTCGGAAATTTGATGTAATTTTGCCTCCCTAATATCAGTTTGATTTATGAAACGCTTGATTTATACCTTATTGTTTGTATCCCTTTTATGCTCCTGCAATAAAGGGTCTTTCCGGTTTGCCTTGCTGACCGATTTGCATATTTCCGAAAAGTCGTCCGCCGCGCAGGAAGACTTGGCGAATGCCGTTGAACAGATCAACCGGACGAAAGGGCTTGGTTTTGTGATTGTGTCGGGCGATATCACCGAAAACGGCGACCGTCGTTCGCTGCAAACCGCCAAAACGATCCTCGACCGCTTGAATATTCCGTATTACATCACTCCGGGCAATCACGACACCAAATGGAGCGAGTCCGGCGCCACCGATTTTGCGGACATTTACGGATCGGACTATTTCAGGTTCGAATACCGCGGATTTCTCTTTCTCGGCTTCAATACCGGTCCGGTGATCAGAATGGCGGAAGGACATGTGACGCCGCAGGACCTGAACAGGCTTGCGCACGATCTGGAACAGTGGGGCAAAAAGAAACCGGCGATCATTACCACCCACTACCCGTTGCAGAAAGACGATACGGACAACTGGTACGAGGCTACCGACCTGCTGCGGACATACAATATACGGGCTGTTCTCGGCGGGCATCATCATGCGGATAAACTGTGCGCCTACGACGGCATCCCCGCCTTCATTAACCGCTCTACGCTGAGAGGCAGCGAACCGGCAGGCGGGTACACCGTTTTTGAGATCACCGGCGATTCCATCCTTGCATACCGTCAAATTACCGGAGCGTCCGATTTGCAGCGGCGCGGCGGTTATTCGCTCGGCGAAACCCGCAGCGCGAAGGACGTTGTTTCATACGAACGTCCCGACTATTCGCTCAACGCTCAGTATCCGTTTGTGGAGGAGGTGTGGCAGTGTCGGCTGGACGCTGCCGTTTACGCATCGCCTGTAGAGGCGGACGGCTATGTATATATCGGCGACGATACGGGCGTGTTCAGTTGCATCGACGCCCGGGACGGCAAGCTCGCGTGGCAGTACCGGACGGGCAACCGGATAGTGGGTACGGCTGCGGTGAGCGACGGGCGGGTGGTGTTCGGATCGACCGACCGGCACATTTATTGCCTGAACGCCGCCGACGGAGCGTTGCAGTGGAAAGTGGCGGCGCAGGAAGCGGTGCTGGGCGCGGCAACCGTTGCGGACGGCGTGGCGTATATCGGGGCGAGCGACCACATTTTCCGCGCCATCGACCTGCACAGCGGAAAGGAAATATGGCAGTATGACGGCATATCCGGCTACGTGGAAACACGCCCGTTACTGTATGGCGGCAAGGTGATTTTCGGCGCATGGGACAATTATCTGTATGCCTTGCGGAAAACCGACGGCACGCTGCTCTGGAAATGGAACGGAAATCATACGCGGCTGCATTTCTCGCCGGCTGCGGTATGGCCTGTGGCAACCGGCGGAAAAGTGTTTATTGCGGCGCCCGACCGAGCGCTAACCGCCATTGATCTGCAAACCGGCGAGGAGGTATGGCGCACCCGTCAGTCTACCGTGAGGGAAACGGTGGGATTGTCGGCAGACTCGGCGCGGGTATTCTCCAAAACCATGAACGACAGTCTGGTTTGTTTTTCCGCAAAGCACAAAAAAGTGAAAAAAGTGTGGGCAACCTTCATTGGCTACGGATATGAATTTGCGCCTTCCATGCCTCAGGAAAAGGATGGCGTCGTCTTTTGCAGCACCATGAAAGGGGAAGTGTTTGCTGTGGAATCCTTAACGGGAAAACTGCTTTGGCGCAGAAAGGTATCCAATTCGCTGGTCAATACGGTTTTTCCGCTTTCCAGCGACCGTTGCCTGTACTCCTGCACCAACGGAGTTGTGGCGCTGCTCTCTTCCGAAAAAAAATAACGGGGAAGCATGAAATAAATAAAGTATGCCGGTTTTAGCCCGAATAGGCTTTATTTTCCTCACCGAAGCCATTGCTTCATCGTAAGAAACCGTTTCCTCAGCGCACGAAGCCGTTTCATCGCAGCACGAAGCCGTTTCATCGCAGCACGAAGCCGTTTCTTCATCGCACGAAGCCATTTCCTCACAGCACGAAGCCGTTTCTTCATCGCACGAAGCCATTTCCTCGCAGCACGAAGCCATTTCCTCGCAGCACGATGCCATTTCCTCACAGCACGAAGCCGTTTCTTCATCGCACGAAGCCGTTTCCTCGCAGCACGATGCCGTTTCCCGGACGCAAGATGCTCATTCCCGGACGTAAGATGCTGTTTCCCGGATGTAAGATGCTGTTTCCCGAATGTAAAGACAGATACGACCCCGAAGAGGTCGCATGTTTATAGAAGCAATGTACGTCTATGTTGTGCGACCCCGACGGGGTCGAATGGAAACACAATCTCGATTTTCTATAAACATATGATGTCTTCGACATCAAAACCGGTATGTTGTGCGACCCC